>CP128433.1:5115000-5201822 GCA_032615215.1 Microbulbifer sp. MKSA007 | reverse complement strand
AATAATTAATTTTTGGTACGACTGCACCAAATATTGTCGCTTCTAGGTAGTTCTTTGATATTCATTGATTTTCAGAGCAAAGATATTAACAACGTAACCGGCGCGTAATTCTTTTGTCACATTTTGGAACTCTAATGCTCGCCAAATTAACGAGTTTCGGAGGCCCCCATGGCAAAAACAATTGTCCGCGCACTGAGCGCCTTTTGTCTGATTCCTCTCGCTTCCGCTGTTTCAGCGGCAACCCTGCCCGACTACCAAACCAATAGTGCCTGGTACACGGAAAGTGCTGACCGATTGGAAGAGCGCGCTTCGCTTTCCCGAGAGGCAAAAACTGCGAAGAATGTAATTCTGTTCGTCGGCGATGGAATGGGCATTTCCACACTAACCGCCGCCCGTATCCTTGAAGGCCAGCTTGTCGGTGAGAGCGGCGAAGAAAATGCGCTCTCCTTCGAAGAGTTTCCGCATACCGCACTGATCAAAACCTACAACACCAATCAGCAGACCCCGGATTCTGCCGGTACCATGACCGCTATGATGACCGGTGTAAAAACCCGCGCCGGTGTAATTAATATCGACGGCGATGCACTGCGAGCTGATTGCGCCAGCACTGAGGGTAAGGAATTAAACACCTTCCTGGAAATGGTGGAGAGCCGTGGCAAGGCCACCGGCATTGTTTCCACTGCGCGCCTGACCCACGCCACGCCCGCAGCCACTTACTCGCGCAGCCCGGAGCGCAACTGGGAGTATTCCGCCGAGGGTGATTGTTCCGATATCGCCTCGCAGATGGTTGAGGTGTCTGCCGGCGACGGTATCGATGTCATGCTCGGCGGTGGCCGCCGCAACTTTGTTACCACCGACAACGACGGTAGGCGTGAAGACGGCCGCGACCTGACCAGTGAATGGCTGGAGCGCTATGACGGCGAGCAGACTGCTGTGTACGTGGAGAGTGGCTCCGAGCTGGAAGGCGTCGATATTGCCTCCACCGATAAGTTATTGGGGCTCTTCACCAGCAGCCACATGAGTTACGATGCGGACCGCATCGCCAAGGACAGCGATGAGCCGAGCATTGCCGAGATGACCGATACCGCCATCGAGCTGTTGGAAAAAGACAGCGATGGCTACTTCCTGATGGTAGAGTCCGGGCGTATCGACCACGGCCACCACGCCGGCAATGCCTACAACGCCTTGCACGATGCCATCGCCTTTGCGGATGCGGTACAGGTTGCTTTGGATAAAGTGGATCTTGAAGATACCTTGATCCTGGTGACCGCCGACCACAGCCATGTGATGACTATCGCCGGCTATCCGACTCGCGGTAACCCGATACTCGGCAAAGTGATTGAGAATGACAGCAGCGGTGCCGCAGAAGCGGAAGAAGGTCTTGCTGCGGACGGTAAACCTTACACCACCCTGAGCTATGCCAATGGCCTGGGTTATGCCGATTTAGGTGAAAATACCGACGCGGATGAGCGCTACGATATCGCCGCCGATACCGGACGCAAAGATCTCTCCGGCGTGGATACCGAAGCGCCGGGCTTCCACCAGGAAGCAATGGTGCACCTGGAGTCTGAGAGCCATGCGGGCGAGGATATCAGCTTGCACGCTATCGGCGCCGGCGCCGAGCGGGTACAAGGTAGCCTGGAGCAGAGTGCAGTCTTCCACGTGATGACTGCTGCGACCGACCTGTCGCTGACAGAAGAATAACTGGGGGTAATTCACCATGAGATATCTTAAGAAAACGGTACTGGCTTTCTCTGTCGCCCTACTGGCCACCGCCTGTAGCGACGACAACTCAAACTCTGACGACGTAGTGGAATTACCCGAAGAGGAGCATGTCGGTGTTTCCTCTGCGCAGAGCAACAGCAGCTGGTTCCAGGAAGCCCAGCAGGCGATCGAAGAAGCGAGCGCTGTAGAAATCAACAACACCCCTGGTGCCGCCAAGAACATTATCCTGTTCGTTGGCGATGGTATGGGTATCTCCACAGTGACCGCCGCCCGTATCCTGGCGGGTCAGCAGCAGGGCCTCGATGGTGAGGAACACCAGCTGAGCTTTGAGCAAATGCCGTTTGCTGGCCTGGTCAAAACCTACAACACCAACCAGCAGACCCCGGATTCTGCCGGCACTATGACCGCACTGGTAACCGGTGTTAAAACCAAGGCCGGTGTATTGAGTGTTGCTGAAAATGTTGCGCGCGGCGATTGTGCCGCCAGCCTCGAGTACCCGCTGACGACGGCTATTGAACTGGCCGAAGACCTGGGCAAGAGCACCGGTATTATCAGCACCGCGCGTATCACCCACGCCACTCCGGCGGCTACTTATGCCAAGGTACCTGAGCGCGGCTGGGAAGAAGCAGCCCCGGATGGCTGCACCGATATCGCCGCTCAACTGATTGAGTTTGAGGCCGGTGATGGTATCGATGTGGTAATGGGCGGAGGTCGTCGCAACTTCCTGCCCAGCGATATTACCGATATCGAAGGTGAAGCGGGGCGCCGTGAAGATGGGCGCAACCTGGTGGATGAGTGGAAGGCCCGTTACGACGACGGTGTAAACAATATTGCCTACGTTGAAGACACCACTGCTTTTGAAGCCGTAGATGCCTCCGCAACCGACAAGCTGTTCGGTCTGTTTAATTCCTCACACATGGAATATGAAGCCGTTCGCGAGGACGATAAAGCCGGTGAGCCCTCCCTGTCAGAGATGACCGCCAAAGGTCTCGAGATGCTGCAGAAAAATGAGGACGGCTACTTCCTGATGGTGGAATCCGGTCGTATCGACCACGGTCACCACGCCGGCAACGCCTATCGCGCGCTGACCGATGCGGTGGAATTTGCCGAAGCGATTCAGTACGCCATGGATAATACCAGTGCAGAAGATACCCTGATTGTTGTTACTGCGGACCACAGCCACGTGATGACTATCGCCGGCTACCCCACTCGCGGTAACCCGATTCTCGGTAAAGTGATTGGCAATGACGGCCATGGCGAAGCGGAAACCTCTCATGCCCTGGCGGAAGATGGCCTGCCCTACACGACTCTGAGCTATGCCAATGGCCCGGGCTACAGTGCCGGTGATAGCGGAGCGCGTCCGAGCCTGGTGAGCACAGATACTGCTGCCCTGGATTACCAGCAGGATGCCCTGGTTCCCATGAGCAGTGAATCCCACGCGGGTGAGGATGTGGGTGTTTGGGCGCGCGGACCGGGTGCGCACCTGGTGAGCGGCACCAACGAACAAAACTTCCTGTTTCACGTAATGGCGCGCGCTGGCGGATTATTGGAACAGTAATCCCATCAGCTGTCGGTGTGGAAGACATGTTCATCCACACCGAAACTTTCCCCGGTCAGATCTTGAATTGAGGCTTGGAGAAAAGCGCCCCACAGAGTGCTTCGGTCTTTTTCATGAGTAGGCTTTGTCGGTGCCGGATAATTTTTAGCACCGTGCCAAACTCACTTTGCAGCTTGTCTCCCTGAGTGATTACCAGCCGTGCCAGCAAATGGAGATCACGCCAGTCACCCAGAACTTCTCCCAACTCCTTTAGTGACTTGCAGCGCTCGCCCACAGTGAGCGGATAACGCTTCCTCAATAAGCGGCTCTGGTACCAGTGATCCTTGGCTCTTTTACGCAATAGATGCAGGCGGTTTGCATTTTTGTGCCTGCGTACTTTACGCCATGCGCTTGCGGCTTTTCGGTAGCCGCGCAGGTAACCGGCTTCCGCATCATGCCAGCCGAGCTGTTCAAGCGGCCACGATGGAATTCTTATTTGACCTTTATCGAGGAGTTTCAATGCCGCTTGAACCGCTGAGTGGTTTTGCTCTGCCTGGATCAGTTCGTCGAGGAGATGGTGTAACCGGTGAAAGTGATGTAGCGGTGCCAATCCCAGTAAAGCGATGCGCAGTGCTGTGAGGTCGCGGGTGTGGGCGAGAGTGTTTGCCAATTTTCTGTAGTGGGTATTTTCACGCTGAAAAGTGCTAATGATTTGTGGGCGGACCAGGCGCAGTAGCGCGCGAATTTTCTTGCAGCGTTTGCGCAGTTCGTGGACAGCAGTTTCCCCTCCGTTGCGGAGCAAGTATCCGTTTGCCGCCGTTACTTCTGCCTGGGCGATAGATTTGATTTGCTCGGGAAAAGGAGAGTCACATTGGAATTGATAGCTCATAGAACAGTCCCGGGTGATCTCACTAAATTTTAGTGGTTACCGCTCTGCTTGATTTCAAGCGGTGCCCCACTGGCTCCGGCAATGTACAATGGCCTTTTAAAGTTTTCGCTCAGCAGGCATAGCATGAAGGATCGCAAGACCACCCACTTCGGCTACCAGGAAGTGCCGGTGGAAGAAAAGGCCGGTCGTGTGGCAGAAGTGTTCCACTCTGTAGCAGCCCGTTACGATGTAATGAACGACTTGATGTCTGGAGGTGTTCACCGCCTCTGGAAGCGCTTCACCATCGAATTGTCCGGGGCCCGACGGGGCCAAAGTATTCTCGACATCGCCGGGGGTACCGGTGACCTCACCGCGCGCTTCTCCCGTATTGTGGGTGCCAGCGGCCAGGTAGTATTGGCGGACATCAATGAATCGATGTTGCGAGTGGGTCGCGATCGCCTGCTCGACCGGGGAATCGCCGGCAACGTGGTGCCGGTGCAGGCGGATGCCCAGTACTTGCCCTTCCCGGACAATACCTTTGATTGCATCACGATCGCTTTCGGCCTGCGCAATGTCACCGATAAGGACCTGGCGCTGCGCTCCATGTTGCGCGTGTTGAAACCCGGTGGCCGATTGTTAGTGCTGGAGTTTTCCAAGCCCCAGTCGAAGCTGTTGGAGAAAGTCTACGATCAGTACTCTTTCCGTCTGTTGCCATTTATGGGCAAGCTGGTTGCCAATGATGCGGACAGCTATCGCTACCTGGCGGAGAGTATCCGCATGCATCCAGATCAGGAAACCCTCAAGGGGATGATGGCGGATGCCGGTTTTGTCGATTGTGAATTCCACAATATGACCGGCGGAATTGTCGCTTTGCACCGGGGCATCAAGCCCTGAAAAACTGCATAAGCCTATTTTTTCTCTGAGCGCAGGCACGAGGCCGTAAACCGCCATGAGCGACCCCACTTTTCGCGCGGGCTTTGATGCCGCGCTGGAAACCACAATTAATACTGCCCTCCAGTATGACCCGGCGACACGCGAGCGCCTTTCCGCTCTGGATGGAAAGACCATGGCGCTGGATTTAACCGCCCCGCAACTACAGTTTTGCCTGTGTATCGAGGGTGACCAGGTGCGGGTGCGCCAGCATTGGGAGGGGGAAGTTACCACCCAATTGAGCGGCTCAGCGCTGTCTTTTGTACGCCTGATCAAAGACCCGGATGCAACTCCTGCCGGACTGGGGGTGTCAGTGAGCGGCTCAAGTGCCCTGCTGGCAGAACTGCAATGGATCTTGAGTGACCTGGATATCGATTGGGAAGCGCCGTTGGCGCAAGTGGTTGGCGATATTCCCGCCCACTCAATTGGCAATGTCCTGCGCGATGCTGCCCGCTGGTTGGGAGGCAACCTGAATCGAGCGCCTGAAGTGGCGGCAGAGGCTATCAGTGAGGAGTGGCAGCTGACTCCACCCCAGGCCCAGTTCGAAGCATTTGTCGAAGACCTGGCCGAGGCCTCTCTAGCTGCTGAACGGCTCGAGGCGCGCGTACGCTTGCTGGAAGAACAATTTTCCCGCAGGGAGGCCGAGTAGTTTTGCCAGTTCGTCGAAGTCTCACAATTGCGCGGGTTTTTCTGCGCTATCGTCTCGATCAATTATTGCCAGCCGAGGAGCGCCCACTGTGGTTGCGGGGGTTGCTACTTCCGGTGAAGTTGCTGCCGCAGTCCAAGATGCCACGGGGCGAAAGGCTGCGCCGAGCCTTGGAAGAGCTGGGGCCCATTTTCGTTAAATTCGGCCAACTTCTCTCCACTCGTCCCGACCTGCTACCACCAGATATTGTCGAGCAATTAGATTATTTACAGGACAAGGTGCCGCCCTTCCCCAGTGACCAGTGCACGGCTCTGATCGAAGAAGCCCTTGGTGCCAAGGTGGATGAGGTCTTCGCCAAATTTGATCAGCAGCCACTGGCAGCGGCTTCAGTTGCACAGGTGCATGCGGCTGAATTAAAGAGCGGCGAATCAGTGGTCGTCAAAGTACTGCGCCCGGGCATTGATGAGGTAATCCAGGAAGATTTGAAACTCCTGGGGGTGATCGCCCGTGTAATTGAACGCTTTGTGCCCGAAGGGCGCCGCATGCGCCCGGTGGAGGTGGTTGAGGACTATCGGCACACGATTGAAGGTGAATTGGACCTAACTCGTGAAGCGGCCAACGGCACCCAGCTCCGCCGCAACTTTACCAACTCCCCGCTGTTGTATATCCCCGAAGTGCACTGGGATTACACCCGCGAAAATGTCCTGGTGTTGGAGCGTATCGACGGTATCCCGGTCACCGACCTGGCCCAGCTTCGCGCCCAGGACACCAATATGCAGCTGCTGGCTGAGCGCGGTGTTGAGATCTTCTTTAAGCAGGTATTCGAGTACAACTTCTTCCATGCGGATATGCACCCGGGCAACATTTTCGTTTCCAGGGAGCACCCGCAACGCCCGCAATATATTGCGATTGATACCGCAATCGTCGGTAGCCTGACACGGGAAGACCAGTACTATTTGGCGCGCAATCTCCTGGCGATGTTCCGCCGCGATTACCGTATGGTGGCGGAGCTGCACGTGCAAAGTGGTTGGGTTCGCTCCGACACGCCGATCAATGCCTTTGAGTCCGCTATTCGCTCGGTCTGTGAGCCCATTTTTGAAAAACCCCTGGGAGAGATTTCCTTCGCTCGGGTGTTGATCAGTCTGTTCCAGACTGCACGCCGATTCGATATGGCGGTACAGCCGCAGCTGGTACTGTTACAAAAGACCCTGTTGAATATCGAAGGTTTGGGTCGACAGCTTTATCCGCAGCTGGATCTGTGGAAGACTGCTCATCCATTTTTAGAGCGCTGGATGCGCGATCGAATCCACCCCAAAACAATTGTGGGTGAGATAAAGCGCTACGGTCCGGAGTGGCTTGAGAAATTCCCGCAGATGCCACAGCTGGTGTACTCAGCTCTGGAGCAGTCGCGGGAACTGGCGCCCCAGTTAGAGGTAATTGGCGAGCAGTTGGCGGGCTCGCAACGCCGAGGCTTGCGCCAATATATTCGGCGGGTCGCCGGAGTTGTGTTGGGCGTTGGCGCCATCGCCGTCAGTAAACCGGAATGGCTGGCTCAGTTGCCGCCGACTGGTTGGGTACTGGGCGTTGCTGCACTAGTGCTACTGCTGTGGCCCTAGGGCGCTTCGGCCTACACTGGAACTTCTAAGGATTGTTAGACATTGACTCAAATTCAAGCAAAGGCCGGTTTTCTCGATAAAGTCAGCTGGAACAGTGATGGCCTGGTTCCTGCGATTGCGCAGGATTTCAAAACCGGGCGGGTGTTGATGATGGCCTGGATGAACCGGGAATCGCTGGCGCTCACTGCCAGTGAGGGTTACGCCGTCTACTGGTCCCGATCCCGCAAGGGCCTGTGGCGCAAAGGAGAAACCTCCGGCTTCCTGCAGAAGGTGCGTGAATTGCGCCTGGATTGTGACGGGGACACCGTATTAATGTTGGTCGAGCAGGAAGGTGGAATCGCCTGTCATACCGGACGCAGTAGTTGTTTCTATCACCTCCTTCAAGATGAAGAGTGGCAGGTGAATCAGCCGGTGATTCAGGACCCGAAGTCCATTTATAAGTGAAACAATTATGAAAGATGTGCTGCAACAGCTCGATGCGGTGTTGGAAAGCCGTAAAAATAGCAGTGATGCTTCTGAATCCTATGTGGCCAGTCTACATAGCAAAGGCCTGAACAAGATTTTGGAAAAAGTCGGTGAAGAAGCCACTGAAGCTATTCTTGCAGCAAAAGACGCACAGAGTAGTGGCGATAATCGAGACCTGGTTGCCGAGACAGCGGACCTATGGTTTCACTCGCTGGTCATGCTATCTCACTTGGGCGCTGATTCTCAGGACGTGGTTCGAGAGCTTGGGCGCCGATTTGGTCTTTCTGGCCTGGACGAGAAAGCTGCGCGAACTAAGTAAAATTTGAATCACTTGTGGCACCACCCCTGATGGCGGGAGTGCCCGGTAAGAAACTCAAGCCATCCTATTGAATGTAATGGAGACAATTATGGGATTCGGTGGAATTAGTATCTGGCAGTTGTTGATTGTCCTGGTCATAGTCTTACTACTGTTCGGAACCAAGCGTTTGAAAAACCTCGGAGGCGATCTGGGGGGCGCAATTAAGGGTTTCCGCAAAGCGGTTAAGGATGAAGACAAATCCAAGGATGCTGATGAAGACAAAGATGTCGAGCGTCTCAAGCACGATGAGGAAGAGAAGCCAGGCCAAGACAGTACTGTCAAAAATAAAGATAAACAGTCTCAGGACAAATAATCGGCAACGACTAAGGCGAGTGTCACTCTGTGTTTGATATCGGCTTTTTAGAACTATTGGTAGTTGCTGCCGTGGCCCTGTTGGTGGTTGGCCCTGAGCGACTGCCCGATGCGGTGCGTACCACTTCCCGCTGGTGGTCCGGTTTGAAGCGGACCTTACATAGTGCTCGCGAAGAATTGGAGCGAGAGGTTGGAGCCGATGATATACGGCGTGAACTTCACAATGAGCGCATTATGCGTGAGATTGAGGAGAGTCGTCGTGAGATGGAGCAAACCTTTAGCGAAGCCAATAAGGAAGTTCACGACGCGCTTAATCAGCCTGAAAAACCACAAGTTGCAGGGACACCAGTAGAAAAACAGGCAGCTGGAGTAAATCATCCTGAGGCACCAAAGCCTGAAAAGGCGATAGAAGAACCTGCTCATCCTCGTGCAGAGCAGGAGGATTATTTGCCAGAACAGGATGAAACTGCCGAGGAGTTACAGGATCCGGAATACCCGGAGCATTGGCATGATTTTGGGGACCCGGATTTAAACCCGGACCATCCTGAAAACATCGATGAAGATGAAGAAGAAAAACAAGGCGAGAAGAAAACATCGCAACAGGAAAAAGATAGCCAGTCATGAGCGATCAGTCCCAAGATAAACATCAGCCTTTTATCGACCACCTGATCGAACTGCGTGATCGCCTACTGCGAATCCTCTTAGTCGTATTGGTCTTATTTGTCTGCTTGATGCCGTTTGCGTCTGAAATTTATAATTTTATTGCCCACCCACTACAGGAGCGTTTGGCGGGTGATGTTGGAATGATCGCTACAGAGGTGACTTCCACGTTCCTTACCCCGTTCAAAACGACCTTTATAGTTTCTTTTTTTATTGCAATCCCTTTTGTGCTTTACCAAGTGTGGTCATTTATTGCCCCGGGACTGTATAAAAATGAAAAACGTATTGCTATTCCATTATTAATTAGTAGCGTCGCACTTTTTTATATCGGCATTGCATTTGCGTATTTTGTGGTCTTTCCCCTTCTTTTTGATTTCTTTGTTGGAACTGCTCCAGAAGATATTAAGGTAATGCCAGATATGCGCAGTTATCTGGATCTGGTGCTGAAGCTTTTCTTTGCTTTTGGTTTTGCTTTTGAAATCCCTATCGCGACAGTCCTACTGATCTGGAGTGGGGTCGTGGATGCCAAGACCCTGGCAAGTAAGCGCCCTTATGTGATTGTGGGATGCTTTTTAATTGGGATGCTACTGACACCGCCGGATATAATTTCCCAATCCTTATTGGCCTTCCCCATGTGGCTATTGTTTGAGATTGGCATTTTATTTGGGCGTTGGATGAAGTCTTCACCCAAAGACAAGCCTGCTACCTGAGATAAAAAGTCACCACTGGGCTTTCAGCGGTTAGCTTCACAGGTAGCGCTTGAGGTGTTGCAGTTGCGCTCTCGATAGGGTTACTCACCTGAGAGCGCTAGCTATACGGGCACAACGCCGCACTCTCTTCTCAGTAGAATCAACTCCACCTCTTCCATGACAAGAAGCTTGATTACACGGTTATTTCCCAGCTACAGGGAGGTTGACCACCCTACCGGCTGTAGAAAGCCCGCTATTAGATACCAGATCGAGAGATAAACGCTAAACTAGCTTGTGCTTGGTTGCTTACAGCAACGATGGAAGCCTAGCTATTTATTGGAACCGGTTGCTTGTGCTGCGATGCGTTCCTGCTCGGCAACAGCTTTTTCAACATTGTTGCGAACCAAGCGAACGAAAAACGCTGCCATCAGGAATATAAAGGCAATAACGGCCAAGCTGAGAAGGCCAGAAAAGCTGGTAAACAGGTCAATTAAAGCATCCATTTTTCTCTCCAAATAGGCTAATGCTTCACCTATGCAGTCTAGGGAGCTGTAATGGAAACCTCTTGACCTAAATCAAGCTGGATCGACTTATTGTAAGAACGACGGGTTGGTCAACGCAGGGTCAGGGCTGCTAGCAGGCAGAGTAAGGACGTGCCACATAAAGAATAAAGATCGCTATTTTCTCGCCTGTCAGGCAGAAGCAGCAAAAGCGCCAAAGGTGGCATAAATAGTGCTATCAGCCCCGACAAGGGGTCGCGACTAAAACCAATAAATAGCAGTCGCAACCAGGCAACAGCACCTAAAACCAGGGCAAATACTGTTAAGACGGCTGCCACTGGTGACATGGAATAACCTTTTGCACATGGAATCGTTTGACTGGTGGGTTTCTCTAAGAAAAATACTAATAGGAAAAAGAGTGTATATCAGTATTTCTGATCTTAGGTTTTTAGCGCGCCCCAGAGTTTGGCTGCTCGTATTAGTATTGTTAGGGCTCTACGGGTGCGAGACTGCGGGCTATTACTTCCAGGCTGCAAGCGGTCAATTGCGGATACTCTCTGCCCGGCAGCCGATTGAAGAGCTGGTTCAAGACGGCAATGCCAGTGATCAACTCCAGAAGCAATTACAGCTCGTTCAGGAAATCCGTGCCTATGCAGCACAGGAGTTAAAACTACCAGTGGGGCAAGCCTATAGCTCCTATGTTCAGCTCGATGATGAGTACCCCATATGGAATGTATTGGCCGCACCAGAGTTTTCCCTGAGCCCCAAACGATGGTGTTACCCCATAGCTGGTTGCGCTAGCTATAGGGGCTACTTCCGCAAATCAGCGGCTATGGCCAAAGCAAATAGCCTGCGGAACCAGGGTTACGATGTCTACCTGGGAGCCGTGCCGGCCTACAGCACCCTGGGTTGGTTTAATGACCCTGTGTTATCAAGCTTTGTGAATTGGACACCGGAGAGACTAGCCGGACTCTTATTTCATGAGTTGGCCCACAGAAGAGTTTATGTGCCGGGTGATACCCGCTTTAATGAGAGCTTTGCTACAGCAGTGTCCGAAATTGCCCTACCTGATTGGCTTCGTAGCCAAGGTCTCTCGAGTTCTGCTGAGGAGACTAAGGCTCAGGCACTGGCGGTACGACAGTTAATGACAGCGACGCGTAAAGAGCTTCAACCAGTTTACCAATCCAACTTGCCAGACGAGGAAAAGCGCCAAGAAAAGGAGGAAATTCTGAGTCGATTGAGGCGTTGCTATTGGCGTATGGCAGCAGAGTGGTCTTACCCCGCGCACTACCAGGCTTATATAGAGAAAACCAATAATGCTACTTTGGCGTTGGCGGCAGAATATGAATCTTTGGTTCCAGCTTTTCGTCAGCTTTATATTGATAGTAATGGTTGGGAGGATTTTTATAATGCAGCTGAAAGATTGGGTGAGCTCGATAAGGAAGATAGAGAGCAGAGTTTGTTGCAGCTGGCTAGCGAGTACAAACGAGAAAATAATATATCAAAGCAGAGTATTGATAGTGATGTAATAGCCTGTATTCATAATGGGAATTGATTTCTTAAATGGGGCTGAGTATTTCCATTATATAACAATCTGTATTTTTATCTCCATGTTGAATTTTGGGTGTCGCGAAATGGCAAATACATGATTGTCGATACGCTTTATTTAGTAAAAAAATAGCCATGTTTAATTTTATCTTTGGAGAATAACACTAGTTGCCGGGCCATCATTTCAAGGAGTCACTCCATATTTTTAAGTTATACACTTTTATATTTTTGTAAGCGTCTTTGTTCAAGCTTTGGATATATTTATCTGATCTTATTTGATGTGATAGGTTAATAGATGTTTACATAGTTATTATTTTTTAGGGCTATCCATTCAGTCCAATTAACTATCTATGCTTATAGTAAGTACTTAAGAATCTCCCTTCCAATGTTGCTGCACTTTCGTACAGATTAGGTTTTGTCAGGATTGACTTTTTGTCGATAGATTTTCCCTGCTAGAAAAATTATAGTGCTGCTCTTTGTTAAGTTGTGTAAAGGAAGAGTTTGGTAGAATGAACAGATACGGATTATCGAAGCTTTTAGGGGCTTGCGTTGTTAGCTTAATAGTAGGCTGCAGTGGTGGAAGTGGTGGAAGTGGTGGAAGTGGTGGAAGTGGTGGAAGTGGTGGAAGTGGTGAGGAGGGAGTTTCGCTTTCTATTCATGGCACCTTGATAGATGGGCCAACTACAAACGCTGATATTGAAATATTCATAGGTGATTCATTAGTTTCCTCACTTTCCAGTAGCGATGGTGGCTATACGGCTGAAATCGAGTTGGATGAATCTGAATCAGATGAAGTTGTTAAAATTTTTGCCACTTCTCAAGAAGACAGCAAGATTAAATTTGCGAGCACTCTAGGAACTTTTAGTTATTTAGTCGAAATCGCTGGAGATGATGGTGTTCTTGAACAATCGGAAAGTCATGCTGTAAATATTAGCAGCGTATCTACCGCTATTTCAGCAATATTAGAATCGAAAAGTGACTCAGTTATTGAGTCTTCTGATGAGTGGGATGAGGTATTTAAAAAAGTTGATGCTGAAAGAGCCTTTTCTGTCGCTGCAGCAATAAAAATATTTATAGATTACTCAGAGAGAGGTATATCAATACCTGAAGAAGTAGAAGATACCTATCAGTTTGCTTCAGATTTTGATCTTTCATCTCAATATGTATCTATGTTTATGAATCAGATGGAGGGTTTATTTAAAGAAGTTAAGGTTGCTATGGCCCAAGAACCTGGCCTGTTAGGCACTTCTAGCAATAATTTAAACCCTATTGAGGGAACATATTACCTTCCATCTGAAGGCGGAAGAATTACATTAAATACAAATGGAACAGGTGAATATCTCAATGGCAGTGGGTTAGTTGAATTGACTTGGACTCAAGGGCCTGAAGGGATATCTTTGGAGTCTGTAGAGCCCCTTGTAGAGCGTATTCCTATGGAAGTTGGTGAGTATTATCTTTCCGCTGTGAGGGAAAGACAGTTCGACCGATTGTTCTGGATGTTGGATTCTAAAAATCAAGGAATGGTAGTTTTAGAAACTTCCGATACTCTTAAATTCCCTGATTGGGCTGAGGTGGATGATATATTTGAGACAAATTATATTGCTGCAAACAGTGCTCGCCAATCTGATCTTTTGAGTCCGAAAGATATACTAGTTATTGGTAATTCATATAGTATGCCGACTCCTGATAGAGATGGAGAGGTAGTGAACTATATTGAGAATTTCCAGCCTATTTCTACACTTAATTCATTAAAAATGAGTTTCTTAGGTGATTTCGAGAGTGGTGGCAATGTGAATGTTAAAATTCCAGTTGCTTCCGGAAATGGAGAGATAATTGAGAGTGATGCTTCTGCTACCTGGATTGTCGATGATTTAGATCGCCTCGTAGTTAGCTTTTCTGATAATGAGAAATTATATTTCTCTCTTTTAAGTTTGCAGAATGGAGAAATTCTTACTTCGTTTGTAGAAAGAGTGTCTCCAGATGGGCTGCACTCCTCTGCAATATCAACTATTTTTTCAAAGGATATTGAAAGCTGGGCTGATAACGAAATTGAAGGTGTTTATATTTATCCAAAAAATTTCTTCGAGCCACTTCAAAGATTCTATTTTGATATTTCTGCAGATGGTACTATTTCAACGGTATCTCTCAATGATTTAGATAATGATGGTACCATTGAAGATAGTGAACGTCAGGAGCTTTCTGGGCTATGGGAATTAAAGACCAATGGTAATCTGTCTATCAGATTTTACAGGTCTGAGTCTGTGGCTGAGCCCTGTATATCAGATTCTTGGGACCCAGAGGTTGATGCAGAGTGTGCTTTATTCCAGGAGCGTGAATGGGATATTCATCAAGTAGACAGTGATGATAAGTATTGGTTTCAATACAATGTAAAATATTTTCAAGATGTTTATCTTAGCCTTTATGGTGAAGATATAGATGCGGATGAACATGTTTTAGGTACTAATAGAGTTTACCATTCTGGCTTGATTAAATTGTCTGAAAGACCATTTTAAATTCTAAAGATATGGTTTCCAGATTTAACTGAATTTTTATTTTCTGGCGACACCTTGTGTCGCCATTTTTTGTGTTGATCCAAAAATTAGATAGGTAGTTTACTGTATATCTTTTTATCGAATATTCTATTTTGAGGAGGTTGCTTTGATATTGCCAGAGTTTATGCTGTAGCATAAGCTTTAATTGTCTCAGATTAGACTGATATTTAAATTCGCAGATTATAAATCGCTTAGAGGTGCGGCCGACACCTGATGTATGAGTTCAAACGCCATACTATTTATCGTTATTTATCTAGTTGTTAAGTTTGCGCCATAAACATTACTCCCGGAATATATTTCCAGCTTAAAATGTTGTATCAGTAACTTTCCAGATGATGAGGTATAGATGTTTTTTAGATTATTTTTACTAAATCCAGCATCCGATTCGCAAATCCCCACTCATTATCAAACCAAATCAAAATCTTGGCTAAGCGATTCCCTGCTACACGAGTTTGGCCTGCATCAATAATCCCCGAACGCGGGTCGTGATTAAAATCACAGGATGCGAGGGGTTCTTGGGTGAAGCCAAGTACACCATTAAACTCAGACTCAGAAGCTGATTTTAATAAAGCATTAATATCTTCCCGACTTACTTCTCTTTGTAGTGAGACTGATAAGTCGATAGCAGAAACATTGACTGTGGGAACGCGTAGGGCCTGGGCTTCAAATTTACCTGCCAGATTGGGTAGTATTCTCTCAATACCGCGTGCCAAAGCGGTATCAACCGGGATAACAGAGGTTATCGCCGAACGCGTTTTTCTCAAATCAGTATGGTGATAGGCATCACTTACCGGTTGATCGTTCATCGCAGAGTGAATAGTGGTAATGACCCCGGCCTCAATGCCGAAGGCTTTATCCAGGGCGGCGATAACTGGAACACTGCAATTAGTTGTGCATGAGGCTGCCGAAATTACCCGTTCCTTGCCCATCAAAATATGGTCGTTCACCCCGTAAACAATCGTGGCATCGACATCCCGGCTGGCAGGTTGGGAAAATAGTACTTTCTTGGCTCCTGCGGCAAGGTGCAACTCCGCGCCTTGTCGCTGCTTAAAGCTACCGGTACATTCCAGTACGATATCTACCCGGTCCCGTCGCCAATTCAGACCTTCTAACCGTTCGCAATGAGTAACGGCAATAGAATCTCCATTAACTACAAGGATATCCTCATGCACGGAAACTTCGCCTGAGAAGCGGCCGTGGACAGAGTCGTACTTTGTCAGATGTGCAATGGTGTCGCAGTCAGCCAGTTCATTGATGGCGACTATTTGTAAGCTATCGCGGGCGCCAGACTCATAGAGTGCGCGTAAAACGGAGCGGCCGATACGGCCGTAGCCATTGATGGCAATTCTAGTGGTCATAGCACAACTTTAGGCAGGAGAAAAAATGTCAGCTCAGCGTCCCCGCGCGGCGCTGAGGCAGTGCCGCGCGGGGTTGATACCTAAATGATATTCAGTGGAGAGAACAGTATTATTTCAGCAGTTTTTCTACCGCTTCAGCCACATTGTCCACAGTGAAACCAAAGTAGCGCATCAAGTCGCCGGCAGGGGCCGATTCGCCAAAGGTTTCCATACCGATAATAGCGCCATCGAAACCGACAAACTTATACCAGTAGTCTTTGTGGCTCGCTTCTACCGCTACTCGCGCACGTACAGAAGAAGGCAGTACGGATTCGCGATAAGCTTCTTCCTGCTCCATAAACAACTCGGCACAGGGCATGGAAACAACGCGAACTTTCTTGCCGACCAGTTTTTCCTGGGCCGCCATTGCCAGCTCTACCTCGGAGCCAGTGGCAATAATAATGGCTTCAGGAGTACCCTCGCAGTCGGACAGTACGTACCCACCGCGCTCAATCTGAGCCAGCTGTGCGCTGTCGCGATCTTGAGGGGCCAGGCCCTGGCGACTAAATACCATGGTGCTGGGGCCTTCTTTGCGCGCTATTGCCATTTTCCAGCTCACTGCGGATTCAGTGGCGTCACAGGGGCGCCAAGTGTGCAGGTTCGGAGTGGCGCGCAAGGCGCTGAGCTGTTCTACCGGCTGGTGAGTCGGGCCGTCTTCGCCCAGGCCAATAGAGTCATGGGTATAGACAAAGACCACACGTTGCTTCATCAGTGCGGCCATGCGCACAGCGTTGCGGGCGTATTCCATAAACATCAGGAAGGTAGCGCCGTAGGGCACGAAACCACCGTGCAGAGCGATACCATTCATAATGGCGCTCATACCGAATTCGCGCACACCGTAATAGATGTAGTTGCCGGAGGCATCTTCGGCGCTGACGCCTTTGGAGCCTGACCAGATAGTGAGGTTAGAGCCGGCCAGGTCGGCGGAGCCGCCGAGGAATTCCGGCAGCAGCGGGCCGTAGGCGTTCAGAGCGTTTTGGCTGGCTTTACGAGAGGCAATCTTTTCTGCACTTTCCTGGCAGGCTTTGATGTACTCATCTGCTTTGCTGAGGAAGTCTGCGGGCAGTTCACCGCTCATGCGGCGCTCAAATTCGGCTGCCAGCTCCGGGAATTCTTCGCGGTAATCGGCGAGGATATCTTTCCACTCGTCTTCCTGGGCTTCACCTTTGGCTTTGGCATCCCAGCCAGCGTAGATATCTTCGGGGATTTCAAATGGGCCGTGGGCCCAACCGAGGGTTTCGCGAACCAGGGCGATCTCTTCGTCACCCAGCGGTGCTCCGTGACACTCTTCGCGCCCTTGTTTGTTCGGGGAGCCGAAGCCGATCACGGTTTTGCAGCAAATAATGGTGGGCTTATCGGTAACAGAGCGAGCTTCTTCAATAGCGGCTTTGATAGCGGCGGAATCGTGGCCATCCACATTGGGGATTACGTGCCAGCCGTAGGATTCAAAGCGCTTGGGCGTGTCGTCGGTGAACCAGCCTTCCACTTCACCATCGATGGAGATGCCGTTGTCGTCATAGAAGGCGACCAGCTTACCCAGGCCCAGAGTGCCGGCCAGGGAGCAGGCTTCGTGGGAGATACCTTCCATCAGGCAGCCATCGCCCAGGAATACATAGGTGTGATGGTCTACCAGCTCGTAGCCGGGGCGATTGAACTGGGCACCCATGATCTTTTCTGCCATTGCCATACCAACAGCGTTGGTGATGCCCTGGCCCAGTGGGCCGGTGGTGGTTTCTACACCAGGGGCATAACCGTATTCGGGATGGCCCGGAGTTTTGGAATGCAGTTGGCGGAAGTTCTGCAGCTCTTCTATCGGCAGGTCATAGCCGGACAGGTGCAGCAGGGAATAAAGCAGCATGGAGCCGTGACCGTTGGACAGTACAAAGCGGTCGCGATCGGCCCAGCTGGGGTTGGCCGGGTTGTGCTTTAAGTAGTCATTCCACAGCACCTCGGCGATATCCGCCATACCCATGGGCGCACCGGGGTGGCCGCTTTTGGCTTTTTGGACCGCGTCCATAGACAGGGCGCGAATGGCGTTGGCCTTTTCAGTGCGAGAGGGAGTAGAAGACATAAGAAGAGCTCTCTGGTTTCTTAGCTAGGGTGCGGCGCTGCTCTGCCGGCAGATTCCCGCAACAACGAAAATGGTGGCGTATTTTCCCGTAAAGGGCGGCCCTGCGCAAAGCCTTGGTGGGGGATTTGTTGTTGAGTGCAGCAACAAACTTCCAATTCTATGCATCAGGCGGCGCCATTAACATCTATATCAAAAATATTTAATGAAGCTATATCAAAACATTTTGATATAGATGTGCTCCCCTGCTAGACTTCGCTCCATGTCTGAAAATGAGCCAGCACCCGAACTGAGCCCAGCCGAGGCAATTCCTCAGCTGGCCTTGACCCTGAAAGCCGCCGGAGATCCCCTGCGGCTCGAAATTTTGCGCCTGCTTAGCCAGGATTCTTACAGTGTGTTAGAGCTGTGCCGAATCTTTGATTTGCGCCAACCGGCCCTGAGTCATCACTTGAAAGTGCTCGCTCAGGCAGGTCTGGTAAACAAGCACCGCGAAGGTAATAACCTTTTCTACCGGCGCACTGCAGCTACTCCACTGCTGGCACAGCTATTTACAAACCTGGATCATTTGCCTCTGGCCGATGTGCGGGTGCAGGCGGTATCCCGGATTTCTGAGGAGAGAGCGGAAGCATCGCGACGTTTCTTTGCCGATTACGGCAACCGCTTTCGCGAGCAGCAGGAATTGATCGCCAGCTATGACGTATACGGACCACAAGTGGCTCAGCTGCTCAAACCTGGTCGCCATGCCTTGGAAGTTGGGCCTGGAGAAGGTGAATTTCTACAGGAGTTGGCTCAGCGTTTCGCGACAGTGACAGCACTGGATCTGTCTTCTGCAATGTTGGAGCGGGCCCAATCTTTTGCCGATGAACAGGGTATTAAAAATATCGAGTTTGTCTGTAGCGATACTCGCGCTGCTGCGGCACGGCCGGCCAGTGCCGATACCATCGTGGTGAACATGGTGCTGCACCACACTCCTGACCCGGCACAGATATTTCACGATTTGCACGGCGCCCTAAAAAAGGGCGGGCAGCTTTTAATTGCAGAATTGCAAGAACACAGCCAGGACTGGGCCAGAGAGGCCTGCGGAGATTTATGGCTGGGCTTTGCTCCAGAGCAGTTGAGTGACTGGGCCGCGACTGCCGGCTTGCAAGATGGGCGCAGTATTTATAGCGCCCTGCGCAATGGCTTTCAGATCCAGATAAGAGAGTTTATTAAGCCCTGACGGGGGTTTGTCAGGCACAGCCTGAAGTTAAAAATATATTCAACCGCTGCGGCGGGACAATGGAGACCTCAAAATGAGTGAATACAGACTGTTTACCTCAGAATCCGTATCTGAGGGGCACCCGGATAAAATTGCCGACCAGATTTCCGATGCTGTATTGGATGCTCTACTGGCCCGTGACAAGCAGGCGCGGGTTGCCTGTGAAACCCTGGTGAAAACCGGTATTGCTGTTATTGCCGGTGAGATTTCCACCTCTGCCTGGGTAGACCTGGAAGAGCTGGTGCGTAAAGTTATCACCGATATCGGCTACACCTCCTCTGACGTGGGTTATGACGGTGAGACCTGTGGTGTTATCAATGTGATCGGTAAACAATCTGTGGATATCGCACAGGGTGTAGACCGCGCTAAGCCGGAAGACCAGGGTGCTGGGGACCAGGGGTTAATGTTTGGTTATGCGACCAACGAAACCCCCACCTTTATGCCTGCGCCGATCTACTATTCCCACCGTCTGGTTGAGCGCCAGGCTGAAGTGCGTAAATCCGGTCTGCTCCCTTGGTTGCGTCCTGATGCAAAAAGCCAGCTGACCTTCCGTTACGACGAACAGGGCCGCCCCTGCGCGATTGATGCGGTTGTTCTTTCAACCCAGCACAACCCGGATGTCAGCCAAAAAGATCTGCGCGATGCAGTGATGGAGCTGATTGTTCACAACACCTTGCCGCTGGAATGGCTGCATAAAGACACCAAGTTCCATATCAACCCGACGGGTAACTTTGTTATTGGCGGGCCAGTTGGGGACTGCGGTCTCACCGGGCGCAAGATTATCGTCGATACTTACGGTGGCTCCGCTCGCCATGGCGGCGGTGCGTTTTCCGGTAAGGACCCCTCCAAGGTTGACCGCTCTGCCGCTTACGCAGGTCGCTATGTGGCTAAGAACATTGTCGCTGCAGGCTTGGCCAAGCGCTGTGAGATTCAGGTTTCCTACGCCATCGGTGTCGCCGAGCCGACTTCCGTAGCAATTAATACTTTTGGAACCGGTTTGGTAGCAGAGGATAAGCTGGTAGAGCTGGTGCGCGAAAACTTTGACCTGCGCCCTTACGCCATCTCCAAATCCCTCGACCTGCTGCACCCGATGTATCAGTTGACCGCAGCTTATGGTCACTTTGGTCGCGATCCGTTTACCCACACTTACAATTGGATTGACAGCAATGGCCAGGAACGCAGTGAGAGCTTTACTGCTTTCCCATGGGAAAAAACCGACAAGGCGGATGCGCTTCGCTCCCAAGCCGGCCTCTAAGTTTCAGAAATAAATATTCATGCCTGCGCCAAAAGCGCGGGCACACAAAATATGCTGGGTACCACTCGGCAAGCAGATAATTTTTGGACTCAAAAACGATGAATCAAATGAGCACTGAATTTAAAGATTACAAAATCGCGGACATTTCCCTGGCCGAGTGGGGGCGCCGTGAAATTGAAATTGCAGAAGGTGAAATGCCGGCACTGATGACCCTGCGTGAGAAATACCGCGCAGAGCAGCCGCTGGCGGGTGCCCGTATCATGGGCTGTATCCACATGACAATCCAGACTGCAGTGCTGATCGAAACTCTGGTCGCGCTGGGCGCTGAAGTTCGCTGGTCCTCTTGTAATATTTTCTCCACCCAGGACCACGCTGCTGCTGCCATTGCTGCGCGCGGAATCCCCGTATTTGCGTGGAAAGGTGAAACTGAAGAAGAGTATGAGTGGTGCCTTGAGCGCACTATTGGTGCCGATGTTGCCGGCTGGCAACCCAATATTATTTTGGATGACGGTGGCGACCTCACTGAGTTGCTGCACCGCGAATACCCGCAACTTCTCGATGCTTGCCACGGTGTGAGTGAAGAGACCACCACTGGCGTACACCGCCTGCAGGATATGCTGCGCGAAGGCACCTTGAAGATTCCTGCGATCAACGTCAATGACGCTGTGACCAAGAGCAAGAACGACAACAAATATGGCTGTCGCCACAGTCTCAACGACGCCATCAAGCGCGCCACTGACCACTTGCTCTCTGGTAAGCGAGCGCTGGTTATTGGTTACGGCGACGTAGGTAAAGGTTCCGCAGCATCCCTGCGCCAGGAAGGCATGATCGTACGGGTTTCTGAAGTGGACCCGATCTGTGCAATGCAGGCTTGTATGGACGGCTTTGAGCTGGTTTCCCCCTACATCGACGGCGTTAATACCGGTACCGCTGAGGGGATTAACAAGCAGCTGCTGGCCAATACAGACCTGATTGTTACTACAACTGGCAACGTAAACGTTTGCGATGCCCACATGCTTTCCGCCCTGAAGAGTGGTGCGGTGGTTTGTAATATTGGTCACTTCGATAATGAAATCGACACCGCCTTTATGCGTGAAAACTGGGAGTGGCAGGAAGTTAAGCCTCAGGTACATAAGGTGGTTCGCAATAGCGAAACCAATGATCACTTGCTGCTGCTGTCTGAAGGCCGCCTGGTAAACCTTGGCAACGCTACTGGCCATCCGAGTCGCATCATGGATGGCTCTTTTGCCAACCAGGTTCTCGCCCAGATCCATTTGTTCAAAGAAAAGTTTGCCGACTTACCGGCAGATCAAAAAACTTCAGCGCTGTATGTAAAAGTACTGCCCAAGCACCTGGATGAAGAAGTTGCACGCTATATGGTTGAGGGTTTTAGTGGTGTTATTACCCGTATGACCGAGCAACAAGCTAACTATATCGGTGTTTCAGTTGAAGGTCCGTTCAAACCTGAAAGTTATAAGTACTAATCACCCCTAACTAAAAGGTGCCGGTATCGCCGGCACCTGAATTGTGCGGGGTTGGAGAAATATAATGAAAGACTCCATTCGCATAAGTTTCGAATTTTTCCCTCCCAAAACGCCAGAGGGTCGCGAGAAACTATACAAAACTCGTGAAGCGCTGCAGGCATTTAACCCTGAATTCTTCTCTGTAACTTATGGTGCCGGTGGTACCACAAGAGAGACAACGTCGAGTATTGTGACCAATATGCGGCGAGATGGTATTTCAATTGCTCCTCATTTGTCGTTTGGTGGTGATAATGAAGAGACAATACTGGGTTTGTTAAATGATTATAAAGAGGCGGGAATTAATCGAATAGTTGCACTGCGTGGTGATATGCCGTCGGGCATGGGTGCAGTGGCGCAACTGGTTTATGCGAATGAATTAGTCGCCTTTATTCGCCGACATACCGGTGATCAATTTCATCTTGAAGTAGCTGCTTATCCAGAGATCCACCCGGAGTCGAACAGCTATGATGATGATATTCGCTATTTAAAAGGTAAATTTGAGGCAGGTGCTAATAGCGCTCTGACTCAATATTTCTATAACCCGGATTCCTATTTCTACTTTATTGATCAGTGTGAAAAGGCGGGTATCGATGCGCCCATTTATCCAGGCATTATGCCGATAGCTAATTTTGCCAACCTTGTGCGTTTCTCTCGCAATTGTGGTGCAGAAATTCCGAGGTGGTTGGTTAAACGCATGGAAAGCTTCCGTAATCCTGAAGACGTTCGAAAGCTTGGATTAGAGGTTGTTACCGACCTCTGCGAGACCTTATTAGAAGGGGGGCACCAGGTTTACATTTTTACACAATGAATCAGGATGCAATCGTTACTAAGATTTTGAAAAACCTCAAGCTTTAATTGAAAACTCGAAAGCTATTGCTTTCGAGTTTTCTGTTTATGAAACATTGACTGAAATTTTCATATCGTTTGTTCAGAGTTTACTGGCTGGAAATTTAGTATCTTTTCTGGGCCATCTGAAATATTTTTAAATTCCGGTAGGTTGGTATAAGTGCGGAATTATAATCCCCCCTGAAACCATTCCTCTCAATACTATATGAGGATGAAGCACTACTCATCTTAGAAAAACCCAGTGGACTTCTTAGTGTTCCGGGAAGAAGCGCTGATCATAAAGACAGTTTAGCTGGTCGAGCGCAATCACTATATCCAGATGCATTAACTGTCCATCGATTGGATATGGATACTTCAGGACTAATCGTAATGGCACGCAGTGTTGAGGTACATAAGGCACTGAGTACTTTATTTCAAAATCGTGAAGTCGAGAAAGCCTACTATGCGCGGGTATGGGGTGTGCCTGAAAATGTAAGTGGTGAAGTGGATTTGCCGCTTATTTGTGACTGGCCAAATAGGCCGAGGCAAAAAGTAGATTTTGCCGAGGGCAAGCCATCTCTAACCCGCTGGGAGAAAGTCTCCAGCTCTGAAAACAGTAGCTTGATTCGACTTATGCCAGTTACTGGGCGCTCTCACCAACTCCGGGTGCATATGCAGGCAATAGGACATCCAATATTGGGGGACCCCTTTTATGCCCACCCTGGTGCGTTGAAGGGGGCTTCGAGGCTACTGTTACATGCTAGCGAGCTGAAATTTTCTCACCCTGTAAGTGGAGAAGCTTTGTATTTTACTAGCGAGTTGCCCGGAGAGTTTTTAATTGAATAATATGGCAAGAGGGGCTGTCAGAGAGATATAAAAAGGGCGGCCATTTGGCCGCCCTTTTTATCGGTTATTTTTTATTCTTCATCGCCGCCATCAAAATATCACCCATGCTGCCACGGCCATTGCCTTGGCCCCCTTTCTGGGAGCGGTTGCCCTGCTGCTTGTTGTAGCGCTGGGCTTGGCGGTTTTCGCGCTGGTCACCCTTTTTAATACCGCCACTACCCTGCTCACCGGGCTCGTCAGATAAACGCATGGAAAGGCCGATACGTTTGCGGGCAACGTCCACTTCCATCACTTTAACTTTGACAATATCACCGGCTTTTACGACTTCGTGAGGGTCTTTAACGAACTTCTCTGAAAGTGCAGAGATATGTACCAAGCCATCCTGGTGAACACCGATATCCACAAAAGCACCGAAGTTGGTGACGTTGGTGACAGTCCCCTCGAGTACCATTGCTGGGCGTAGGTCTTTTATTTCTTCTACGCCCTCTTCAAATTTTGCCGTGCGGAATTCCGGGCGCGGGTCTCGGCCAGGTTTTTCCAGTTCGGCGATAATATCGGTAACGGTAGGTACACCGAATTTTTCGTCGGTATAGTCTGCCGGATTCAGCCGGCGCAGAAAGCCGGAGTCGCCGATAAGGCTGTTAATTTCACGGCTATTTTTTTCGGCAATGCGTTTAACCACGATATAGGACTCGGGGTGTACACCGGATTTGTCCAGCGGATTTTCACCGTTATTAATACGCAGGAAGCCGGCGGCCTGTTCAAATGCCTTGGGTCCTAAACGCGGAACTTCCATCAGTTGCTTGCGATTTTTGAAAGCGCCGTTCTGGTCGCGGTAGCTGACAATATTGTTGGCAATAGATGCAGTCAGGCCGGAAACCCGAGCCAGCAGCGGTGCAGAGGCGGAGTTCAGCTCAGCGCCGACACCGTTTACACAGTCCTCAACCACGGCGTCCAATGAGCGAGCCAATTGAGTCTGGGAAACGTCGTGCTGATACTGGCCAACACCAATGGATTTGGGCTCGATTTTCACCAATTCTGCCAGCGGGTCCTGCAAACGGCGGGCGATGGAGATAGCTCCACGGATAGTCACGTCAAGATCTGGGAATTCCCGCGCAGCAAATTCAGAGGCGGAGTAAACGGAAGCACCGGCTTCGTTAACCACAACTTTTTGAGCCGTCAGCTTGTATTGTTTAATGGTTTCCCCGACAAATTTGTCGGTCTCACGGCTGGCGGTGCCGTTACCGATGGCGATCAGGCCCACATTGTATTTATTACACAGGGCGGCAATAACTGCTGCAGACTCCTGGTGACGATTCTGTGGCGGGTTGGGGAATATGGCGGTGTGATCGAGTATCTTGCCAGTGGCATCGACCACGGCGACCTTGACCCCGGTGCGCAGGCCCGGGTCCAGGCCGATGGTGGCTTTTTGCCCGGCCGGAGCTGCTAGCAGCAGGTCTTTCAGGTTGCGGGAGAATACCTTGATGGCCTCCTCTTCTGCTTTCTCGCGCAGCTCACCCATCAGGTCAGTTTCCAGTGCGGTCAGCAGCTTGATTCGCCAGGTCCAGCGCACCACTTCGCCAAGCCATTTGTCTGCAGGACGACCTTCATCGGTGATATCCACATGGCGGGCAATCATGGCTTCGCAGGGGTGGCTGGCGGTTGGGGAAGCCCTTCTTCTTCGGCGAGGCCCACGCTGATGGCGAGTACGCCTTCGTTGCGGCCGCGGAAAATAGCCAGGGCGCGGTGGGAGGGCACCTTGGACCAGTCTTCGGCGTATTCAAAATAGTCGCGGAACTTGGCCCCTTCCTCTTCTTTGCCTTCGAGCAGTTTGGATTTCACCTGTCCGTCGCGCTTGAGGAATTCACGCAGCTTGCCCAGCAGCTCGGCGTCTTCGGCAAAACGTTCCATCAGGATAAATTTGGCTCCATCCAGAGCGGCTTTGATGTCTTTGATGTGAAGGGAGGCGTCTTCGTTGTCGGTATTGAGGTATTGCTCTGCTTCAGCTGCAGGGTCGAGGGAGGGGTTGTTGGTCAGTGCATCGGCCAGTGGCTCCAGTCCAGCCTCGATGGCGATTTGTCCTTTGGTGCGGCGCTTGGGTTTGTAGGGGAGGTAGAGGTCTTCGAGGCGGTTCTTGGTGTCAGCACTGTTGATTTGTTGTGACAACTCCGGAGTAAGCTTGCCCTGCTCATCGATACTTTTCAGGATGGCAGCGCGGCGCTCTTCCAGTTCACGCAGATAGCGCAGCCGATCTTCCAGGGTGCGCAGCTGGGTGTCGTCCAGGGCCCCTGTCACCTCTTTCCGGTAGCGCGCAATAAATGGGACTGTGGCTCCTTCATCGAGCAGGGATACTGCGGCGGTAACCTGTTGTGGTCTGACATTGAGTTCTTCGGCGATGCGAACGTTGATATCCAGCATTTGATGTTTACATCCGTTTTCCGGGAAATTTCGTACCGTTAAGGGCGATGTTGGACCAGTAAGTAGCCTTTCAGTTTCCGTGGTATTTGGCGGGTAAACGAGAGGGCCCTTACAGGAGTAATTTTGGGTCGGCATTATGCGTTACCCGAGCGCAGCGAGGAAGGTTTGCGGCAGGGCACAAACTTGTGCGGCAGTCTGCATCCAAATTGCCTCTTATGTGCGTCGAACTCCAGTAGAATGCGTACTAACTAAAATTTGACCAATTCAGGTCAGGGAACGGGGTAGAGGGTACCTGTGAAAGTCTCGAGTAAAAACAAGCTGTTATTCATTGTATTGTTAGTCGGGGTGGCTGTTATTGCTGCGGTGGTTGTATTGAAACCGAAGCCGGAGGAAAAACCGCCAGAGGTGGTGGTACCGCCAATGGCCGATGTTCTCTATATAGAACCCCGTCGCCAGACACTATTGGTACCCAGCCAGGGAACCGTTCATGCCCGCCATGAAATTGATGTGATCGCGCGAGTCGGCGGTGTGATCGAAAGCGTCGATGAGGCATTTGTTCCCGGTGGCTTCTTCAATAAAGACGCCCGTTTATTGCAGCTCGAGCAAGCAGACTATCGCTACCAAGTCACTCGCGCGGAATCACAACTGGCAAATGCTAAGTCCGCCCTTGCTCAGGAGCAGGGCCATGCCAAGCAAGCTAAGCGCGAGTGGCGTGACCTGGGATCTGAAGCTGCCAATGCCCTGTTCCTGCGCAAACCCCATCTCGAAGCTGCCCAGGCTGCAGTGGAAGCCGCGAGAGCTGACCGCGACCAGGCAAAGCTGGATTTGGAGCGCACATCACTCAAAGCCCCCTTTGCAGGTCGTGTAGTTGAGACTTTTGTCGACCTGGGGCAGTACATTACCCCCGGCACTCCTCTGGCAAAAATTCACAGCACTGGTATCGCTGAAGTCCGCCTCCCTCTGACTGACCAGCAACTGGCCCTGCTCGATCTTCCCCTGGGTAAAACTATTGAGAATGGCCCCGCTGTGCGCCTGAGAGCTGTTGTCGCTGGACGTAAACACGAGTGGCGTGCACAACTGGTGCGAACCGAAGCGAGTATCGATCCCAACAGCCGCTTTATTTTTGCTGTTGCCCAAGTGCAGAAGCCCTATGAAGGGGATGTACCGCTGATGAATGGCCTGTTTGTTGAGGCAGATATTGCCGGTAGAACCTTTGATGATGTTGTGGAGCTGCCCCGTCAGGCACTACATGAAGGAGATCACTTGTTGGTTCTGAATGACGAGAGCCAGCTGATCTACAAAACTGTTGAGCTGTTACAAACCATCGGTGACAGAATCTGGCTCCGCGGGGATATTGCTATGGGTGACCGAGTGATTGTTTCAAGCTTGGGCTACTCCCGTGAGGGTATGGTACTTACCGCTAACCCCCTCAATGAGCGGCCAGCGGGCCTGGGGAGTCTTCCTGAGGATTCAGCAGATCCCTCTACAGTATCCGCTGCTGGTGATGCCGGTGGTGTTAGCAATGCTTCCCAGGGAGGCAAGTAATGAGCGGAATCATCCCTTGGTTTGCGCGCAATAGTAAGGCGGCAAACCTGCTGATGATTATGATTATCATCGGCGGATTCTTTGGTATATCTGGTATCGACCGGGAAGTATTCCCAACGGTGCAGCTGGGTATTGTCGATGTGGATATTTCCTATCCTGGTGCCGGTCCTGCTGAAGTAGAGCAGCAGGTAACTGTACGTGTTGAGGAAGCAATCTCCGAAGTAAAAGGTATTAAGGAAGTGAACTCCGCTTCCCGGCGGGGCCATGCTTCTATTGAAGTTCAGGCGATGGATGGTTACGACGAACTGCGACTGCTCAACGATATTAAGGTGCAGGTGGACAGTATCAGCACCTTTCCGGATGGTATTGAACGTCCTGTTATTCGCTTGATCGAAGCTAATGCCGAATTAATGATGATTGCTATCGGCGGTCCGGTTTCCGAGCGTCAGCTCAAGGAAACCACTCTTGACCTACGCGACAAACTCAACTTGATTCCGGGTGTGCGCCGCGTTGATGTTTGGGGTGATCGACCAGACGAGTTATCTATTGAAGTTTCCGAGCTGGATTTGCGTCGTTATAACCTGAGCTTTAACCAGGTTGCCGACGCGGTGCGCCGCTCCTCCCTGGATTTGCCTGCCGGCATGGTGCGCTCGGATCGCGGTGATATCCAGGTTCAAACCCGAGGCCAAGCCTATACCGCTGAAGACTTTGAGCGCATCCCCGTGGTTAGCCGTGCTGATGGCTCTGTATTGTTACTGCGTGATGTAGCGACAGTACGGGATGGCTTTGAGGAATACAACAACGTTATTCGCTTTAATGGCAATCCTGCCATGAACCTCCGCATTATTCAGGGCGAGCCCCTGGATGTGGTAAAAACGGCAGAGCGAATCAAAGATTTCCTAGAAGAGACTCGCGAGCAATTGCCTCCGGGTATGGAACTGGATATCTGGTTCGACTTCTCCAAGGCATTTGAAGGCCGCATGAATCTGCTGACTACCAATGCCCTGAGCGGTTTTGCCATGGTGTTTGTCATGCTGATGCTGTTCCTGCGCCCGGCACTGGCCATGTGGGTAACCGTGGGTATTGTTGTCGCTTTCCTTGGTGCTTTCTGGCTGTTGCCGGTGACCGGCGTCAGTCTGAATATGCTGTCGCTGTTCGCTTTCCTGTTGATACTCGGGATTGTGGTGGATGACGCCATTATTGTGGGAGAGGCCGTGCATGCTGCCCACGATAGAGGTGAATCTGGCTTAGCTGCGGCCGAGCAAGGAGTGAAGCAGGTAGCTTCGCCGGTAATTTTTGCCGTGACTTCCACCATGGTGTTCTTTATTCCCATGCTGTTCCTGCCCGGTGTCACCGCACAGATGATGCTGGCCTTGCCGGTGGTAGTATTGCTGTGTCTGGTGTTTTCACTGGTAGAGTCCCTGTTAATCCTGCCGGCTCACTTGGTAGGCATGAAGCCTGAGAAGCCAGCCAAGTCGACACTAGGAATTAAATTACAGAAAGTGCGTGGGCGTTTTGCCGGCACTATGAAAACTGCTGGCGACAAGTATTACTTGCCGCTGCTGAAGAAGTCCCTCAGCAATAGCCGCACCACAGTAATGAGCTTTATGTTGGCGCTTGGTTTGTCGATCGCTGTTTTTCAGAGCGGTTATGTGGGCTCTTCATTCTCCCCCCAGGTCCCCTCTGATTTATTGCAATTGCGAATTTCTATGGCCTCTGGTGAGCCTTTCAGTGAAGCTGAACGGGTAATGGAGCAGGTACTTAGCGCAGCTGATAAGTTGGAATCTGATGAGGGAATGCTGGAGCAGAACAAGGGTGAGCCTTTCTTGGAGAACTCCTTGGTTTTCAATTGGCGAGGCAACATCTATGTAACCTTGCAGCTCATCGATGGAGAGATGCGTGATGTTACTTCTGAATCTTTGGCGCTGCGTTGGCGCGAATTGATTGGCGAGCTGCCGGCTAGTGTCGAAGATATGAATATTGATGCCACTATTAACAATAGCGGCAATGGTATGAGTCTAAACCTGAGCACTGCCTCGGGGGATATGGAGGAACTGCGTGCTGCGGCTGACCTAGTTAAGGAAAAGCTGGATAGTTATGTCGGTGTTTATGATGTGCGCGATAACCTGACCAGTGCCCGTCGCGATATTGAAATCCAGCTGAAGCCTTACGCCACCACGATGGGCATTAACCTGTCAGATGTGGCCAGGCAGGTTCGCCAGGGTTTCTATGGTGAGGAGGTTCAACGTATCCCACGTGGTCGTGAGGATGTTCGCGTAATGGTTCGCTACCCCATGGAGGAGCGCGCCAGTGAAGAGCAGATGGACCGTATTCGTATCCGTACCAACGATGGGGAGGTACCCTTCTCAGCGGTAGCTGATGCGGTTTATGTGCCAGGCTACACCACGATTCGCCGCAACGATCGCGAACGCACAGTTCGGGTAACCGCTGAAATAACACCGAATACTTCCAGCACGCAGGATATCCTTAAGGATATGCGCGAGACCCTGGTACCTGAACTGGAGCGCCAGTTCCCCGGCTTCTCTCTCAGAACCGCAGGAGAAATGCAGGAAGAAGAGGAATTTAATGGCGCTATCCTGGCCTTCTTTGTGCTGTCTTTGTTCGCTATTTACGCATTGCTGGCGATTGCCTTTCGCTCCTACTCTCAGCCGCTATTGATCCTCACTGCTGTACCTTTTGGATTCTTCGGTGCCTTAGTTGGTCATCTGTTAATGGGGCACAACATCAGCATTATGTCGATGCTCGGCTTCCTCGCAGCGGCGGGCGTGGTTGTGAACGACAATCTGGTATTGATGGATCGTATTAATCAGCTGCGCGCTCAGGGTATGGCGGTGATGGATGCGGTAGTACACGCGGGCCGGGATCGTTTCCGCCCGATTATCTTGACCTCGATTACTACCTTTATCGGTCTGGTACCGATTATGTTTGAGCGTTCAATCCAGGCCCAGTTCCTGATCCCGATGGTGATCAGCCTGGCATTCGGTGTTCTTTTTGCGACGGCAGTGACTTTGATTCTGGTCCCCAACCTGTACAAAGTGATTGAGAAGTTACGTCCGAAGCGTAAAGCCGCAGCGCAAGAGGATGCCCCGGTCTCATTGGAGGCGGTGTAGCGTCGAGTACCTGGCGCAAGGGTGGATCGTCTCCACCATTGCGCCTATGGGGTATAAATGCCTAAACTAATTGCCAACAAAACGCCGACATTCCTGTCGGCTTTTTTATGGTGTTTGAATAGGATTCTCCCATGCGCATCCCGCGTATTTTTTCCAAGCAGCCTCTGGCTTCCGATCAGGAAGTAGACCTGGATGAGCTGGCTTCCCGTCACCTGGTAAAAGTACTTCGCCTGAATGCGGGTCATCCATTAGTTCTTTTTGACGGCAATGGTGGTGAGTACACGGCGGAGTTGATTGAGACCGGTAAACGCGCACGCGCACGCACGAGAGGGTACTGTGCAGAAGATCGCCAATCACCGTTGGCACTGACCCTGGCGATCGGTATTTCCCGTGGCGATCGTTTCGATTGGGTGATACAGAAAGCTACAGAGTTGGGGGTGGCGGCAATACAGCCACTGTTCACCGAACGCTGTGAAGTGAAGCTGTCCGGGGACCGCTTACAGAAAAAGCTGGGTCACTGGCGTCAGATTGCTATCAGTGCCTGTGAGCAGTGTGAGCGCAACCGGGTGCCGGAGATTGCCGAACCGATAAAGCTGGCGCAGTATTTACAGAGTGAATCTGCTGAAGCTGAGCCCCAAGCCAAGTTGGTACTGCATCACCGCACCGAGCTGGATCTGCGCCAATGGCAGGCGGAGCGCGGTACACCGGAATCCGCCCTGCTACTGGTAGGTCCAGAAGGCGGGCTATCGCAGGTGGAAATCAATGCGGCACTGGCGCAGGATTTTATGCCTCTGCGTTTGGGACCAAGGGTGATGCGCACTGAGACAGCGCCGATAGCGGCATTGTCGGTATTGCAATTTCAATGGGGTGATTTGTAAGTCACTGAAGGATTGGCCGCGAGAGTATTCAGGGAGAGAAGAGCATGATAAAAGCATTTATCTGGTTGTTGGGCATTGTCATCGTTGTGTTATCACTGGCGATTATTGCCAAGCCGAAGCTGGCCAAAGCCTCAGCGAACGGCTTAACGAAACCGGCTATGCCCTCTCCGCCTGGGCGCGAATTATTATTGGCCTGATCCTTTTACTAATTGCAGACACTCGCCACTGGTATATTTTGTTCAATGCCCTCGGCGTACTGGTGCTATTGAGTGGTGCCTATATGCTGCAAATTGGTTTTGAGCGGGGCAAAGAATTAGCGGTTAAAATTTCCCGTGGCAATGAAAATTTCCTGCGTATTAGCGGCGTCATCGGTGTCATCCTCGGCCTGATGCTGCTCTCTGCGCGTTAACGATGTAGGTTCCCATGTCTTCTACCGATTTAATTATTTTTGACTGTGATGGTGTGCTGGTAGACAGCGAGAGCATCGTCTGTCGCATATTGGCAGAAGAAATGAATCGCCTGGGCTTGCAGACCACCGCCGAGGAACTGGACGAGCAATTCAGCGGTCGCCCGGCCAGGGACTGCTTGGTGGAAATCGAGAAGCGCTTTGGCGGACCACTACCGGATAATTATTTTGGCAATACGGAGCGGCGTATCCGCGAGGCGTTCCAGCAGGAATTACAGCCGGTTGTGGGTATTGAAGGCCTGCTCGACCAACTGCAACAGCTGGGTCTGCGCAGCTGCGTGGCTTCCTCGGGCTCTCACCAGAAAATGCAGCTGACACTGAATAAGACCGGTTTGTACGATTATTTCGACGGGCGGATTTTTAGTGCCGACGATGTATCCCGGGGCAAGCCCTGGCCAGAGCTATTCCTGCACGCAGCAGATGCCATGGGGGTGGCGCCGGAGCGCTGTCTGGTAGTGGAGGACTCCATTGCCGGTGTCTCTGCGGCCGTCTCTGCAGGTATGCGCGTGGTTGGCTACAGTGCCCATCCAGTAAGGGGTCCCCAGCTGGAACAGCAGGGTGCCCGGGTAGTCACAGACATGATGGCAGTTCTCAACTTTATTTAATGGCCACAGTGGCCGAGACTTCCGGTTGATCAGCGCTTTCGCTGTTCTACACTGAATTTGACGTCGAGAAACCGGAAGCTGTACCTATGGCGGGTAAATTCTTGTCTGCCAGTTGCCTATTCTTATTGGCCTTTACTCTGGTGGGCTGTGACCAGTCCGAATCCCCAAAGAAATATACGCTCGAACCTGTCGATGGAATACAGTCAGGTGACAGTGAGAAGACTGCCCGAGCAGCGGCCCCCTTTGCCGATGAGCTGGTGAGGTTTTTACGGGGAAATAACCGGTCCATCGGGGACACATTCCGCCTGCGCCTGGAGTTCGATCCCGGCGGTTTTGCCCCCCGCATAGAAACCATTGCCGATCTGGAAGCCTTGCTGGTGATCATGCGCGATTTTTCAGAGATGCGAATCTCCATTGAGGGGCATACAGACAGTGGCGGCGATGCGAAGAAGAATCTCAGCCTGTCCCAGCGCAGAGCGGATTGGGTAAAGCATTTCCTAATAGAGCGAGGCGTCTCCGCTGACCGTATGGAAGCCCAGGGCTACGGCGATACTGATCCGATTGCGGATAATGAGACAGAGAAAGGCAAGCGGGAGAACCGCCGCCTGATGATCCGGGTACTAAATTTTGATCGTGTTCCCAGCAAACTGCCGAGGCGCTAACCCCGAACAGTTTGCTGGCGAAGAAGTCGCTTAGAGTAGTGTCTCAGCTAGAGGCATTACCCAGTTCCTCACTGGAATTTACCGGCGTCTTTGGGGCTTGGTTGGAAAATATTTTCTTCATTAATTTTCCAGTTTGACGCAATCCAATAATACTCTGCGCTGTGAGCATACCGGAGATCATTGCACCGGCTACGCCGCAGCTCATCACATCCTGCCCTGTAAGGTAGAGCCCTTTGACCCGGCTTTTGGGTCTCAGCCAGGATTGCTCAAAGCGGTTGGGATCGTGATCCAGTCCGTAGATCTCTCCCCGTGGGTAGAAGCAGAAATAATCCGTGGATAACGGGGTTGAAAGCTCGTAGTAATCAATTTCCCCACGCAACTGCGGCATGTGCTTATACAAATGCTCCAGCAGGCGCTGGCTAAATGCCTCCTTCAGGTCCTCGTAATCATCTCCTCGCTTGCCCCAAGGCTTGTCGTGCCACTGGGCAAACCAATCGTAGTTGGCCGGTGCCACAATTTCGATAGTGGCGCGGCCCGGGTAGCGCTGGGTAAAGGTGGGGTCTTTCGCAGACGGGAACGAAATATAGACTAGCGGTATTTCCTTATCCTGATCGTCGATAAAGGCCTGCATATCCTCTTCGTACTGATCGCTGGAATAGATCCAGTAATTGGTCTTGGGCAGGTTTAATTCTTCCGCTGTTTTTTCCAAGCCAATATACAGACACAGGTGAGACATGGAGCGGTTGACGGTGTCCAGGTCGCGGATATATCCCATGCGCTCACTGGTACTGCGCGGTAACAGCTTCTCGAAGGTATTAAATACCCCTGCGCCGGAGACAACTAATGGTGCTTCGATTTCATGTCCGTCGGACATTCTTACACCGCGAACCTGATCCCCATTCATCAGGATGGTTTCCACCTTGGCATAGGTAAATACATCTCCACCACTGGCCTGGATTTGGGGAATAATCGTTTCGGAGATTTTACTGGCGCCGCCGACAGGATAGTAACCGCCATAGAGATAATGCTTGGCGATCAGGGCGTGAATAATAAAGCTGCCCTCGGATGGGGTCATGCCATTATCACCCCACTGCCCTGTCAGCACAGAGATCAGCTTTTCATTGCTGGTGATTCCACTGAGAACTTCGCGGGTGGTTTTATTGAGCCAGGCGGGTTCGCGCAGCTTTCTCCACAGGCGAATAAAAGGCCCACACCAGGAGGGCAGCATTTTTTCCATTGCCAGTCGCTGCATGGCTTTGGCAACCACATTCAGCCGTTGCAGGTACTCCTCGATATTCGCGCGCTCATCGGGGAAGTGGCTGACCAACTCATCGATAAATTGCTGGCGGCCGGCTTTCAGGTCGTATTGTTTATCGCCAATACAGATGCGGTCATAGGTGCTGTCCATTGGCGCCCAGTGCAACTGGTTATTGGAAATAAAGTCGAAGATCTTGCGGGTCATGGTGGGGTGTTCGCCCACATCGCCGATATAGTGGACGCCGACATCCCACTCATAACCATTGCGGTCATAGGCGTGGGTGTATCCCCCGGCAGTGTAGTGTTGCTCAAGGACAAGTGCTTTCTTGCCCATGGCACTGAGCATCGCAGCACAAGTCAGACCGCCAATGCCTGAGCCGATGATAATGGCGTCGTAATTGCCTTCCAGGCGGCTCGGGCGATAGCGCCGACCAATACGCAGCCGGCTTGGTTTTGGGGCACTGCGCTTCTTCTCAGGGGTCTCTGTCATGATGGCCTCGCCACTATTGTTTTTATTCCTCAACCATAGCGCCCCCTATCGAGCTATGCAATAAGTTGCATATTAATATTCTGTTTATCTATTGTGCACTTTTATATGTTTCGTATACAATTTATATATAAAGTATATCAAGGTTAGGGTTATGGGCATCGTCAAGATATCCGATGAGCTACACGATGAGATTCGCAAGGCCAGTACGGTGATGGCCCGTTCAATTAATTCCCAGGCGGAGTACTGGATCAAGATTGGGATGCTGGCGGAGCTGAACCCGGAATTAAGCTACAGCGACTTGTGTAAGAAGTTGCTGCGCAATCAGGCATTAACCCTGGAAGAGCTGATACGTGAGTGAAATAAAAATAAAGACTCCTGATGAGCAGGAGTTAATGCGCCAATCGGGCCAATTGTTGAGTCGTGTATTTGCCATGCTGGACGCCTTTATTGAACCGGGGGTCTCGACAATGCAAATTAATGAGCGGGTAGAAGAATTTATTGTCAATGAACTCAATGCCCGCCCCGCCAGCAAGGGGCAATATGATTATCCCTACGCTCTGAACACCTCAGTCAACGAAGTAGTCTGTCACGGCATGCCCAGTGATAAGCAGCTACTGCGGGAGGGAGATATCATCAATGTGGATATTACCCTGGAGAAATCTGGCTATATTGCGGATTCCAGCAAAATGTATAGCATCGGTACCGTGACCCCTATTGCCAGAAAACTGGTAACCACCTGCTATGAAGCTATGTGGGCCGGTATTGCCACGGTAAAGCCGGGAGTTACTTTTGGTGATGTCGGCAATGCAATCCAGCGCCATACCGAGCGCAACGGCTTCAGTGTCGTACGGGAATATTGTGGCCACGGTATTGGCCGGGAAATGCATGAAGCACCTCAGGTTCTTCACTTTGGGCGGCCTGGTTCCGGTGAAGTTTTGCAGGAGGGAATGACATTTACCATTGAGCCCATGATCAATCAGGGAAATCGTAAAACCAAACTCAAGAAAGATGGCTGGACTGTAGTAACTAAGGATAAAAAGCTATCGGCCCAATGGGAGCATACGATTTTGGTAACTTGTGACGGTTATGAAGTGCTAACGCTTAGGGATGAAGAGAGATCTTCTAAGATTAAATAGCGGCCAATTAGTGATCGTTAGGTAGATAGCAATGGGTAGCGAGACACTTTATATTTTCGCTACCCACTGTTTTCAATAGATATTTTAATCCAGGCATGCAGGTTCTGCTGCGGTAAACGTGTTAAAGACCCAAGTATTGGTGCCGCTGCAATCGCCCGGATCGGTATCATCTTCCAAATCGTAAGGTGAGTTATTGAGAGAGGTATTTCGAACAATCTTGTTAAATTCACTACCCTCGATAAATATACCAATTCCTCCCTCGCCATTATCCTCGACAGTATTTTGAGTGATGAGAGTACTTGAAGTAAATCTAATTGGAATTCCTAGGCCGGCATTTCCGGTTACAAGATTGTTTGAGACTGTAGAGAAGTCAGCTTTATCTCCCTCATCGCCTTCCCCTACGGCAATTCCATCATTTAAGCCATCGGTAACAATATTTGAAAATACATTGGTGAACTGTCCATTCACCTCGATACCCTGATTGCCGCTACCACTGATATTATTAAAAGTTATACTATTAAACATTCCCCTTAATTCAATACCTGAATTGTCAATATTGGTAAGGGTATTTCTAAGTACTATATTTGAATTCCCCCTAAGCTCTACACCATCCCCACTTTGAGTTGTAGAAAGGGTGTTATCTCTTATAACTGTATTATTAGTTTCTACATAAATTAAATCACCAAACATATCAGTAAGGTTCATAGAATAAATGACATGCCCTCCCTCCCCTTCAGCAACAATACCTCTTCCACAACCGGTGATCGAACCATCAAATACCTGCGCGCCAGTTCCGGTAAGAAGTATTGCTGCGTCTGCTTGATTGCTCTCATCAATACAGGTGAGTTGATAACCATCCATATCAAAAATTCCAGTGGGGCCATCTACGGTCAAAACTATCTGGTCTGGCTCTGTGACTTCACAAATAAGATCCTCTGTCAGTGTGGTTGGTGAAGTAATCGTATCACCACATTCAACGGCGACTGCTGAAAGTGGAATAAGTAATCCAGAAAATATAATCGTTACGTGAAATTTACATTTTTTCATCAGGATGTCTCGCGAAGTGGATTTCTAAATAAAGGTGGTTTGCACGATTTTGCTATTCGCAAAATTTATAGAATTTTAAATTGATTTAATCTTTCCTGGATAATATTCAAATGAAATCTGTTTTCTAATTCTTAGAAGAATTCTAGATTTGATTGTGATCTTTATTAATTTACGCGCCAGGTTTTGCTGGTGTCATCATTAGATAAAGCTATTCGGCGCCTTTGGAAGTTGGCAGCGGTGCCAGTTCGCTATTGGCTTGACAGATCTGTACTTTCTCAAGATATACTGTATTTTTGTACAGTATTATAGGTGAGTTGTTATGCGCCCCAGAGTTATAGTTTTTGATAATGAACCCATAAGAATTTGCCGCTATAGGTCCAGTTATGACAGCCGCCCTATGTACGCGATTAGTATTTTGAACTATGAAAAGTACGTACGTCGGTTTTCTGTTGCTGTGGGAGTGGATTTGCGCAAGGAATTGGAGTTAACCTTGTGTCAGATGAGAGGGATCGAGAGTAATTTAAGGTGGCTGTCCGAATATACTGAAAAAACCAGTTCAGCCGGATAAGTGGGAGGCTCTGGGTGTGTAGTGTCTTTGATGTCAGTGGTCATGCGGGTATGGAACGCTTTCTCGATACTTATGGTATTCGGGGTGCCGGGCATATGATTTACGGTAGACGCCGGAGGCCCACCCAGCAGGTGTCTATTGTAACTACACGGAATGGTGCTGCTGAAATAGAAAATGCCATTTGGCATCTCTACCTTGAGAGGCATGGTGATACTTGGCGGCCCCATAAAAAATACTGGTCCATCAACAGTAATTGGAAAAAACTGGACTCCAGGCCGGAATATCGCAAGTCCCGCTGCTTAATTCCCGCTACAGCCTGGGTGGAAAGCCAAGGTGGCAAGCACCCGGTGGAATTCAGTTATGGTGAGCCTTTTTTCTTTTGTGGTTTGTATAAAATCTGGGGAAATTTACTCAGTTGCTCAATCATTACTTTGGACTCCCACCCAGCCACTAAGCGCTACCATGAAAAGTCACTTCCCATGATTGCGCCCAATCGCCCAGATTTTGTAGCGTCCTGGTTAAATTGTTCGGGGGTGACAGAAGATTTTAGCCCTTTCTTAAAACCATCCATTGAGTACTCGGGGAAAATATTGACAGCCCACCCTTTGCTGCGGGCAACTTCGACTGAGTATATCGATGATCCTATCCCCGTAATTGGATAATTATTTACTTTTTGATACAGAGCAATCTAAATTATATTTCCTGCGCAGCGTATCAATTAGCTTCTGCCTTGAACTTATACTTCTTTCGTGAGGCGCAAAATATGCGCTGGTTTCATCTAGAAGATCTACATAACGATTAAGCCGATGTATTTGTTTTTGGTTTAAATTATCTTGAGCAAGAAGTGCATTGATTTCTGTGCTAGACAGCTCCTTTGCTGCTATATCTTCTGGCAGGCCACTGCGAGTACATAATCCATAAGTCCCCTCAATAAAGTGTTGCCATTCCTCTTCGATATGTTGAGAAATTCCGGATGAAAATTTTGGGTTGCTGGATTCGTATCTTAAATTTTGCAATTGAGCTATTTTAGCCATATATCGATTAGCAAAGCATTGATAAATAGAGTTAAAGTCTTGCTTAGCCTCTATGATACCAATCCAGCTGGCGTAGCCTTTTGCAAAGTACTCAACTGCCTGTTTTTCGGAGTGGGGTCCAAAAAAGGATTCACAGTCCCATTGAATATTAAGCTTATAAGAGGGCTTTGGCATAACACCCTCATCCTGGTAGCGCTGCAATTGTAGTTCGCTGATTTGAGTAGCCTGAATAAGCTGTTCTTTGGTCAGGAAGTGTTTATCCAGATAATTAAGCAATTTCACTGAATGTGCTCCAAGGTAGAAATCAAATGAAATTCTAGCGCCTGGAGCACTTAATACTTCGATGTGAGCCGAAGCATCTTTTCCCTTTTAACAGGTCTTGGAGAAGTTATTCCTGCAGGAAGAGAATATCCGTTCTAATAATATATTTGATTCCTCGGGTGATTGGAGTAGAGCTGTGAATTCTGTGTAAGGGATGCATTCCATGAGGGAAGCACAGTACGGCCCCGGCAGGTGTGCGGACATCGATGTCTAATAAAGAGTCTCGGCTGGGTTGTTTTAGGGGGTCATCTGCATTCACCCTGAATCGGGTTGCACCACCTTCAAAATCTTCACTCAGCAGTACTAAAAACGTCATTTCACTATAGCGATCGGGGTAGCCATTGGTGATCAACTGGTTGTTGTCAATGCGGCTACCGGGCCAGGCGCCATCGGTGTGGAACTGGAAGAAATCTCCCTCACCATAGCGATAAAAGCGGAAACGCCGATTGATGCCGACAGCCTCTCTTCCACCAAAGTAACCATTTAAGTCCTGCGCCAGGTCTCGGCATCGCTGCCAGATCAGCCGCTCTGTAACCTCGTCAACCACCCAGGTCAGGTTGTCGTTATGGCGGACCTCCCGGGGCAGGGAGACGGCTGCATCCGGTGAATAACCCACCGCTTCAGTGATATCAATGAGCCGTTGGCATTCCTCTTTTGAAAAGACATTGAGCAATTGGAAGGCTCCGGGTACCTCGGCGATATCTCGTCGTGAAACCGGTTGCGGAGCTTGCTCGGCCAGGGCCGCCGGGTTTTTACTGCGAGTAGCCCAGGTAGGTAGGGCCGGATGTTCTGCTCCAGGTTCGCGAGCGATAACAAAAAAGTCATCCAAGTGGGTGACAGTATCAATACTTTCAGTCGTGGACATCTGCTGTACTTCTATAGAAAAACTTTTAAAAGACTTAGCGGTTTAAAACGGTAATTTGGGCAAACTGCCGGTGCCCTTCAGCTCCACCGTGGAAGCCAAAGCCACTTTGCTTGGCGCCCACCCAAGGTGACCCGCCGGCGCCCTGGTTGATGCCAATCATTCCCGCTTGCAGCTGGCTGGCGACTTGCTCGGCCTGTTTGCTTTCACCAAACACAACCGCACCGAGACCGTAAACAGAGTTATTGGCCCGCTCGACCACATCGTCTACTGAGCTAAAGCGGTCGATGGCTACGATAGGCCCAAAAGTCTCATCATCTTCCACCAGCATGCCCGGTCGAATACCGCTGATAACTGTGGGCGGAATAAACGGCACCTGTGGATCGCGCTCCCCTAGAAGAAGCTTTGCGCCTTTATTCAGGGCATCGTGGATATGCTCCACTACCTTTTGATGTTGGCGGTGATTAACCAAGGGGCCGATATCCACCTGTGGCTCCTGCCACCCGCCGACACGATATTGCTTCGCTAATGCCACCACGGCATTTTCGAATTTATCGGCAATTTTTTCGTCCACATAAATACGCTCTGTGGAGGTGCACATCTGGCCAGAATTCTCAAAACTGGAGCCAACGGCAAATTGTGCAGCCTGGGGAATATTGGCGCTCTGCAACACGATCATCGGGTCATTGCCACCCAATTCCATAACCAGGCGTTTCAATGCCGGAGCGGCATTGGCCATAATTTTTTGGCCCGTTGTTCGCGATCCGGTAAAGGCGACCATATTGATGGGGGATTTCACCAGGGCTTCACCGGTGGCGCCATCGCCGTGAGCAATTTGTAAAATGTCCTGAGGCAGGGTTTGATTGAGTGTTTTCACCAATAAGTCAGCGACCAATGGCGACTCTTCTGAAGGTTTTAAAATCACAGCGTTGCCGGCGATCAGCGCGGGAACAATCAGGTTATTGGCCATGGCCAGTGGATAGTTCCAGGGGGAGATAACCGCAACAACGCCCAGTGGCCGATATTGAATTTCGCTACCGCCACTGCGTTTTGCCCGCAGGGCCTCTCCGGCATCCCCCGCTAACCAGGCACCGCCTTGGACTACGCCGCCGGCTTCATACTGTGCACGCCGGGCATCTTTGCCCATTTCACGGCTGATAAGTTGTGCCAGCTCTCCCTCTTCCGCATTCAGTTTTGTGTAAGCCTGCTGAAGTAGTAGTACCCGCTCCTGAAGAGATTTACTCGACCACACTCGCTGCGCTTTGTGGGCTTTCTCCACCATGTCCTGAATATCTTGGGGCTTGCTGACAGGTAACGATCCGATGGCCTCTCCGGTTAGTGGATCAATCGATCGAAGTATATTTTCCATAATGGGGTCTCACTTAATCCGGCCACTTTATTGAGTGGCCGGGTGTTTTCTTAAAAGCGTTGGTGTTATTGGTCAAACAGGACAATAGTGCGAATTTCCAGGCTGGTTCTGCGTGGTGCCCCTGCACTTCCCGGCAGGTCGAAAGCGCAGTGGGGAACACCGGTTACATCACCTCGGTGCTGGCTATCGAAGACCCGCAGTAAAATGCCTTCGCCGGGCTGCATGTCGCTAAACCAAATCCAGCGGTGAACCGGGTTGAAACTCAACACCGAAATCTGCCCTTTTCGCTCTGGGTAAATTAATCGCATATTGTGGAAATCACTGGCGGCGACAGTGCGCAGGTCCACCATTGCCAACGGTGACTCCTGCACCGGGCGCAATAGGGGTAGCCAGAGATTAATAAACTGGTAGCGCGGATAATCTGATGGCTTGTACCCCCGGGCCTCCAGGGTTTCCTTTAGCTGGCGCTCTGCGGACCAGGGTGTGTAGTCGTTGTGCACCAATTTCACCGGGGATCGGCGACTGCGGCTCATCTCCGGTGTCGCATCAGTCGATGGTTGGGCTCGTAACGTGTGGTCAAAGGTCAGTACCTTTGCTGCACCCAGGTGAGCGCCTATCCAGGATTCAATAGCTGGATACCATTGGGTGCGAATCAACTGGTCGCGCTCCTCAGGGCTGGGGCTACTCCCTGAGGGTTGGTCCAGCGCGTGTAGCGCATCATCCAGCTGGCGCAGGTTTATGCCGAGCATAGGGCGTACCAGCTCAAATCCCTGGGTATCGAGACGAAAACGCTCCCCGGCGGTTTTCAAGGCGCGACCATCGTAGATGTGAACCTGCTGGGAAATAACATTCTCGACCAGATTGGCAGGCCCAGGGCCCTCTGAACGCTTGTCGTACACCAGATCGCTACTGGGATCAGCGTAGTGAATAATTGCTGTAACTAATTGATCCTGAAAGGAGGATCGGGCTGCGGTTTGCATAGTGAACTCTCCCCCCACCGAAGTGGATGCCATACGGGCCAATCTACCCACAATGCTAGGGTTACGTGGATACAATGAAAATCAAGTAACAGTTGTGAGTGATACAGGTTTGAGCAGAAATCATCGGGCGAACCCACTGGAGAGGCTGGAGTTACGTCAACTTCGCTTAATGAACGCTATCTTGCGGGAACTGAACTTATCCCGGGTGGCTGACCAGCTGGGTGTGAGCCAGCAAACAGTCAGTGAACAATTGAAACGCCTGCGGGAAATCTTTGATGACCGGCTTTTTATTCGCACCAGCAACGGTGTTATTCCCACCCCCCTGGCCGAGCGCCTGGCTCCCAAATTGGATGAGATCCTGAATAATGTCGCGGCGCTTCTGCGTACGGATGAATTTGATCCGGCACAGCATCGGGGCATCTTTACCATCAGTGCAACGGACTTTGAGCAGCGGGTGGTATTGCCTGTTCTCCTCAACCAACTGCGTCAGCAGGCTCCAGATATAAAAGTCGTGGTGCTTAAGTTGGAGATTGATCGCATGGCCCAGCAACTGCAAACCGGTGAAGTGGATCTGGTGTTTAGCACGCCGGGATTTGTGCCGGATAACAGTCCCAGCATGTTGTTGTATCGAGAGCACTACGTCTGTGTATGTTGTCAGCACACCGATATGCTGCACAGCGCCAATCAGCCTTTGGAAATGGAAGAGTTGGCGGCATTGCCACAGCTGGTGGTATCACCTTCCAGGGGAGATCTGCGGGGCATGGCGGATAGTTGGTTTGAGCAGTTTGGTTTGGAGCGCAATGTGGTGCTGTCTGTCCCCTCTTTTGCCGCCGCAGCCGAGTGCATTGCCTCTACCAATACCGTTGCCTTTTTGCCCTCGCGACTGTTGCCTGATCCCCGACTAAAAACACTGCCTATTGTCGAACAGCCCCCGGGATTTGATGTAATTGCCGCCTGGCATACCCGCAGCAGTCAGGACCCTTTGCACAAGTGGATTCGCGCCCTGTTAGCACAACAATTTCCCAGTAATTAAGGAGCCTCTGAATAACTTCGTGATACCTCTGCAAGCCCCGAAGGGCGGGCCTTGAAGGCCACAGCTGCTGCGTTGCAGCCCTTGCAAAGGGCTAGAGCCATTCGCGGCAAGCTGCGCCTAACATCTGCAGCCTTCAAGACCCGCAGAGGCATTACGGAGTTGCTCAGAGGCTCCTTAGCGAGGGAGGTAGCGCTGCTAAACTTGAGCATTCCAAGTGTTCAGGTAGTGGTCGCCATGCGTGTAGCATTTTTTCTGCTGATATTTTTGAACTCTTCTGTTTACGCTCATTCCGATTTTACCGAGCAAATGGGTATCCCCCACTTATTTGCCAAAGACGCACTGGTTGAGGAAATTAAAAAGTGGATTGCACCCTCTCTGAGGGGCGCAAGACCCAATGCTGGATGATTGTGGTAAAGGCTGAACCCAAACATAAAATGGGGCCCTGGTGCCCACACAATGTTGTCGACCCAATTACGTCTGGCGGCATGATGTTTATCAAGCAGCAGATAGTGCCGATTGATGGACCTTTCGTTAAAAATGTTGCGACCTTTTTCTCTGATCCAAAATGGAGCCTATATGATCCTAAAACTGGGGCGATAAAGGTTACCGATTCGAAGCAGGCTTGCGAGATGGCCGCGCGGCCTGATGTGGCGTCGCAATACAACAATTACTGTGTGGAGTGCCTGGCCAGCTATATGGGCCCGGATTTTCATACCCGCTACCTGATTCCTGTACAGCCTGCCAAGGCCAAGTCAAAGCAGAATCCCGATGGTTTTTCCGGTTATGGAGTCGCTTTTAATGGGGTTAAATTTGATATCGCCGCGCCTATCGGCGCAATTTTAGGTGCACACACCTTAGCGCCAGTGGATGCCTGTGGTGGTCATGTAAACCCCCATGTGGGCTATCACTACCACGCTGCCCTGGGTTGCAGCCAAGCCTACCCGTCTGCCGCAAGCCATGCAGCGATTGTCGGTGTCGCCATAGATGGCTACCTGATCTATACGCGGGAGAATGCCGATGGCCGCGAGCCCGATGACCTGGACGAATGCCGTGGCCACGAGTTTGCCGACCTGGGCTACCACTACCACGCCAACCTCGCTGCAGAAAACGATATCCTGCATTGCCTAAAAGGGGAGAGAGGTTGTGCCCTGGCCGGCAATCAAAGCCAGTGCGATTTCTCCCACCGGGGACCTCCCGGACCACCCAGGCGTTAACTCAGGCCCAATTGTTGCTTTAAATAGTGAAAGATGAAGAGAGCCTCAGCGCTCTCTTTGGTATTGATATCAATAAATGGCGTCGAATAACTGTCTTATAAGCCCAGGACTTGATCTGACCGTCAGGTTTCCTTAATGGCCCTGGGAGATAATGCCTCTAACTATTTCAGGTAATCCGGAATACCAACAATGAGCAATGGTACAAATTTCTATCTGATCCGAATGGTGGAATCCCTCGGTGTGCTGGTGCGCACTCGCCTGTGGATGCAGATAGTGGTCGCCATGATCCTGGGGCTAACTGTCGGCCTGCTGCTATCTCCTGAAGGGGCCGCGCTGGTGAGCCAGGATCTCAGTGCGGCATTGGCCAGCTGGTTTAAGCTGCCGGGCTCCATCTTTCTGAATATGATCCAAATGGTGGTGATACCGCTGATTATGTCTTCAATCATCCTGGGGCTCAGTGGCAGCGGGAATGTCAGTCAGCTTAAACGGGTCGGGCTGCGCATCGCTCCCTACTTTGTCGGCACTACCACTGTTGCGGTGATTATCGGCATTATCCTGGTCCAGTTGATCCAACCCGGCGACTATATCGATGAGTCCCTGCTCAGCGCCGCCACTGAGTTACAGGTTGCGAGCGCCCCCCAGGTGATGGAGACCAAACCGCTTCCCGAGCGTATTGCTGAATTGATTCCCGCCAACCTCAATGAAAGTATCGCCATGCGCAATATGTTGCAGCTGGTGGTCTACGCGATTTTTATTGGTGTTGCAGTGATGCTGTTGCCGCAAAAGCAGCGGGAAACCGCAGTATACGCTTTTGGCATTATTCAGGAGGTGGCACTTAAGGTAGTTGGTTGGGCCATGCTGTTTGCGCCCCTGGCCGTATTTGGCCTCCTGGCAGATATTGCTATTCGCGTGGGTCTCACTGCAATTCTGGGAATGTCTGTGTATGTGGGCACCGTGATTCTGGGACTACTTATTCTTCTCAGTTTTTACTTGATAATTGTTTCCCTGGTGACCTCCGTCGGCCCGATCACATTTTTGCAGAGAATTAGCGGAGTGCAGCTGCTGGCATTCTCCACATCCAGCTCTGCTGCGGTAATGCCGCTGTCAATGAAAGTTGCAGAAAGTCCCCTGGGAGTAAAACCATCCATCGCCAAATTTATTGTGCCCCTGGGCGCTACTGTGAATATGGATGGCACAGCGCTCTATCAGGTAATCGCTGCGGTGTTCTTAACCCAGGTATATGGAATCGACCTGACAACCGCGCAGTTAGTGGGGCTGACAGTGACTACCGTTGGCGCTTCAATTGGCTCTCCCAGTACGCCGGGCGTCGGTATCGTAATCCTGGCGACAATTCTGGCCGGTATTGGTGTACCGCCGGAAGGTATTGCGCTGATTCTGGGGGTGGATCGGATTCTCGATATGTGCCGTACCGCTGTGAACGTCACTGGTGATCTGACAGCCTGTCTGGTGATGGACCGCTTGTTGGGCAGCGACAACCTGGAGGAGGAAGCCGCCCAAACGGCCTGACTGTTAAAGTGATGGCTTAAATGAGGGTTCCCGGTTTCTATTGCGGCATAACTAGAATTTCCAGAGTACGAGGGTCTTTTTGACCTTCGTAGTATTTCTCCAGGATTGTATTAAACAAAGTTCTGCCCTCTTCTGCCAATGCAAATAAGGCCATAGAATATTTCATCTTCAAATCTTAATTACTTCTAGTGTATCTAAAGGAAGCTTGAAATAGAAAAAATTGGCATATGTAAAGTATGGTTGATCTTTATGATATGAAAAAACAAATATAAATTATTTAATATCGTTCCAGTCTTTATATTTTTATAATTTTTCTGATTGAAAAATATGTAGAAATACTAAAAGTAATTTTTAGAGATAAAATTCCAAGTCTGTTCATACAGTAATTGATGTCCCTTGGGGTTTGCATGGAGGCCATCCTCTGAGAGAAGGGTAATAAATTCCTGGTCTCGCCATAAATTGTCAAACTCCAGTATGGGGATCATTTCGGCAGTGGCAGATTCTCTCATAGCTTGGTTATAAAGGTCCGCATCAGCCTGATAGAAATAGCTATCACTATTCCGAAAGGGAGTAGTTCGTTGCTCATCGAGCGGAATACCTGTCATTAGGAAGGACGGCGCGATGGTTTTAGAAGTTTGTAACAGCTGTCGCACTGTTTGACGGAAAGAGTCCAGCGCTACAGAGTTCTCAGCCTTTGGTCCCCCAATACGGCAAATATCATTGAAACCAGGATATATCCCGATTAAGTGTGGACTTCTTGGAGGCAGTTCTCGGGAAAGTCTTATGGCTAAAGAGTTCGCGTTCTCTCCGAATATTCCCAGAGCGTAAACTATATTATGGGGATCTAAAGTTTCGAACCGAAACCGGAATCGTTGAACAAATCCGCCTAGTTCTGTATCACCTTTTCCATAGATAGAACTGGAGCCAATAAAGACAATTTTTTTGGGGACTCTTCGTGCCATAGAAAGTCACTAATTTGACTGAACTTTGGATTTTATTTGCCGTTACCATTATAGACAGCGACCAGGTCCGGGTTGTAAGCATTAGTATCAAATCGTGATTTCTAAAAATTGAGAGTCCAAGGCTGGGGTAGGAATAGCCTTGTTAAAAAACAAATAGAAATTGAATGGAGAGAGTTCTAAGGTGGGCAGAAGATTTACAGTTTCTTTGGGGGTAAAGAGGTACTTATCTGTTCAGCTTTTAATGGTGAGGGCAATTTAATACGGGTAGGGTATTAGATTCTCTGGGTATGGATACTACAGCTTGTACGCCAATATAGTGGTTCAGATAATGATTACCATCCAGCCTTTCGATCATAAAAAAGCCCCATCCTTGTGGGCAACTAATGTTGGACAGGAACTTTCAGTATCTCGAAAGTACGAAGGTCCTTCTGTCCTTCATAGTATTTTTCCAGCACTTCATCAAATAGCTTATTTTTGGGATCGGCGATAGAAAATAGCGTCATGGATGATTTAAGTTTTACATCATCCGGTGAGCCAAATATCTGGTAGGCGGAGTAATTATTCAGTTGCAATAACTCCTTGCAGCACTCTTTGAGCCTGGGGCCGAGCACAGGGTGCTCCAGGTAAGCCCGGGCTTCATCCAGGTTTTTAATTGCAAAATGTTCGGATGTCGCGCTGTGCCCCAGGCCGGAGATCTGGGGGAATATATACCACATCCAGTGGGAGCGCTTATGGCCGCTATGTAACTCACTCAGGGCACTTTCATAAGAGCTTTCTTGCGCCGTCACAAAACGCTCAAGGTGAAATGGTTGGGCCATGCTTTGATTCCCTTTATTCTTATTCCTTTGCAGGCCCAAGGTTAGCAGTAATAAGGATGAATGCGAGAGGATGAACTGCCTGACGGCTGAACTTCCACCAATTAATGGATATTCATCATAATCTCAGCAAGGGCAGGATCAGCAAGCACACAGACGAAAATTGCGACGGAAGTCAATGGATACTTCTGTGCTATAAGGAAAATAAGTAATAACAGTATTATAAATATAACGTACCTTTATTAAGGTGGCATTACCTGGAGAGTGCTCAGTCTATATTTTTGCACCTAGTTTTTTGATGGAATAATTTTACAAAACAGCTATTAATTTATTCCAAGGAAAGTGAAGGTAAAATGAAGAAATATTTGTAATTGAGGAAAGTCTATTTGTGTTTATGAATGGATTTTCTGCAAATTACCTCAAAGGAGAAATATGAGATGACAAAGTCCGAGTACGACTCAGTTGCACGACAAGTCATGACGAAGAACTACGAGACTTGGCTCGCTAAAGATCATGATGGATGGAGAAGCACATTCCATGATGATGTTACCTTCATTATTGAACCGGAAGGTGCCTTCACAATCCCTTGGTGTGGAGTTTATGTTGGATTTGAAACGGTGAATACATTTAATGCGGTTATGACAGCATGTATGTTGTGGGAACTGGATAAAATATATTATGGAAATTTCAAGCCAAATTCAGCTGACCCAGAAAATAGCAATTTATGTGAATTGGATGTAAATGTGATTGGGATATTTGCTCCAACAGGGAACAAGTTTGATTTTTGGATGCACTATTATGTTGAGGCACGTGATGGGGTTTTATATAGATTATTAAAAACCTTCGATGTTAATGATGTGTCAAGACAATTTTGGGGGAGTTCACAGCTTCCAGTTGGCCAGGCATTGGATGTATTAAAAATTAAAAAAATGTCGAGTAAGGACGTTCCTTTGAGTATTGCATCTGTTTTAAGTACAGGCTGGCAGTAATTGTAAGAAACATAAAAATTCAACTGTCTTGATGTAGATATTTATTTATTTGTTTTTCTTGAGTTTGGTTAATAAGCGTAATTAGTAAGGGAAGACTACAGCTGGTAGGACCGGAGTTCCTATCGACCAAAAGGGGGGATCTGTTATCAACTGCGTAAAGCTAGTAATACAAAATTTATAACCTCAAAAAACCCGAATATTCTCAGAAAAATAACATAATTGTTGGGGCGGCATCCCTCAACAATCAGTTGAGAGTTGCAACGCAATACTGACTTTTAGGGGTAGTCCTGGGTAAGCATAAATTTACGGATCTTAGAATTTGGAATTTTTCACCTGCATTCTTCTCTTGGATATGAGGATCAATAGAAATTCTAAGGATCTAATTCGGCAATGTTTACCAGAGGATGCTGACTTTTCTTAAAAACAAATTTTTAGGTAAGTAACTTTATTTTAAATTTTTATTTTGGTTCAAATAAATATGTTAAGAATTGCTTTATGATATGTCATTTTTTTAAATTGGCTTGATATTTAATGTGTGTAAGTATAGATGTGTAATTTTAACTTGTCAGATGTAGGTGATTATTATTTTTGGAGTCAAGATTGATTGGTGTATTGTAAATCCAAGTTGAAAATAATGTGTCCATTAGTTTTATTGATTAGGTGCAGAAGAAGACTAGCCTATAAAATTTACTTTATATTAGTTCTATTTTTTTGGAGTGTATAATATTATTTTCGTCGTTTAAATCTGAATAAATATATCTACCAGTTTCTGGTTTGAATGCTGGGATAGGTCTTCTGTAATCGACGTAGGTTATTCTCCACTGTGCTTTTGTTTGACTGTGATCATATAGAAGATGGAGTAGCATTGAGCTCGATAGTATAGATTAAAGAAAGCCTCAATCGTGGGGTAGAGAAAGTGGTAGGGATATGCCGTCAAGTGAAACGATAGCACCACTTGTAATCAATAAAAACTCTCACCAATAAAGAAGTGTTAGCTTTTTTGATGTCAGTAATCTGGTACTATGTCAATTGTTGTATTGAAATTAAAATGGATCTTTATGGCTAAAGAATTAAGTAGCCTTCTCGAAAAGAGGGCTAATAGTGGGTATTTTAAGTATCATTTTCCCAGGTTTGAAATTCTATTTGATACAGTCAGCCATTATCATAAAGATGGATTTCGTATCTTAGATATTGGTAGGTCTGGCTTTACTGAAGCTCTGAAAAGTAAATTTCAAAATGTGGATACATTGGGTTTTGAGCGAGAAAATGCCAACTCTACTTCCCGTCATTTTAATTTTAATTTAAATGATTGTAGGGATAGATCTTTATGGAGAACAGACATTCCTAAATATGATATAATAATATTTTCTGAGGTTATTGAGCATTTATGTACTTCTCCAAGTCAGGTTTTGAGTTTTCTCAAGACTCGGCTAAATAAGGGAGGGGTTATTATAATTCAAACACCTAATGCCGTAGCTTTACATAAAAGGCTACAGGTTATATTTGGTAGAAATCCATATGAGTTGATTCGAGAGAATTATAATAGGCCAGGACATATTCGCGAATATACCAAAAAAGAGTTAAGTTCTTATTTGGTGGGGGCCGGCTTTAATCTACTAAAGTTTAGATATGAAAACCATTTTGATTATAGGTTTTCAGATCATTCAAAAAAAAACGTCCTCATTAAAAATGATAAAAGGAGGGTTTTCAATGTTATCTCCTCGATCCTCCCTGGGCCGCTCAAGCCAGGTATGTTTTTTGTTGCTCAAAATCCTTGAATGCAAAGAATAAATTTGTCTGGAATTGATTGCCGGAAAGTTGCCGCTAATGTGATTTGAAGGCAAGGGCGCTAGCTGGGGAAGTACTATTCAAAACTGTATTCAGGGAACCGCTTTCTTTTAGTGTTTTTAAGTTGCTCTGATTATTGACCTACTTTTTCTGCTGGCCCCTACCGTGAGTTTTATCTGTGAGCTTTGCTAGTGGCAGTTGCACCGCTGTGGCGGTGATGGGGAGGCAGTTTAAAGGCATAAAAAAAGCCCCATCCTTGCGGATGAGGCTTTTTAATATGGTGCCCGGAGGCGGAATCGAACCACCGACACGGGGATTTTCAATCCCCTGCTCTACCGACTGAGCTATCCGGGCTTTGCGATCTTGCTGGGCTTCCCCTGCGTCGCGAGGCGCGTATTAAAGCCCTTCCCCGGGTCAGAGTCAACCCCTTGATTATAAAAAGTTTTTTTCTTTGCCGGGGAAGCTTCGGGGCCTTGTGTTACTGCTGTTCCGGCGGAACGTAACCGTCGGCTGCGTCGTATTCCTCGCCGCTCAAGAACTTCATCATCTGCTCGCTCAAGTAGGCGCGGCTTGAGGGTTCCATCATGTTCAGGTGCTTTTCGTTAATCAGCATGGTCTGGTGGGACATCCACTCCAGCCAGGCTTTTTTGGAAACGTTCTCGAAGATATCCATGCCTTTGGGGCCGGGAAAGGGCGGTGCATCCAGACCTTCCAATTCCTCTTGGTACTTGCGGCAGAATACGGTTCTGGACATGGACTCCTCCTGGTTTTAGTCGGCAGTGGTCGGCGTGAGCAGGGGAGCCTGCAGCGCCAGTAGTTGTTTTGCCAGCTTGACGATAGGGGCGGGTAGCCCCAGTTCCTGGGCCGCACGAGGGCGGTTTAAACGCCGCAGTTTATACCAGCCAGCGCCGCTCTCCGCCACCTGTGCTGGGACTTTGCTCAGTTGTACCCACACCGGGGAAATATCCAGGTGAAAGTGAGTGAAGGTGTGTCGCAGGGTCGGCAGGGTTTGGACGTCACTGGCACGCCAGCGCTTTGCCTTGAGCCAGTCGCTGGTATTGTCGGCTTCAGGTGGGCTCCAGAGTCCTCCCCAGATACCGCTGGGCGGACGCTGTTCCAGATAGATTTCACCTTTGTGTTCAAGCAAGAGCAGGGTGGCACTGCGCACCGGCTTTTCCTTGCGCGGTTTCTTGCCGGGGTAATCCTGTGGGTTGCCCTGGGAGTGAGCCACACAGGATTTTTTCACCGGGCACTCCTCGCAGCGTGGTTTCGAGCGGGTGCACAGGGTGGCACCCAGGTCCATCATCACCTGGGTGTAGTTGTTAACGCGTTGGTTTGGGGTATAGGTCTCGGCCAGTTGCCACAGTTGATTGGCAACTGCGGTCTGTCCGGGCCAGCCCTCCACTGCGTGAAAACGGGCCAGCACCCGTTTGACGTTGCCGTCGAGGATCGGCGCCCTGAGTCCCATACTGATACTGGCAATAGCGCCAGCGGTGGAGCGGCCTATGCCACTCAATTCGGTCAGTTCCTCTACGTCCTGGGGAAACTCCCCGCCATATTCCTCCAGCACCGTCTGGGCGCATTTGTGCAGGTTGCGGGCGCGGGCGTAGTAGCCGAGGCCGCTCCAGTGAGCCAGGACTTTGTCCTGGGGAGCGCGGGCGAGACTTTCTAGGGTGGGGAAGCTCTGCATAAAGCGCTCAAAGTAGGGAATAACCGTGGTGACCTGGGTCTGTTGCAGCATGATTTCGGACACCCAAACCCGATAGGGGTTGATGTCTTGCTGCCAGGGCAGGTCTTTGCGCCCGTGTTTGTCGAACCATTTCAGGACGGCATTTTGGAACTGCTTTGGGGTCATGGGGATACTGCGGGCTGGAATCTGTGGTTGAACGCTGGAGTTGTGCACCGGGCGGGCCCCGGTGCACTTTAGCGGGGCCTTAGCGGCCGAAGAGATTTTTCAATTTTTCTTTCAGTTCGTCGACCTTTTCTTCAACTTTATCGCCATATTTCTTTTCGGCTTTGTGCTTCAGTTCTTCCCGCAGCAAGTCGTCGAGGCGGCGGCTGTCGGGTTTACAAGTGCTGATGTTCACATCGTCGAAGTCGCCCTTGCAGCGCAGCGGCAGCGGGCGGTTGCGCCAGCGCTTGTTGCGCACGGTACAGCCGTCGGCGGAGGTGCTCTCGCCCACCAGGGCCAGGCCGAGCTTGAAGTCGAAGTCCTGTTTCTTCAGGTCCACCTCTCCGTCACCGGTCAGGGCGATATTTTCGATACCGGCGAGAATTTCGCTCACATCCACCTGGTCGCCTTTCACCGCGATGGTGGCGCGAAGGTCCTGCAGTCCGGTGCTGTTGGGCCAGTCCCGGGTGGGCATTTCGGTATTTTCCGCGTAGCTGAACAGCTGGCACATGTTTTTCTCCAGATTGAATGGAGAAATCGACATTTCCTTGCTGGAAACCTCAACGGAGGCGCGCAGGTTTTTCTCTAAAGCTGTGGATGTTTTACCTTTGGTGCTGGCACTCCAGTTAACGCTGGCTTCCCCAGCCAGCTGGACTTCTTCACTGGGGAAGAGGGCAGCTTGGACCTTGCCGATATCCACATTGGTGAGACCGCCGCGCATCTGCGCCTCGGCGGACTGGGCGCGAGCGTTGAGCTGGCCATTCGTGTTCAGCTGGCCACCATAGATATCGGCGCTCAATTTTTGCAGTCGGTAGAGGCCGTTATCCACAGTGAGTTGGATTTCTGGGCTGTCCATTTGCAGGTCAGCGGCTTGCAGTTGGTCCAGTGCCAGGTTGATATTGGCGTTGAAGCCGCGCAGGTCGCTCAGTGGCAGGGGTTCTGCTGCGGGCGGTTTGGCAGCTACTGTTCTCTTTGGTTTTTCTGCGGTTTCAGTTTGATCGCTCTGTGCCGCCTGCTCTCCCTGCTTTTTGCTTTCAGCGGCGGGAGCCTGCGCACTCTGTGCTTCCACTCCCTCGGTTTGTTCCGCCGAAGCGGCTCCAGCCTCATCTTCGTTCGAAGGGGGCAGGTAGTTATCCAGGTTAAAGGCGCCGCCGCGCAGGTTCAGGTCCAGCCCGGGCATTTCTGCGTTGCGCAACTGGGCGTTGCCGCTAAAGGTGACGTCGTCCAGTTTCAATTGCAGTGGTGTCAGGTCGAGTTTTTGCTCGGTACCTTCCACGCTCGCTTCGATACTCAGCTTTTGCAGTGCCGCTTTATCGCGGGTATCGATTTCCGTGCCCGTCAGTTCAAACCAGGGGCGCAGAGGGTCGGCATTGGCGTTAACGTTTAGTTGTATACGCCAGGGTTGGGTGTTGCTGTCCCTGCGCAGGTAGCCGCGCATATGCAGGCTGGCCTTGGCGCTGTTCTCAGAGGTGAGGTCTACTTGTAGCGGTTGCAGGCGCAGCCCATTGAGGCCCTCGTCCAGGGCGAGGGTACTATCAATTTTTAGCTTCAGCGGGTGTTTGAGGTCGCTGCCGGTAAGGTCTGCTGCGGCAGTGAGTTTGCCCGGTTCGCCACCCGGTACCAGGTTAATAACGCTTACCTGCAGGTCTTGGACTTTGTACTCTTTGTTAGTCTGGGCATCGCTGTAGAGCACCACGCCCTTCTCGATACGCAGCTTTTGCAGGCTCAGGTCGACCTGTTGTTGTGATGGCTCTTCCTGTTCCTTGGGGATAGAGAGTTTGGGAGGTTGCTTGCTCTGAGCTTCCAGGGCCTCGCTAATCAGCTCCCAGTTGCCGCGCCCTTCTTTGTCGACGGTGAGCTCAATTTGCGGAGCTACCAGGACTATCTCCTCAGCCTCTACTTTGCGTTGCAGTAGTGGCTTGAGGGCCACGCCAATGGCAATTTTTTCTGCTTTCACCAGAGTTTGTTTTGGCAGCTTTAATGGTGCCAGCTGTACATCTTCAAGTTGCAGGCCGAGCTTGGGCCACAGCTGCCAGCCGATATCACCTTCCAGTTGCAGGGAGATGCCCTGTTTGGCAGCGAGTTTTTCTAACTGGGGTTTGTATTGGTTGATGTCGAGTCCTGCTAACAGCCAGGCGACGGCGCCAGCGAGTAGCAGGAAAACGATTAAAAGTGCGATAAAAGTGCGCTTTATCCAGGCCATGGAGAGCATTGTCCCTGTGTATTTGTCGTGTGGTGTCACGCATATGACGCCGCAGCGCGGCTCGATGTTCCCGCGCACTTCTACAAATAGGTTATGCCGGAATTGTAGGAGATGCAGCCCCGCGAGGCTGGGAAAGCACTGCGGGGCCATTGAAGCAGGTGTTTATTAGAAAATAAACCGCACACCGGCTTCGACGCTGCGACCAGCTTCAGGAGCGTAGTCGCGCAGTAGTGAGGTGGAGTTGCGAATTTCTTCGTCGAGCAGGTTGCGGGCGCTGGCGAAGATCACCGCGTCGCTGCTGCCGATGTTGAAGTTGTAGTGGGCACTCAGGTCCATACGGGTATAGCCGTCGGTTTCTTCTTCGTAGGCGCCGGCGCGATCCTGGTCCGCAGCTTCGACTGTGCGCCATTCCCAACCCCACTGGTCGTACTCTGCTCCCAGGGCGAGACCCAGGCGCAGGGGAGGCATGCGCGGCACATCGGAACTCTCACCGGCGATATCTTCGTCGAAGCTCGCGCGCACAACATCGCCAAACAGAGTCAGGTAGAAGTTGCTGCGCAGGGGAAATTTCACCGAGGCTTCAGCACCGTAGAAGGTGGCATCGCGGTTGCCATAGGCGTAGATGGGCAGCTCTTCTTCAAACAACTCATTGGTGTTTTGCGCGTAGATGTAATCGCCGATGCGGTTGTAGAAGACGCTGGCTTCAATCTGCGCTGCATGCCAGCCACTGGCCGCTTCGTTGTGGTGGTGATAGCCCAACTCCAGATTAATGGATCGCTCTTTGTCCAGTTCACTGTTGCCAATTAAGTATGTGCCCTCGGCTAGGTGCTCGCCGTCGGCAAACAGCTCTTCGGCTACCGGGGCGCGTTCGGAGCGGGTGGCACCGACGCTGATATGCTGGTGCTCTTGCAGGAAGTACTGCAGGGTAGCGCTGGTGCTGAACAGGTTGAAGTCACGGTCTTCTTCGTACTCAGGATCGACATCGACACGCTCAATACGCGCGCCCAGGTCCAGGTGCCAGTTGCCCCATTCGCGTTCCTTCATGGTGAAGAGGCCGGCGCTGCGGGTGCGGGAGGGCTGGATAAATGCCCCTTCGTCAGAGGTAAAGTCTTTATCGGATAACTGCAGGCCATAGGCGCCACGCCACTCGCTACCGCTGTCGTGGGTGATTTCCAAGCGCCCTTCCCAGGCTTCGTTGGCATAGCGGGTACCGGCTGCGTCCTCTTCCAACTCTACGTGCTCGTAGTCGTTATAGCCGATACGCAGGCGTAACTTGTCCCAATAGTTGCTGTTGAAGCGGTGCTCGCCTTTGAGGTCGTAGCGAGTCTGCGCCATATCGATACGCACAGCTTCGACTTCGCTCTCCTCCTCATGCTCTTCGTGTTCCTCGTGATCGTCCTCGTCGTGCTCCTCATCATCGTGGTGGTGCTCGTGAGTGCCGAGAGGAATGCCGTAGTTGTTCTCAAGCTTGTTTACTGACAGACCGATATAGCCACTTTCAGTAATCCAGGAAACTCCACCGCTGTAGCTGTGGGCGCGGGCGTTGGTGTTGCCGACGTAGCCGTCGGTGTTGAATTCTTCCTCGTGCTCGCCTTCGTCCTCGTCGTGTTCTTCGTGTTCCTCGTGCTCGACAATAGCGAGGCCGGGAATTTCCGTGTCGTCATTTTCGCGGTAGACACCGTCGAAGTACCAGGCCAGCTGCCCGGCACCGCCGGTAAAGCGGAATACCGAGGCATCCTGGTTGTTGGCAGTGTCGTGGCGCATCTCAACCGCGCCTTCAACTTTCTCGGGTACGTCAGTGGGGATGCGACCGTCGATAATATTTACCACCCCACCGATAGCGCCGCTGCCGTAGCGTAGTGCCGCCGGTCCGCGCAGTATCTCGATGCGCTCCGCCAGTAGAGGTTCGATACTGGCGGCGTGATCGGCGCTGGTGTTGGAGGCGTCAGAGACATCCAGATTGTCGTTCAGGATCTTCACCCGGTTGGCGCTCTGGCCGCGAATAACCGGTAGGCCCACGCCACTGCCAAAGGAGGCGTTGGCCACTCCCGGCTGGTTCTTCAGGGTTTCGCCCAGGGTGGCGGAAGCGGCTTTGCGCAGGGTCTCGCCGGAGAGCACCGATACCGGCGCAGCTACTGCGTCGGCGGGCTTATCCAGGGGAGATACGGTGACGTTAACTTCTTCCAGTTTGTTGCTGTCTTCTGCGGCGCAAATAGCGGGCACGGCCAAGCTGGCAATAGCCAGGGCCAAAGTATTGAACTTAGTCATTGTTTTTAATTCCTGTCACAGGCGGACAATGCCATACGCGCTCCAGCGCGGGCATTCACTAAAAAATATCGGTTTTTGGGTGTTAGCTGAGTGACAGGAAGAAGGGAGGGGCGCGCGCACTCTGGCGCTCTGGCTGGCGATCGCGCGCGGTTGGCGCAGAGGGCCGTTCATAGTGACTTTGGGGCTCAGCCTGTACGAGCAATGGCTCGCTGCCGAGTGCTGCAGGTGAATGCATGCAACACAGGTCACACATCTCTACCTGGGTATTGCCCAGGTGAAAGTGCTCCGCCCACAGCGGCTGAGCTGCTACTACGGCGAGTAACAGGAACAGGCTGGCCCAGTAATGGGATTTTCGGCGCTTTAGAGTAACCATGCGGAGCATGATAGGGCTAAACAATTACGAATCAAGTTTCATCTGACACTAGAGAGCCACAGGGGATGTCATTCATCCTATAATTTGCGCCCTCTGTCTTATCGTGCAAATAAGGATCGCTTTCGATGCGTACAGCTAGCGTCACCCGTGACACCCTGGAAACCAAGATTCAAGTCAGCGTTAACCTGGACGGCCAAGGTCATGGCAAGTTCGCGACTGGGGTTCCTTTCCTGGAGCATATGCTCGATCAAATTGCCCGCCACGGCATGATCGACATGGACATTAGCTGCGATGGCGATATTCATATCGATGACCATCATACGGTGGAAGATATCGGCATTACCCTGGGCAAAGCCATTACCGAAGCGCTGGGAGATAAAAAGGGGATGACCCGTTACGGCCACAGCTATGTCCCATTGGATGAGGCGCTTTCCCGGGTCGTAATCGACTTCTCCGGGCGGCCCGGCCTGGTTATGGATGTGCCTTTCACCCAGAAGCGGATCGGCAACTTTGATACCGAACTGTTTTTTGAGTTCTTCCAGGGCTTCGTCAATCACGCGCTGGTAACAGTACATATTGACTGCCTGCGTGGCCACAACGCTCACCATCAGGTGGAAACTGTATTTAAAGCCTTTGGCCGCGCCCTGCGTATGGCGTTGACCCCGGACCCCCGTATGGCCGGCACCATGCCCTCCACCAAAGGAGTCTTGTGATGGGTAAGATTGCGGTACTCGATTACGGTATGGGCAACCTGCACTCGGTGGCCAGCGCCCTGAACAAGGTGGCGCCGGAGGCCGAGGTGGTGCTGGCACAAACTCCGGAGCAGGCCGAGGGCGCAGAGCGCCTGGTGGTGCCCGGTGTGGGTGCCATTCGGGATTGTATGGCAGGGTTTGTCGATGCGGGTTTTTCGCCGCTGCTTCGCGAGGCCATCAGTGTGGGTACCCCGGTGCTGGGTATCTGTGTGGGTATGCAGATCATGATGCACCACAGCGAGGAGAATAATGGCATTGATTGCCTGGGGATTTTCCCGGAGCCGGTGAAATTCTTCGGCGACAACATTCCCCCGGCGCAGAGTGCTGAACGGCTCAAGGTGCCCCATATGGGCTGGAACAGTGTTCAGCAGCGGCAGCCGCACCCCCTGTGGGCCGATATTGCCGATGGCAGCCGTTTCTACTTTGTCCACAGTTACTATGTGCCGGCTGCTGAAAACCCGGATATTGCCGGGCAAACTGAATACGGTGTCCCTCTGGCTGCCGCAGTTGCCAGGGAGAATATCTTCGCCACCCAGTTCCACCCGGAGAAGAGTGCCGAGGCTGGCTTGCAGCTGTTAAAGAACTTTGTCCACTGGAACGGCCGGGCTCAATAGACCCAGCTCACCGATCACACTGAAATTACTGCCGACGTAAGAAAAGACATGATTGTAATTCCCGCGATAGATTTAAAAGACGGCCAATGCGTGCGCCTGCGCCAGGGCGAGATGGATGACGCCACTGTATTTTCCGATGATCCCCTGGCGACAGCCCAGCACTGGGTGAACGAGGGGGCTAAGCGCCTGCACCTGGTGGACTTGAACGGCGCCTTCGCCGGCAACCCGGTGAACGGTGAAGCGGTAACTGCTATCGCCAAACAGTTTCCCGATTTACCGGTGCAAATTGGCGGAGGCATTCGCGATTTGCACACTATCGAGCGCTATCTGGATGCCGGTGTGCAGTGGGGGATTATCGGCACTGCGGCGGTAAAAAATCCCAAGCTGGTGGAAGAGGCGTGTCGCGAGTTTGAGGGCCATATTATTGTCGGGCTCGATGCCAAAGATGGCTTGGTGGCTACTGAGGGCTGGGCTGAGGTCTCCGAGCTGAAGGCGACAGAACTGGCCAAGCGCTTTGCCGATTGTGGCGTCAGCTCTATTGTTTATACAGATATTGCCCGCGACGGGATGATGCAAGGCGTCAATATTGAGGCGACTCTGGAAATGGCCCGCGCAGTGCAGGTGCCTATTATTGCCTCCGGCGGTGTCAGCAGCATTGAGGACATTGAACAGCTGTTGGATGCCGGTGAAATCTACGGTGCGATTACCGGCCGGGCGATCTATGAAGACAAGTTGAACCTGCGCGAAGCGCAGCAGCTTTGCGACCAACGGAACAAATAATGGCTCTGGCGAAACGTATTATTCCCTGTCTGGATGTGGACAACGGCCGCGTGGTGAAGGGCGTTAACTTTGTCGATATCCGCGATGCCGGCGACCCGGTGGAAATTGCCCGCCGCTACAACGAAGCGGGCGCGGATGAAGTCACTTTCCTCGATATCACCGCCACCCATGAGCAGCGCGATACCATCCTGCACACGGTGGAGAAAATGGCCCATGAGGTGTTTATCCCCCTCACTGTCGGCGGCGGTGTGCGCACCTTGCAAGATATCCGCAATCTGCTGAATGCCGGTGCGGACAAGACTGCAATCAATTCAGCGGCGGTGAAAAATCCCGAGTTTGTACGCGAGGCCGCCGAGCGCTTTGGCAGCCAGTGTATTGTGGTGGCCATTGATGCCAAGCAGGTGGGAGAGGGCCGCTGGGAGATCTTCACCCATGGCGGGCGCCAGCCCACTGGCATCGATGCTGTGGCCTGGGCCCGGCAGATGGCCGAATACGGTGCCGGCGAAATCCTGCTGACCAGTATGGATCGCGACGGCACCAAGAACGGTTTTGACCTGGCCCTGACCCGGGCAGTTACTGAGGCGGTTCAAGTGCCAGTCATTGCTTCCGGTGGTGTGGGAGATCTACAGCACCTGGCGGATGGCGTATTGCACGGCGGTGCGGATGCGGTATTGGCTGCGAGTATTTTTCACTTCGGCGAATACACCATTGCCGAAGCGAAAGCGTTTATGCACAGCGCAGGGATTGAAATGCGCTTGTAGGTAGGTGTAGGTCTTGCACGGCGGGCCCAGGGCCCGCCGCACTCTGCTTACTGCTGTTCGTCTGCGCGGGCAAGGCGCTCGCGCAAACCCCTGTCCCTGTGAGCGTAGAGATTGAGGCCCTTGAGTACATTGAGGGCTTCGAAGATTTGATTGTCGCGATCCATCCAGTCTTCCCGTTCTTCCTGTTCTCTCGAGCGGTCTTCAGAAGTCCGGTCGGCACCACCGTTACCGTTGTCCAGATGCCCGGCCAAATCCGCTTCAGTGGGTCTGGGAGAGTCGTCCAAGCGGGTAACTTTCACCCGCTCTACCACGATATCTGGTGTGATGCCCTGGGCCTGTATTGAGCGGCCATTGGGAGTGAAGTAGAGCGCAGTTGTCAGCTTGATGGCGCGCTCATTATTGATAGGGATCACCGTTTGGACCGAGCCCTTGCCGAAGCTGTCGGTGCCCATCACCACTGCGCGGCGGTGGTCCTGTAGGGCGCCGGCGACAATTTCCGCTGCAGAGGCGGAGCCCGCGTTGATTAATACAACCAGCGGAGCGCCTTCGGTTAAATCGCCCGGCTCGGCGGAATAGCTCAGGTTGGCGGCTTCATTGCGACCTTCGGTGTAGACCACCAGGCCCTCTTCCAAAAATGCATCCGCTACTTCCACCGAGGATTGCAGCACGCCACCGGGGTTGTTGCGCAGGTCGATAACTAGCCCTTTCAGTGCGCCTTTCTTCTGCAACTTGATCAGCTCGTCGGCCACATCGGCGCCGGTGTCCAGCTGGAACTGGCTGATGCGCAGATAACCGTAGCCATCATCGAGGACTTTGCTGCGCACACTGCGCACGCGCACGGTGTCCCGCTTGAGAGTTACATCGAAAGGTTCTTTAAAACCTTTGCGAGCGATGGTCAGGGTGACACTGCTGCCCTTGGGCCCACGCATCCACTCCACCGCTTCATCCAGGCTCACGCCCTTCATGGATTTGCCCGACAAGCGCAGTATGACATCGCCGGCCTTGAGGCCAGCGCGGGAGGCGGGGGTGTCGTCCATGGGGGTGACGACGGTGATATGGTCGTTTTCGATGCCCACCTCGATCCCGAGGCCGGCAAACTCACCGGTGGTGTTGGCTTGTAAATCGTCAAAGGATCGGCGATCAAGGTAGGAGGAGTGCGGGTCTAGGCCTTGCAGCATGCCCTTGATGGCGTATTCCAGCAGGGTGCGGTCGTCCACTTCCTCGATATAGCCCTGGCGAATTTGCTCGAAAACTTTGGCAAAGCTGCGCAGATCTTCCAGCGGCAGGCGGGCTTCAGTGTCTGCAGCCACCTGGGAATGGCTATCGCCGTCGGTCAAACCCATTAAAGGCAGGGCTGTCAGAGCGGCTGCGCCGATCAAGGTTGTCAGCGCCTTGGGGATAAACATGTTGTTGTGACCTCTGCCTTATTTCTTCGCTGCTTTGCGAAAGTGTAGACCGCAGAGATTGGCAGGGATTCTAAGCGGACGCCAAATTCTACAGTGTCACGATCTTAGTCGTCATAAGCCCAGGGGTCTTACACCTGGGTTGGCTCCCGCTCTTATTCTCTTTTGGCGATAAAAAAGCCGCTACTCCGCAGCTTTTCGTCGTGGTGCTTTCTCATTTAATTAGCACAGCGGCGGGAGTCGTGAGATGAAGTGGAGAGCATTAGGCGGGTGTGTAATCCCGATCGCTGTGATTTGCGAGGGGGCTCTATAACGGGTGCGTGGAAAATGCCCGGGATTTTACGCCTCGTATTATGCCCTCTGTGCCAGCTCCGATCAGGAGCGGCACCAAACTGTAGGGTCCTGCGCTTTACCCCGGTGGCGAATTTCGAAGTAAACACCGCTATGGCTGAGTCCACCGCTATTGCCAACCCGAGCGATGGTGTCACCACTTTCCACCCACTCGCCAATATTGCGGGTGAGGGACTGGTTGTGGGCGTAGAGACTCATGTACTCCTCTCCATGATCCAGGATAACCAGCATGCCGTGGCCGCGCAGGTAATCGGAGAAAACCACGCGGCCGCGGTGGATCGCCCGCACCGGCTCCCCTTCATTGGCGCGCAAGGTGACACCTTTCCAAGTGATGCCATTGGCGCGGCGCTGTCCATAGGCATTGGCGCGGCGGCCATCAACAGGCCACTGCATCTTGCCCCGCTGGCGCGCAAAGGGTTTTTGCTCGCTGGGGTTTACCAGTGAGGCGATGGCGCGGCCTACTTCGTCGATCAATTTTTGCAGGCGTGTGCGATCCCCTTGGAGCTGCTTGAGTTCACCGCTGCCATCGGAGAGCCGCGCCGCAAGTTTATCCAGCGTGTCCTTGCGATTCTGCTGTGCGACGCGCAGTTTGCTCTGGCGTTTCTGCAGTTGCTCTCGCTCCGCTTTCAGGGTCTCGCGCTCGCGCTCAATGGAGGCGGATACGGTTTCCAGTGAGGTGAGGGTTTCAAGGTAAGTGTCTATGATGCGGCTGCGTTCTTGGAGGAAGTAATCGTGGTAGCGGAGATGGCGGGCGACGTTCTGTGGATCTTGCTGGTTGAGCAGGAGCTTGATCTGCTCCTGTCGGCCTAGTCGGTATGCGGCGGCGATCTCCTGCTCGACCCGCCGCTGCATACTTCGTCGCGACTCTTGCAGTTGCTGTTGTTCCTGCTGGAGTTCGCGCAGCTTGTCCGAGCGGCTGCGCATATCCTGTTTGATCTTGTCTATGCGCTGGTGCAGCCCAGAAATATCTTTCTCGTTCTCTTCCAAATCCTTGAGCAATTGGTCGCGCTGGCCCCGCACCTGGTTGAGTTCCTGTTGCAGGGACTCAATGCGTTGCTTGATTTGCGCCAGGCGCGCCTGCTCATCTCCCTCTGCCTGGCTCCAGGCGGGCAGGGAAATCAGGGCGATCAGGAAGAGTACGAGAGTTTTCATCAGTCCATTTTTACCAAACTTTGGCCGGTCATTTCCGCCGGTTGTGGCAGATCCATCAACGCTAACATGGTTGGTGCTACATCCGCCAGACTACCTCCGTCACACATTTGCACATTGCGCTCGCCGATATAAACAAAAGGCACCGGCAGAGTGGAGTGCTGGGTGCTGACTTGGCCGGAGTTGGCGTCGAACATCTCTTCCACATTGCCGTGGTCGGCAGTAATCAGCACCTCGCCGCCGGCAGTCAGAGCGGCGTTTACGACGCGCTCTACACACTGGTCCAGGGCTTCGACGGCTTTTACCGCCGCCTCGAAAACACCGGTATGGCCGACCATATCGCCGTTGGCGTAGTTGCAGATAATGGCGTCGTACTCGCCGCTCTCAATCGCCGCTACCAGTTTGTCAGTGACGATTGGCGCATTCATTTCCGGTTGCAGGTCGTAGGTGGCCACATCCGGTGACTTGATCAATTCACGGGTTTCGCCGTTGTAGGGCTCTTCGCGGCCGCCGCTAAAGAAGAAGGTAACGTGGGCATACTTCTCTGTCTCGGCGATGCGCAGCTGGGTTTTGCCCTCTGCAGACAAGTACTCGCCGAGGGAGTTGACTAGGTTTTCTGGCGGGAAGGCACAGCTGGCGTGGATATCGGCAGCGTATTCGGTCGTCATGACAAAGTCCGCCAGCTGCGGCTTGGCTTTGCGCTCGAAGCCGCTGAAGTCCTGCTCGGTAAAAGCGCGGGTTAACTGGCGCGCGCGATCCGGGCGGAAATTCATAAAGATAAGGGCATCGCCGTCCTGGATCGGAGCGGGCTCGCCAATCACCGTTGGCGCGACAAATTCATCGTTTTCACCGCGCTCATTGGCCGAGGCCAGTCCTGCCAGGGCGTCACTGGCACTGTGCTCTGCTGTACCCAGGGTCAGCATGTCGTAAACGGACTCGGTGCGCTCCCAGCGCTGGTCGCGATCCATGGCGAAGTAGCGCCCGGCCAGGGTAGCCATATGGGCATTGCCGACGGAGTCACACACCTGCATCAGGCGCGCCAGGGATGGTTCGGCACTGCGCGGTGGGGTGTCGCGGCCATCGAGAAATGCGTGTACATAAATAGCGCGGGCGCCGCGCTGTGCCGCCAGGGTTATCATGGCGACAATATGGTCTTCGTGGCTGTGTACGCCGCCTTCGGATAGGAGTCCCATAATATGGACGGCGCCGTTATTGGCGATAGCCTTATCGACCGCAGTGGTGTAAGCGGTATTGCGGAAGAAGTCGCCGTCCTGGATGGCTTTGTTGATCCGGGTAAAGTTCTGGTAGACCACTCGACCGGCACCCAGTGTCATATGGCCGACTTCCGAGTTGCCCATTTGTCCATCGGGCAGGCCCACCGCCATCCCGGACGTCTGGATCAGGGTTTTTGGGCGGGTCGACCAGATATTGTCCCAAACCGGAGACTTGGCTGCGTGAATCGCATTGTGCTCGGGATTGTCGCTGTGGCCGAAGCCGTCCAGAATCAGCAGGACCAGGGGGCGTTTTTGCGGGGCTTGCGTAGCGGCCATAGCGACAGTATTCCTCTTCCAAGGGTTAAATTGCGGACGCGGATTTTAACCTGTGGGGCTGGTATTTCACCATGTTATTTAGCTTAAGCCGGATTACAAAGAGGCTGGGGCGGAGGGATTTGGTTGATTAGAATTTCGCCATGATCGTGTATACTCCCGCCGGCATTGGGCGCCGTAGCGCCCTATTGATTACCACTTGAGGATTTTGGGGGCGAAGTGGATTTTCTCGACTTTTTAGCTGAGCAGTGGCTGTTGGTCGGCCTGCTTGTGGCATTGCTTTACGCATTTGTTTTGACTGAGCGATTCAAGTCTGGCGAGCCGGCATCACTTCATGAAGTGACCAAGCTGATCAATAGCGACGGGGCCAAGGTGCTGGATATTCGCGATCGCAGCGAGTTCACTGCCGGTCATATTGTCGACTCCCTGCATATTCCCCACGGGGATGTGGCTGAGCGCATTGCCGAGCTGGAACCGTTTAAAGACAAGACCATTATTGTCGCTGACAAGATGGGGCAGCACGCAGGTCCGGTGGGGCGCATGCTGAAACAGAAAGGTTTCCAAGTGCGTCGCCTGCAGGGCGGAATGAGCGAGTGGGCTAACCAGAACCTGCCTGTCGTTAAAGGCAAAGGTTAACCTGAAGTATCAGTTTGACGGAGTTTTGTCATGCAGAATGTTGTCATTTATACCACCCGTTTCTGCCCCTACTGTATTCGCGCCAAGCAGCTACTGGATAGCAAGGGTGTCGCTTATCGCGAAATCCCTGTGGACAATAATCCCGGCTTGCGCGCAGAAATGGCTGACAAGGCGGGGCGCCGCTCTGTGCCGCAGATTTGGATTGGCGATAAGCATGTAGGTGGTTGCGACGACCTGATGGCGTTGGAGCGCGGTGGCCGACTCGACAAATTGCTGAAAGCAGCGGGATAAGCGGAAAACTGACGCGGCCGCCAACATGCGGTCCCCAGTTTTTGCTATTTATCCGGTCTGGGCCTTGAAACGTTTTATCGAGGCCCCAACTGTTGAGTTATTACCGGAGTCTTTCTCACGGAAGGCATCAATAAACTTTTTATAATGAACAGGCTGTAACATGGCTGAAGAATTAAATGGCGCAGCGGCAAACGCAGAGGCTCCACAAGTACAATTTGCGATGCAACGCATCTACCTGAAAGACCTCTCCTTCGAAACCCCGATGGGTGCCGAGGTCTTCAAAAAGCAGTGGAAGCCCCAGGTTAATCAGGAGCTGAACACCAAGACTGCGAAGATCGAGGACGATCTGTACGAAGTGGCTCTGACCCTGACTATCACCGTAAAGCTGGAAGAAGACACCGCTTTCCTGGTGGAAGTAAAACAAGCTGGCCTGTTCGGTATCAAAGGCCTTGAAGGTCAACAGCTGGCCCAGGCCCTGAATACTGCCTGCCCGCAAATTCTGTTCCCCTACGCTCGCGAAGTGATCGATAACGCTGTAGTTAAAGGTTCTTTCCCGGCACTGATGTTGCCGCCGGTGAACTTCGACGCTCTGTTCGCTGCTGCCCTCGATAAGGCACAGAAAGAAGCAGAGGGCGCTCAAGCGAACGCTTAATTCGTTTTAGCCCAGCTGGCACGATAAAAAGGTCCCTTAGCGGGGCCTTTTTTTATATCTGTAATCTCCCCGGGGATAGCGTCCATTTTACTGACTATCCCTCCGCAACCGCAGCACAAACCTGGAGCCGCTTATGCAGTGGGATCTGCCAAACCCATTTATCACCAAAGTGACGGTTGGCGCCGAACATGTGGATGGTCTGAGTCATGCCAACAATGCGGAATATGTGCGCTGGTGTGAGGCCACCGCCTGGGCGCACAGCGCAGCCCTGGGTCTGGATGTCACGAATTATCAGCAGCTTGACCGGGGAATGGCAATTCGTCATGGCGAGTATGACTATATACTGGCGGCCAGAGAGGGGGAGGAATTGCTGTTTGGCACCTGGCTCACTGAGGTGGACGGGCGTCTGAATATGACTCGCCGCTTTCAGGTGTTTCGCGCCGCCGATAAGGCATTGGTATTGCGGGCCGAATGGCGGATGGTGTGCATTGAGCTTTCCACTGGCAAGCCAAAACGTATGCCGGCGATCTTCAAGGAAATTTACAGTCCGGCAGTGACTGCCCCGGAGGCTGAAAAAATGAGTGAAGAGTTTGTATCCCTGACCAACAATTCAGGGGCGCTTAAGGACAAGACCATCTTTATCACTGGTGCCAGTCGTGGCATCGGCCGGGCGATTGCCCTCAAATGCGCGGCGGATGGTGCCAATATTGTGATTGCCGCTAAGTCGGCAGAACCACATCCCAAGCTTCCGGGAACCATCTTCTCGGTGGCGGAGGAAGTGGAGAAAGCCGGCGGCAATGCCCTGGCCCTGCAGGTGGATGTGCGCGATGAGCAGCGAGTAGAGCAGGCTATGTCGGAGGCTGCCGAAAAATTTGGCGGCATCGACGCTGTGATTAATAATGCGGGCGCGATCAACCTGACCAATGTTGAGTCGACACCACCCAAGCGCTACGACCTGATGCAGAGTATCAACAGTCGCGCGGTGTATCTCACCGCCCACTTGGCGACTCCCTACCTGAAAAAAGCTGACAACGCCCATATCCTCAGCCTGTGCCCACCGCTGAATATCCAGCCCAAGTGGTTGGGGCCCTTCGCTCCTTACGCCCTGTCAAAGTTTGGTATGACCATTCTCAGCCTGGGTTTGGCGGAAGAGCTGCGTGAGGCGGGGATCAGCGTGAACACTTTGTGGCCGCGCACGCTGGTGGCCACCGCTGCGATTGAGTTTGCGGTGGGTAGTCGCGATATGTTTGAGCAGAGCCGCAAGCCCTCGATTATGGCCGATGCGGCCTACGAGATACTGACGACTAAAGATGTCGCCTTGAGCGGTCGCCAGCTAATCGATGAAGAGCTGTTGGCAGAGCGCGGTGTGAAGGATTTCACCGGTTATGCCCACAATCCAGCCAATGCAGACAATTTAACCAAGGATTTATTTCTCGACTGACGCTGGCAGGGGGTATTTGTGAGCAGCGACAGCAAATTATTTAAAGACGCTCTCGGTGAAATGGGAGACGTTAAACCGCTGGCGCAGGAGCGCCGCGTCAATTTGCGCAAGGAGCCGAAGCAATCTGAGTCTATGTTGCGGGAGCGCCGCGCCGCTGCCACGCGCCTGACAGAGCGGGAAATGAACCCCCTGTCCGGTGAATATATTGATCTGGTAGAGCCATGGGATCCGTTGGAATTCAAGCGCGATGGTGTGCAAAACGGGGTCTATCGCAATTTGCGCCTGGGCAAATACAGCATAGATGCGCGCCTAGATTTACATCGCCACTCTGTGGAGATGGCGCGCAGGGCCGTGATGGAATTTATCCGTGATTGTGTTGAAGCGGATGTGCGCTGTGCCCTGATTACCCACGGTAAGGGTGAGGGGCGTAAGCAGCCGGCGTTATTGAAAAGCTGTATCAATCACTGGTTGCCGCAGCTGCATGAAGTATTGGCTTTTCACAGTGCGCAACCCCAACACGGGGGCTTGGGAGCGACTTATCTGCTGCTGAGAAAGAGTGAACGCAAGCGGCAGGAGAATCTGGAGATACATCAAAAACGCCGTTAAGGTTCTTTTGTAACTTTTCTGTCACTTATGCAAATTAAGATGCGCCGCTGAGGCTTTCCCCTCAAGAGTGCTTTTTTAGACTCCTAAAGCTCATCTTTTTGATTCTTCTTGATTGTCATTCTGGCGACCCAATGGGTCGCCTTTTTTATAGGGTTGGGCCTGGCGATAGCTGCGGTCTACTTGTTCAAACTCAATATAGGCACTGCCATCGGTATTGCTGATCATCATCTTGTTACCCACGATAACAATCAAATCAGACTTTCTCAGGGCATTGAGGTAATCGATCTCCAGTTCATCGCTGGGGTGTGCTCCCCCCATGCGCGCAATAGCGGGAATCCGCTCCCAGGTGAAAGCACCGCTGCTAGTGAGAGAAAATCGCCCCAGGTACGGATTGGTGCCACTGTTGCCCCTAACATAACCAAATTGATCGCATTTGAAAAAGGGTCTATCCCGCCAAAACCTGCTCCAGCTCAGGGTTGAGTCATAAGTGCGCCCGGAGTAATACAAGCTCGATAGCACCCACTCGTGCTCACAGGCAGACCAAGCTGATCGTTGGAGTTGGGGAATAGGGGGATTGGGGGTGCTGCAGCCTGCAAGCACCAGGTTGCATACGATAATACTCAGTAGTAAGTAAAAAGCACGACGTGGCATGATGTCGTTCTCATTGATTTTGCGACATTTAACCTAAAAATTTACAGGTCTTCTGTGGCGGCGTTCAAGGTCCGGCCTTTACGTATTCTATATAGATATCACCGGAGGGGTCACGAAGTATCAAACGATTCCCGCGCGATTTGGTAAATGCCTGGCGAGTGGCGGCGAGGGCACCGAGGTAGGCATGCTCTTGCCGCAGCAAGGGTTCGGGGCCGCCCATCTTGGTAGAGACAAAGCTGGAGGTATCCCAAAGTAACTGCCCGTTATCGGTTACCTGCACCTCTCCCCGATAGGTGTTTATGCCACTCCTCCCCATGACATTGCCTTGGAGATTGCACACAAAGGTAAAGTCCGCAGGCCTCTGGATGTCGACCACCCCACCATTGACGCGCAGGCGCACCAGCTGCCACTTCTTACCACAGACTGCTCCCATACTGCCTGAGGATTGAACAACTTGGGCTTCTTCTATTCGGTTTGTTAGACATCCGCCGACAACTAATAGGGCTCCCAGAAGCCATATTTGTACCAACCTACTCATCGACGAATAACTCCCAAACACAAACCCTTCTCCAGCCCACACCCAAGCCAGCCACTTTTCGGCTTTCACAAAAGCTTAGTTGTTGGCTGCCGTGACGAGACGACAGCAGTGACAAGCTATGCTTGCACTGATGTAAAAAAATAGTATTTGGCCATCGATTAAAGGACGGTCGTCGATATGATCAGGCGCACCAAAATTGTTGCCACCCTGGGTCCAGCTACCGATAAAGAAGAAACACTTCGGCAATTAATCAAGGCCGGTGTGGATATGGTTCGCCTGAACTTCTCTCATGGAAAAATTGATGATCACAGGCGTCGGGCAAAATTTGTCCGCGAGGAAGCCGAGCGTCAGTGCAGACATATTGCCCTGCTGGGAGATTTGCAGGGGCCCAAAATTCGTGTCGGAAAATTCACTGATGGGCGTATATATCTGCGCAAAGGTGAAGAATTTATTTTGGACCCGGATTGGGATAAAGATAGTGGCAGTCCTGAAGGTGTCTGGGTTGATTATGAAGCACTCGCAGAAGACTGTAATGAGGGAGACCGCCTGTTACTGGATGACGGCCGATTGAGTTTGCGCATCAAAAAAATTATTGGTTTGTCGTTAAAAACTGAAGTTGAAAATGGTGGCTGGTTATCTGATAGAAAGGGAATAAATAAGCAGGGAGGTGGCCTTACTGCGCCGGCACTGACAGAAAAAGACCATCGGGATATCAAAGTTGCCGCCGAGTTACAGGTAGATTATTTAGCCGTTTCTTTCCCTCGCGATGCTCGCGATATTCACAAAGCGAGAAAGTTACTCAGAGAGGCGGGTGGCACAGCACATATTATTGCCAAAATTGAAAGGGCTGAAGCGGTATCCAATGATGCTCGACTCGAGAAGCTTATCTTGGCCAGTGATGCCATTATGGTAGCGCGCGGTGATCTCGCCGTGGAGATTGGTGATGCAGAATTAATGGGAGTACAAAAACATTTAATCAGCTATGCCCGCTATCTCAATCGGGTAGTTATTACTGCGACACAAATGATGGAGTCGATGATTTCGAGCCCGGTACCTACTCGAGCAGAAGTCTGCGATGTGGCCAATGCAGTACTGGATGGTACTGATGCGGTAATGTTATCTGCTGAGACAGCGGCAGGTGAATATCCTATTGAAACCGTTAAGCATATGGCTGAAGTGATTCTTGGGGCAGAAAAACACCGTAAAATTTATTCCACGCCGGAAAGCCTTCGCGGCGATTACCCTGCGGGTGATGCGTGTATCGCCATGGCCGCCATGATCATAGCGAATCATTGCCGAGAAATTAAAGCCATTATTTGCCAGACCGAAACTGGAAATACTGCGTTATTGATGTCGAGAGTATGTGCATTAATTCCTATTTACGCTTTTTGTCGGCACCAGAAGTGCTGCAATCGTGTAGCCCTCTACAGCGGCGTTGACCCTGTATTAATGGATGTTTCTAATATGGACGGCCCGCTGCGAGATCAAAAAGCAATTTCTTATTTGCTGGATCAGGAACTGCTAATTTCAGGGGACTTCGTTTTGATATCCCGGGGTTATCAACAGGATATTGGTGGTCACACCGATACCCTGCGTATTGTCCGCGTGCCCTGATACAAACGATTAAATTACAAATTCTTACAGTGCAAATAACTTACCCCGCACGAACACATCTAACCAGTACCTTGGTCTCCAATTCCTGCTCAACACAGCGAAACTTCTGACCGTCAAGGGTTAATGACTTTGGGCTTCCCTGGGGCGCGGTTGTCGAACAACCGGCAACTCCTGTCGCCAGGGCCACGGCAAGCAGAATAAGTAGTATTTTCTGCACCGCAGTTACCTCTTTGAGTGGTGTGAGTGACGCATTCCCGAAGAACTTGTTTATTCAGGGTAGAGGTAATAGCTGTCATTGAGATGTATAGCGCGCCAATTTGTTAAAAGTGGCGACAGTGAGCTTGGATGGTGAGGCTATTTAAGTGGGCGGTTGCACTGAGGTTGGCGATTAACTTACCCCGCTGCGTCTTTTGATGGTTTGCTACAGCGGGGTTAGTTACCTAATAAAGCTTGGAGTTAGCGTCTACCGCGATGGTGTCCACCGCGAACACGATAGTGGCCTCTATGGCCCCGGTAGCCGCGATAACCGCCGCGGTGATAACTTCTATAGCCTCTGTGATGGGCCCGGTAGCGGGCGTGGGGTGACCGAGGATAATAGAAACGGTTGTAGTAGGGCATTCCGCGATAGTAGTAGCGAGCCCGGTAGCGAGGGTGGCCGCGGAATGATGCGGATCGGTAACTGGCGTAGCCACCGCGGTAATAGTAAGTATTCACCGGAGTGAAACCAACGGTTTGGTAAACCGGTGTCCTGTAGGAAGTTAAATAGATATTACTCGAAGCGTAATAGTTGGGCGTGGCATAGGGATAAGCGTAGGAGGAGGTGTAAGCGACTTGCCCTCCACTAGGGCCACCGTAACTGGTGTAGGTGGTGTAGTAACCATCGGTGGCACAGGCACCCAGGGCTAGGGCTGTGCACACCGTGGCGGTGAGAATCACCGTTTTAACAGCTCTATTCATAGTGCTTTCTCCGGTAAGTGGAATTTCCCCCGGAGAGGCCCGGCAGGGGCCAAGCCCCTAGGCGCGCCAACTAGGCGAGCACAGAATCTCAGGTTTAGTAAGGTCTTGCGCGCGGCGGTGGATCGACAATTTGATACTGGGTATTTACAACCGCAGGCGGTCTTAGGCGATAAAAGTTGCCGTCCCAGTAGAAGTTACAGTGCTGCATATTGTGACAGGTGCCATCCGGGTGGCAGTGGGCATAGCGACCACGCAGGTTGTAATACGTCTTGTTGTAATAAGGGCTGTATCCGTAATAACTGGCGGAACAATCGTTGCCTCCGCAAGGATAGCCGGATGTTCCATTACAGGCCGACAGAGCCAGTCCTGCTGCGATGGCGAGCGCACAACCTGAGCCTCGCAGCAATCTAGTGGGCAGCGGTTTCATCAAGACCTCCACACCTATTGGCTGGTAACACTTCTACATTCAGCCTAGCATTTTTGGCGCGTGAATCATCACGGGGCAGAGTAAATGTTCTAGCAAAGCTGAATACCGAGGCAGGTCTGTATTGGTTGATGGAAACTCTTCAGTTTCGATTTGATAGACCTACTTGTTCGGAGTCAAAAAAGGTAAGGTCGGCAGGCGGGTGAAACCACTAAAAATTCACGCATTGTGAGAAAAATGGTTCTCTCGCAATGCGCAAATCAAGCCGTGAAGGCTCTTTAACTTAGTGACTGATGGGCAGGAGATTGGGGTTTATTGACTCTAAGTAGGCGCCGCTGCTCAGCAATTGCTTCGCCTCTTCAATATCCGGGGCAAAGTAGCGGTCCTTGTCATAGAAAGGTACTCGGGCGCGCAGTTTTGCCTTGGCGGCCTCCAGTTTTTCCGTGGATTTTAACGGCGCGCGGAAGTCCAGTCCCTGGCAGGCAGCGAGTAGCTCCACCGCCAGGATGCCACAGGTATTGTCGGCCATATCCCGCAGGCGACGGCCAGCAAAGGTGGCCATGGATACATGGTCTTCCTGGTTGGCGGAGGTGGGCAGTGAGTCCACGCAGGCTGGGTGCGCCATGGATTTGTTCTCACTGGCAAGCGCCGCTGAGGTGACTTGGGCGATCATAAAGCCGGAGTTCACCCCGCCATTTTCCACCAGGAAGGGAGGCAGGCCGGATAGGTTGCTGTCGATCAACAGCGCCATGCGACGCTCGGATAGGGAGCCGATTTCTGCCAATGCCAGCGCCAGGTTGTCGGCGACCATAGCAACAGGCTCCGCGTGGAAGTTACCGCCGGAAATAATGTCGGAGTTATCCGGATTTTCCTCGTCGGTAAATACCAGCGGGTTATCGGAAACACCATTTGCCTCGGCCAACAATACTTCGGCAGCGAAGCGCATCTGCTGCAGACAGGCACCCATTACCTGGGGTTGACAGCGCAGGGAGTAGGGGTCCTGCACTTTTTCACAGAACTGGTGGGAATCACCGATCTGGCTGGTTTCACCAAGCAGGTCCCGATAAATTGCCGCTACGTCGCGCTGAGCCTGTTGGCCGCGGGCGTTGTGAATACGATCATCGAAGGGGCGGCGTGAGCCTTTGGCGGCTTCCAGGGTAATGGCACCGGTTACCAGGGCGCCGGCGAACAAGTCTTCACTGGCGAACAGGCCGAGCAGGGCAAAGGCGGTAGAAGCCTGGGTGCCGTTTAGCAGGGCGAGGCCCTCTTTGGGGGCCAGGGTAATGGGCTCTAGTCCCGCGGCTTTGAGGCCTTCGTGAGCACTCTTGCGCTCGCCCTTGATAAATACTTCCCCTTCACCGAGAAGTACCACGCTCATATGAGCCAGCGGCGCCAAATCGCCAGAAGCGCCGACAGAACCTTTCTCAGGGATAGCGGGGTAGACACCGGCATTGACCAGTTGCATTAAAGCTTCGATGACCTGCGGGCGCACGCCGGAGAATCCGCGCGCGAGCGAGTTGATTTTCAACACCATCAGCAGGCGCACGGTGGCTTCACTCATAAAGTTGCCGGTACCGGCGGCATGGCTCAGAACAATAGCGCGCTGCAGGTTTTCCAGGTCGTGCTTTTCAATACGGGTGTTGGCCAATAAACCAAAACCGGTATTAATTCCGTATACCGTGCGCCCTTCGGTAATAACCTGGGCAACAGTGTGGGCAGAGGCTTCAATAGCGGGGTAGGCGCTTTTCGCCAGGGACAGCTGCACCGACTCGCGGGCTACGCGGCGCAGTTGCGCAAGGCTCAATTGACCGGGATCGATTTCCAATTGATACATAAATTCATTCACCAAAAAATATTTACTGCTTAGCAGGCTGTTGAAAAACAGCCTGCGCGGGCGGTGCGAAAGCGCCTGCCGTAAAATCAAGCACTGCAAATGCCTGATTTGAGTGCCCATCTTTGTGGACATGTGCCGCAAAGATGGCTTGAAAAAGTTGCTTGTTGGCTTTTTCAACACCCTGTTAGGCGCCGGCGGCGCAGCCCGATAAAAATTATTCGAGCTGTAAAAGATTTCCGCCGGCGGTATTTTTATTGCGGTAAAAAATCAGTCGTTCAGCATAGGCAGGTCCAAGCCCTGCTCTTTTGCGCATTTTTTTGCGATCTCGTAACCGGCATCGGCGTGGCGCATTACGCCGGTGGCGGGATCATTCCAGAGAACCCGCTCAATACGTTTGCGCGCAGCTTCGGTACCGTCACAGACAATGACCACCCCAGAGTGCTGGGAGAAGCCCATGCCTACGCCACCACCGTGATGCAGGGATACCCAGGTAGCGCCGGAGGCAGTGTTCAGCAGAGCATTCATCAGCGGCCAGTCGGAGACAGCGTCGGAACCATCTATCATGGCTTCAGTTTCGCGGTTGGGGCTCGCTACAGAGCCGCTGTCGAGGTGGTCGCGGCCGATCACTACCGGTGCTTCCAATTCACCATTGGCTACCATCTCGTTAAATGCCAGTGCCAGGCGCGCGCGATCTTTCAGGCCCACCCAGCAGATACGTGCGGGCAGTCCCTGGAAATGAATCCGCTCGCGGGCCATGTCGAGCCAGTTGTGCAGCTGCGGATTGTCGGGAATCAGTTCCTTAACCTTGGCATCGGTCTTGTAGATATCTTCCGGGTTGCCGGACAGGGCCGCCCAGCGGAAAGGACCGACACCTTCGCAGAACAGAGGGCGAATATAAGCGGGTACAAAACCGGGGAAATCGAAGGCATTTTCCACACCTTCCTCAAGGGCCATCTGGCGAATATTGTTGCCGTAGTCGAGGGTTGCGGCTCCGCGCTTTTGCAGCTCCAGCATGGCTTCAACCTGAACCGCCATAGACTGTTTGGCTGCCTTTACTACTGCGGCTTCATCTTTCTTGCGCATCTCCGCTGCGTATTCCATGGTCCAGCCCTGGGGCAGGTAGCCATTTAAAGGATCGTGAGCGGAAGTCTGGTCGGTAACCGAATCCGGCAGAATATTGCGTTTTACAATTTCCGGGAAAATATCTGCTGCGTTGCCCAGCAGGCCAACGGAAATGGCTTCGCCTTTTTCCATCGCTGCTTCAATCATTTGCAGGGCTTCGTCGAGGCTGGTGGCTTTTTTGTCTACATAGCCAGTGCGCAGACGGAAATCGATACGGGTTTCGTCGCACTCTACTGCGATCATGCTGAAACCGGCCATCGTCGCCGCCAGTGGCTGAGCGCCACCCATGCCGCCGAGGCCACCGGTAAGAATCCATTTGCCTTTCGCTTCGCCATTAAAGTGTTTGCGTGCGATGGCGGCAAAGGTTTCATAGGTACCCTGGACGATGCCTTGGGAGCCGATATAAATCCAAGAGCCGGCAGTCATCTGGCCGTACATGGCCAGGCCTTTTTTATCCAGCTCGTTAAAGTGTTCCCAGTTGGCCCAGTGGGGTACCAAGTTGGAGTTGGCAATTAATACCCGGGGTGCATCGGCGTGGGTTTTAAAGACTCCGACAGGCTTGCCGGACTGCACCAGCAGGGTTTCGTCGTCTTCCAGGCGCTTCAGCACTTCGACAATCTTGTCGTAGCACTCCCAATCCCGCGCGGCGCGGCCGATACCACCGTACACCACCAGGTCCTCCGGGCGTTCAGCTACCTCGGCGTCCAGGTTGTTCATCAACATGCGCAGGGGAGCTTCGGTGAGCCAGCTTTTGGCATTGAGCTCACTGCCGCGAGGCGCGCGGATTTTGCGGCTGGGATCGTGGCGTTTGTCGGTAGACATAGCTTCCTCGTCAATTTTTCTCGTAAAAAAATTCACACGTCCCGGATTTGATTGTTTCTTTTCCCAGGGCGCGCGGGATAAATCAATAACTAGAATCTCAGTTGTGCACCGAGGCGGTATCGATTGCCTGGGTGAACCAGGCGCGCGAAGCTCACGGTGCCGGCACTGCATTTAGTGCGCCGCCAAACCTGGAGGCACGCATCTCCGGGGGCAATTTCCAGAGCGTGGGCGATAGCGGCTTCCGCAGCTATGGCCTCGACGGTTGTATCGGCCTCGGTCAGCGGTGCGACTTTGGAAAGATAGGCGTTGGGGGTGGTGTGGGCGAAGTCCTGGTCCAGGTAATCTGGAGCCAAGGCTGGATTGGTAAACCGCTCTTCCCACTGCACCGGCAAGCCGTTGTCACAGTGCACAATAATGGAGTGAAACACTTTTGCCTGTTCGGGCACTTCCAATGCCAGGGCTACATCGGCGCTGGCGACACAGGGCTGAGCTAACAGAATGCGGTTGCTGTAACTGTGCCCCCGGGCCGAGATCTCGTCGGCGATATTGCGCACTTCCAACAGTGAGCTGGCGGGCACCGGCTCGGCGACAAAAGTACCCAGCCCCTGGGAGCGCATCAGAACGCGCTCATCGGTTAACTCGGTGAGTGCCCGCCTTGCGGTCATCCGGCTCACACTGAATTGCTGTGCCAGTTGGTTCTCCGAGGGCACCTGGGAGTGAATTGGCCACTCGCCAGACTCAATTTGTTGGCGGATATGGCGCTTGATGGCCGCGTATCGGGGTTCACTTGCAGTATTCATAGACTCAGGTACAGTGCTTCCGTGGCTTGTATATTGTTGTATATACAAGAATAGTTACGGCTACTATGGTTTCCCTGCTGCGGGCTGTCAAGTCGAAGAGGGGAGCTGTATCCTGCCCGTTACTGGTTTGTCGGTCATCGGGCCGAGCATCTATGGTTTAAAAGGAAAAGCGTGCCGCTAAAAGCTTATGTCAGAACGCTGTGATTTGCTGATTACCAATTTGAATGCCGCCACAATGGACCCATCCATTGCCGGTGGTTACGGTGTTATCGAGGATGCTGCAATTGCGGTAACCAAAGGTCGGATCGTTTGGATTGGTCCCCGCCGGGATCTGCCCGAGTGCACCCCAGACCGCATTGTTGATGGCGAAGGTCAATGGGCAACTCCGGGCCTGATCGATTGCCACACGCATCTCGTATATGGAGGCCATCGCGCAGGGGAGTTTGCCCGTCGCCTGGGGGAGAGAGTTACGAAGAAGTGGCTCGCTCTGGCGGGGGTATTATTTCTACCGTGCGGGCGACACGGGGTGCCAGTGCCGAGAACCTGTATAAGTTGGCTGAGCCCCGTCTGCACGCCCTGATGGCCGAAGGCGTTACAACCGTGGAAATTAAATCCGGTTATGGCCTGGACCTGGATACTGAACTAAAGCAATTGCGCACCGCGAGACGCCTGGCGCAACACAACTCAGTGGAAATAGTAACGACCTGTCTGGCAGCTCACGCTCTGCCACCGGAATACGACGGTCGTGCCGATGAATATATCGACCTTATCTGCGAGCAGATATTGCCCGCTGTAGCCCGCGAGCAACTGGCCGATGCCGTGGATATGTTTTGCGAGACGATTGGATTTACTGTCGATCAGTGCCAGAGAGTTATCGATGCAGCGAAAAAACTGGACCTGCCAGTAAAAGTGCACGCCGAGCAGTTGGCGCGTACAGGGGCTACTGAAATGGCGGCAAAGTCCGGGGCATTATCGGTAGATCATATTGAATACATCAGCGATGCGGATGTCCGGGCCATGGCGGAAAGCGGCACCGTGGCCGTCCTCCTGCCGGGTGCTTTCTATACGCTGCACGAAACCCAGGTTCCGCCTATTGAAAAGTTACGCGAGGCAGGGGTTTGTATGGCATTGGCTACAGACCTTAATCCCGGGAGTTGTCCAATCGCTTCCCTGCGTTTGATGATGAATATGGGTTGTCAGTTGTTTGGCTTAACTCCGGCAGAAGCTCTCGCAGGCGTTACCCGTGCAGCCGCTCGGGCATTGGGTTTATGTTGTTCTCGCGGTGTACTGCGCGAGGGGCTGCGAGCAGATATTGTTCTTTGGCCGATGGATACCCCGGATCAGCTCGCTTATGAAGTGGGCGCCTTAAAGCCTGCAAGAATTTTCCTGGAGGGGCGCGATGTCACAGCTTGCTGATATGCAACTGAGAATCGGGGATGTTGATTCTTAGGGTGGATGTACATCGGAATTAAGGATAAGTTGGTGCTAAATGAGTAACAATATTATCAACAATTTTTATAAGGTTTTTGCGCCCATTATTATCCGAGATTTGGAATGTTGATCTCTGTTTAGCGTCTATCGTGGGCTTTATTTTTAATTCATGGATATCGCTTTATATTTATACTGGGCGGCACTTTTTAAAACTGCTAGCCAATGCCTCAGCGTTGACTGATAAATAGGGCATACTAAGGATTTGCAAGCCCTTTAGATCTACAATCGGAATAAATAAGCGGTCCCCTCCTAACATTAATGATCAGGGGGCTGTAACCGATAAATAAGTAATAAGGATTTTTATATACCTTACATTTTCACAGGAAGTGCATCTTGCCTTTGCAATATCTCTATATCAGTTAATGCACACTAAATTCATTACTCTAAAGCTAGGAGCTCTTGAAAATGAGTAATTCCAGTCTTTCAGGAGCAGTGGTGCTCCCGCAAGAAAATCCTCGTATTTTGGCCTTTGATCTGACCCGAGGCATTGCCGTACTGTTTATGATTGCTATTCACGTCTTATATCATTATGGACGAACAGACGTGGCAGACAGTGCTATTGGTGTTGCTATCCAGGTATCTGCGGGAACTCCGGCAGCTTCAGTGTTTATGCTGATTATGGGTATTTTCATTGGCTATAGTTCGAAGCCGAGTCTGAAACAGGATTTGTTTCGTGCTGCTGGTCTTTTTGCAATAGGGTATTTACTTAATTTCGCCCGTGGCACAGTGCCTATGTGGCTTTCTTTACAGTTTGGTCTTGTCACACAAGAGCAACTGGGAGAATACACACCGCTGAGTGAATTTCTTATGGTAGATATTTTCCAGTTTGCTGGCCTTGCGCTCGCTATTTGTGCACTAGTCAGGCACTTCTTGCCTCATCCTATATACTGGCTCGCTGCGGCAGCTATCGTAGCATTCGGCTCCTCACTCGTCTGGGATATCGGCAGTAACTCCGTTGTTATTGACGAAATTTTACAGTTGTTTTTTGGCAATAAGCGCGAAGGGGTAATGTTCCCGTTATTTTCCTGGCTTGCCTATCCCCTCGCAGGCATGGCAGTTGGCTACTGGTTTAAAAATACAAAAAATATAGATGTATTGTTCTCACGCAGCATATGGATTGGCTTAACCCTAATGAGCATAGGTGGCCTTCTAATCATGTTGAATACGCGATACTTTTTTGCCGAAAACATGAGAGGTGGCCCAGGTCTAATTATTCTGCTTATTGGCTATACTTTCCTTTGGCTTTGGATTAGTAATTTCCTCTTAAACAAAGTAAAGAACAGAAAGCTCATTGACGTAATGGTGTTTTGGGGTAAAAACATAACTCCGTTCTATATCGCTCAGTGGTTGATAATTGGATGGGGATTAATGTTAGTTGGTTCCCAGCAGCTTGGTATGGCCAGTACGTTAACAGCAATGTTTATCGTACTCCTGCTTTCTCATTTTGGGACTCGAGCTTGGGTTAATTTCCGTTCCCATAAAGGGAAAGCTATGGAGCAGCCTGCAGCGTCTGCTGTATAGTACCGACATGCAACACGTGTTGTTGAAAAATGCGGCACGTTAGTGTTGTAGAAGCGCAACTTAAATGCTTCTTTTTCGTGACAAATTTTAAGGTACTCGCAGAGGGCATTGCTTGATCGTCTACTTCCAAAAGTATCGGCAGCTCTCGCGTTGGGGCTTTACAGTTCCCATAGCCCACTGTGCGAAGGTTTGCGCGCGCATATTGCGCACGGCCAATGGATATTCCGGTTCAACTTGCCTACAAAGTGGGGGCTTGAAGCCAATAAAGATCTTCCTCGGAGGTATTGATGTTACAGCTTGCTGATATGCAGTTATGGAGTGGTCGCACCGACTCTGAGGATGGACGTGCAGGTGAGCGCTGGCACCAGCGGATTTCACCTTTGCAATTGGATGACCCTCCCGGCCTGACTATTCTCGGCTTCGCTTCTGATGAGGGTGTGCGTCGAAATAAAGGGCGAATTGGCGCGGCCAAGGGACCGAGAATATTGCGTTTGGCCATGGCGAATTTGCCGGCAACTTTTGATGCGCCCTTATACGATGGGGGTAACGTCAGAGTCGAACGGGAAGACTTGGAGTCTGCCCAATCGCTATTGGGTGCCCGTATCAATGAGTTGCTCGGTGCCGGTCACTTTCCTCTGGTATTGGGAGGAGGCCATGAAATTGCTTTTGGCAGTTATCAGGGGATTGCCCGCTGGATGCGCGAGCATCACCGCGAGAGCAGTCTAGGTATTATCAATTTTGATGCGCATTTGGATTTACGCACACCTGCGCCAAAGGGGTCATCGGGTACGCCATTTTTCCAGATTGCAGAGCAGTGCAGGATAAATGGCCGCGAATTTAATTATCTCTGTGTGGGTGCGGCGGATAACGCTAACACACCTGCTCTCTATCAGAGAGCTGATGAATTGGGTGCCCAGGTTATTCGGGACCGTGAAATCAGTAGTTGGAATCTGAATACAGTTCAGGCGCGAATCCGCGACTTTATCGAGAAGGTGGATTTTGTCTATCTGACGGTATGTCTGGATGTATTGCCGGCGGCAGTAATGCCAGCGGTGAGTGCCCCCTCTGGCAGGGGAGTTTCCATGGAGTTTTTGGAAGTCTTGCTGGATACCGTTTTGGAATCCAATAAAGTTTGTTTGGCGGATATCGCTGAATTTAATCCTTATTTCGATATTGAGGATCATGGTGCGCGTACCGCAGCCCGCTTAGGTTTTCAAATTGCAAATCGTGCGGCCAGAAAAATTCCCTGAGTATTTGTAATAATACAGCGCGGCCACTATGGCTTTGGAGGTCGCGTTAACTTCAGTATTAGAAACCACTATTTTAATCCTTATCCACAGCCGTAAGTGACTGGCAGAAAGCTCCGCTTTTGCAGTTGATATGATCAAAGATCTTGAAATTAATCACTTAAAAACCCTGGAAATACTATTCAGGGTTGAAAGTATCTCCCTTGCCGCAGAGCATCTGCAGGTTTCGCAGCAAGCTATCAGTTTGCAACTGAAGAAGATTAGAAAAATAGTTGGGGATGATCTATTTGTGCGTACTGGGCATGGGATGGCTCCCACCAGTTATGCAAAATTTATAGAACCACAGATTCGACAGGTGCTGACGTTACTCAGTGAGATTCCCGCTCCGGGCTCTCTTGATTCAAGCCAGACTTCCCGGACCCTGGTGATCTCTGCTACAGATTACGCGCAAAAAGTGGTTGTTGCCGAGTTGATCCAAAGGGTCAGGCAATATGCGCCGAAAGTGAAATTTATTGTCACTAATATTGAAAGCGTCTCGCTCACCCAGAAAATGCATCAGGGAGAAATTGACTTAGCTTTCACATCAGCGGGGTATGTGCCTGATGGAATTAATACACAGGTGCTCTTTAATGAGCGTTATGTCTGTGTATCGGCTAATCCTATGTATAGTTTAGATGAGTTGGTCCCTATTGATCAGTTGATGCAATCTGATTTTGTGATTACATCGCCAGGGATTGGAGGCTTGCGCGGTTCAGCCGATCGTTGGCTAGAGGGGCAAGATCTAAAAAGAGAGATTGTTGTTTCGGCGCCCTCTTTTTATATAGCCCAGGAGTTCTTGAAAAGGACGGATGCCCTGGCCTTTATTCCCTCTAGGTTGATGCCTTGTGAGGGCTTGGTGGAAATTACCTTGGACAAGTATCCACCTGGCTACGAAGTTGTAGCCGCCTTTCATCCCCGAGTGGAAAATGATCCATTGGTAAGTTGGATTCTCAATGATCTGCACCAACGATTTTCTAAGTCAATAGCTTCCTGATTGTATCCGTAACAAGCTTTACTCCATAGCTTTGGCAAAGCTGCCTTTCTACTATGATTTTTTTAAAAGCTAGAAAGCATACAGGTCTGTTATGAGTATTCTGAATATTAATCCTTCTTCACTTTATGATGGCAGTTCTTCCTGCCTATCCCACGCCCGAGTCGATACCAAAACAGGCTTGGTATTTGTATCGGGTCAGGTGGATTGGGATAGTAATTGTGAAGTTAAAAACATAGGGGTTGGTGCTCAGGCGGAAAGCGCCATGCAAAACTTATTGACAGTATTGGATGAGGCCGGATCGTCGGTAGAGAACCTTTTGCAGTTACGTATCTATGTGCGTGGAGAAGTTAGTGAGCATCTGGGGGAAATAGTCCCCGTGCTATCTAAATATTTGGGTACTACTCGCCCGGCAATCACGGGGGTGGGAGTCATATCCCTGGCGTCGCCAGAGACATTGATCGAAATTGAGGCAGTGGCCAAAACGCTACTTTAAGTACCTGAATAAAAAAGCCCCGCATTGCAGGGCTTTTAAGTTTTACTTGAGGTGTTCCCTAAGCTCGGAGCCTGCTTGATCAAGAGCATCCTGCACTGCGGGCACGTCACTCAGGGCATTTAGTAGGCCGTAGTCGTGAATCATGCCGTTATAGCGAACAGCGGTTACGGTCACACCAGCTTCGTTAAGTTTGCGGGCGTAAGCTTCGCCTTCATCTCTCAGCACATCCATCTCAGCAGTCTGCACCAGAGCGGGAGGCAAGCCGACCAACTGGGATTTGCTTGCGCGCAGAGGTGAAGCATAGATCTCGTTGCGCTGTTTGGGGTCGGTAGTGTAGTTATCCCAGAACCACTTCATCATATCTCGTGTCAGGAAGTGATCCTGGGCGAACTGCTTGTAAGAAGCGTTGTTGAAGTTGGCATCGGTAACCGGCCAGAGCAGCAGTTGGAATTGCAGATCCGGTGTTCCTTTCTCTTTCGCCATCAAGGCAACCACGGCTGCCATATTGCCACCGACACTGTTACCGGCCACGGCAAGACGGGAACCGTCGACACCGATCTTTTCGCCATTCTCCGCGACCCACTGGGTAGCCGCATAAGCCTGGTTAATTGCAGTCGGGTACTTGGCCTCTGGAGATGGGGTGTAAGCCACATATACCGCAGCGGCGCCGGAGCGTTGAACCAGATCGCGGATCAAGCGTTCGTGGGTTGGGTAGTCACCCAAGACCCAGCCTCCGCCGTGGAAATACATAAAGGCGGGAATCTGGCCCCGGGTGTTTTTCGGTTTAACGATAGTCAGTTCCAGCTTTTCGCCATTAACCGTAATGGTTTTCTTGCTGACTTCAGCGGGCGGCAATTGCGCACCCTTTTGGGCTTCGACCAGGACGGCGCGGGCATCTTTCGGTGATAGTTGCTCAATGGGTTTGCCGCCACCTTGCGCCAGTGCTTGAAGGAACCCCTGGGTATTTTTCTCAACACCAGGGGAAATAGAAGCAGACGCAGAAGTCATACCAAGAGCAAAGAAAAGGGGTAGTGCCAGCTTGGAAACTTTTAAGCCATTCATAACGGATACCTTCAATTCTCTACCGGTTGCTTAAGAAGATATGTGCAGGCGCACATCAACATTGCCTCGGGTTGCATTGGAATAAGGGCAAACTTCATCGTGAGCGGTGTTGGCAATTTTTTCTGCCGTCGCTTGATCCAGGCCGGGAAGATCGATATAGAGGTCAATATCCAGACCAAACCCCTTACCCTGGGGACCGATTCCAACTTCAGCGCGCACAGTGGTTTCTTCCGGGACTTTTACTTTCTCTTTACCGGCGACAAACTTAAGAGCGCCAATAAAGCAGGCAGAGTAACCCGCAGCAAACAGTTGCTCTGGGTTGGTGCCATCGCCACCGGGGCCGCCAAGCTCTTTGGGAATACTGAGCTTGACGCTTAACTTTCCATCTGATGATTGAGCTTCGCCATCACGGCCGCCATTTGCCGTTGCTACTGCGGTGTAAACTGTTTGCATTAACCTGTCCTCATTGATGTGTGTTTGTCTGTCAGAAGCCGCCTGGAATGGAGTCCAGTCCTTTTCCCGCTGGATTTATTGAGCTGGGGGTAGTAGTCCGGATTTCTAAGTCAGCTTCTAAACAGTGCGTCAGCTTGGACGCCAGATAAAGTTATTGCGATAACTATTGTTGCGATAATTAAATATCGCTATAAGGACGATAGCTATAACAAATGGAGCCAAAGCGGGGGCCCCGCTAATGGCGGGGCGATAAAAGAGGGGAAGATCAGGGGTTCGCTAAATATTGGCGAAGCGTCTCTATTTGCGTCTTTAGCGCCCGTGCAGACTGAGGATTCAAGCCACAGGCATTCAGCACTTGAGTGGGAATTGAAGCAGCCTCTTTTTGCATCGACCTACCGGCATCAGTCAGCTCGATAATGACTCGACGCTCGTCCTCCGGGTCTCGGTGGCGGTTGATCAGCTTTTGATTCTCCAGTCGTTTGATAACTGGCGTTAGGGCACCTTTATCCTGGCCAAGCCGCAGACTCAGCTCCGTAGCGGTGATTCCGTCGTCTTCCCAGAGCACCAGCATCATCAAGTACTGGGGGTAGGTTATTCCCAGTGTCTCCAATAGAGGCTTGTACATCTTGCTCATTGCCAGGGAGGCAGAATACAGGCTGAAGCAAAGTTGGTTATCGAGTTTTTGGTCTTCGTTTATGGACTTGGCCATAGGCACACCCTACTTACCGGTGGCAGTTTTGCGCCAGTGTAGCGCAAGTATGGACTTACCACGCTCCTTCATTGTTTCAGAACCGACACATACTGCCAATCGAGAGCAGCGAAACTTTTTGTAAGGTTTTATTTGAAGCCGGTACAGTAATTTGCATAGACGATGGAGTGGCCGGTGGAATTACGGGATCAATTATTTCAACAAGCGACTACGGAATATACCGAAGGGGTTTCCCGGCTGGTACATAGCTATGTGCGATCAAAAGCCGAGCATGATGATCTGTTACAGGAAATCTGGCTGGGACTCTGGCGGGCCCTGCCGACATTTCGCGGTGATGCCAGCTTAAAAACCTTTGTATATCGTATCGCACATAACCGCTGTGTGACCGAGCTGACCCGTAGAAAAACTTATCATGGGAGTGATGATGAATTACTGGAGCTTGAGGACCACCAGCCGGGCCCCGCAGAGCGATTGGTAGCCGAACGCAAGTCTGAACAGCTGGTTCGTGCAGTGCAGAAATTACCCTTAGGACTCCGGCAGACATTGACTCTTCGCCTGGAAGGCCTGAGCTATGCGGAAATCTCTGAAGTTCTGGGTATTACCGAGTCCAATATTGCAGTGCGGCTCAACCGGGCAAAAGAGCGTCTCAATATCTGCCTTTTGGGAAGTGAAAAATGAATGAATCAGACACAGAAAAACAGTGGCTAGAGCTGGAAAGTATCTGGAAGGGGCAACAGACCAGCGCAGAAATCCCAATTACAGCGCTGAATTGGGTGCGTCGCCAGGAGCGACGAATGCGATTGGTGGTCGCTTTTGAATATCTTTTTGCAATAGCTGGGGTAATCTATTTGCTAGGAGTAATTCTTGCGAAGAACTACCCAGATACCATGTACCGAGTAGCTTTTGTTATTGCGACGCTCGTTTCGGCAATAGTATTTTCGACAGTTAATCGGCGAGGTCTTTGGGCCCCGCTAGAAGAATCGGCTAAGGCCTATGTTGAATTAGGTCTGCTGAGGCTTAGGCGAAAACGTCGAGAAGTTTATTTCAGCTGGTTATTCCTGGTCCTGCAAATATTTATTATCAGTTTGTGGGAACTTAGCAGGTTTCTTCGTGGAGCGACGGAACCTTTGGTCCGTAATCCTCAAGAAGCACTCATAGTATTGTCTGGGTTGGTTGTAGCTCTCGCTTTATATAGTTTTTATATTTATCGGCGTACAGAAAAAGAAGAGAGAGTATTAACTAGCTTCCAGGAAAATTTATAAATTAACTGTAAAGAAAAAAATCCTGACGGGACTACAAAGGGGAATACATATAAAACGAAGGATTGAATAATGTTTACAGATATGGAGCAATTGCTAAGTGGTTTTTCAGCGTTTCTAAGCGAGTTAAATCTACTCAAAGCTTTCCTGTTTCTTGTTTTCTTCTTGTTTTCTGGTTTCTTCCTGCATTGATTGCCTTTTTCCTCAATCGGAAGCACTTCGGAAAGATCTTAGTAGCTAATGTTCCCGCCGGTCTTTCCTGGTTGGCATGGTTTGCGTTACTGGCTTGGGCTGTTACCGGAAAAATACGTAGTAAGAAAGGAGAAGTAAGTGAGTGCGCAGGTGTGCAGGGAGAACGCCCTGCCGCTGGTAAGCCTATAAGTAAATGAGTGGATGTTT
>CP128433.1:4852500-5105000 GCA_032615215.1 Microbulbifer sp. MKSA007 | reverse complement strand
TCCCGACTTACCAACCCCATGCAAACTCCGAATACCGAGGAGTGCAATCGCGGGAGACACACGGCGGGTGCTAACGTCCGTCGTGGAAAGGGAAACAACCCAGACCGCCAGCTAAGGTCCCAAATATCAGTTAAGTGGGAAACGATGTGGGAAGGCCCAGACAGCTAGGAGGTTGGCTTAGAAGCAGCCATCCTTTAAAGAAAGCGTAATAGCTCACTAGTCGAGTCGGCCTGCGCGGAAGATATACCGGGGCTCAAACTGATAACCGAAGCTGCGGATGCTCTTAGGAGCATGGTAGAGGAGCGTTGTGTAAGCCGTTGAAGGTGGATCGGGAGGTCTGCTGGAGGTATCACAAGTGCGAATGCTGACATGAGTAACGATAAGGGAGGTGAAAAACCTCCCCGCCGGAAGACCAAGGGTTCCTGTCCAACGCTAATCGGGACAGGGTTAGTCGACCCCTAAGGCGAGGGCGAAAGCCGTAGTCGATGGGAAACAGGTTAATATTCCTGTACTCGCTATTACTGCGACGGAGTGACGGAGAAGGCTAGGCCGGCATGGCGATTGGTTGTCCATGTTTAAGGTTGTAGGCTGGGGACTTAGGCAAATCCGGGTCCCTAAGGCTGAGAACTGATGACGAAGCCCACTTAGTGGGTGAAGTGGTTGATGCCCTGCTTCCAGGAAAAACTTCTAAGCTTCAGGTAATAGTGAATCGTACTCTAAACCGACACAGGTGGTCAGGTAGAGAATACCAAGGCGCTTGAGAGAACTCTGGTGAAGGAACTAGGCAAAATGGTACCGTAACTTCGGGAGAAGGTACGCCGGTTTTGGTGATGGGACTTGCTCCCTAAGCTGAGGCCGGTCGAAGTGACCAGGTGGCTGCGACTGTTTATTAAAAACATAGCACTCTGCAAACTCGTAAGAGGACGTATAGGGTGTGACGCCTGCCCGGTGCCGGAAGGTTAATTGATGGGGTTAGCTTCGGCGAAGCTCTTGATCGAAGCCCCGGTAAACGGCGGCCGTAACTATAACGGTCCTAAGGTAGCGAAATTCCTTGTCGGGTAAGTTCCGACCTGCACGAATGGCGTAACGATGGCCACGCTGTCTCCACCAGAGACTCAGTGAAATTGAAATCGCTGTTAAGATGCAGTGTACCCGCGGCTAGACGGAAAGACCCCGTGAACCTTTACTACAGCTTTGCACTGAACTTTGAGCCTATTTGTGTAGGATAGGTGGGAGGCTTTGAAGCAGCGACGCTAGTTGTTGTGGAGCCGTCCTTGAAATACCACCCTGGTATGTTTGAGGTTCTAACTCTGGTCCGTTATCCGGATCGAGGACAGTGTATGGTGGGTAGTTTGACTGGGGCGGTCTCCTCCCAAAGAGTAACGGAGGAGTACGAAGGTGCACTCAGCATGGTCGGAAATCATGCAATGAGCATAATGGTATAAGTGCGCTTGACTGCGAGACAGACATGTCGAGCAGGTACGAAAGTAGGTCATAGTGATCCGGTGGTTCTGTATGGAAGGGCCATCGCTCAACGGATAAAAGGTACTCCGGGGATAACAGGCTGATACCGCCCAAGAGTTCACATCGACGGCGGTGTTTGGCACCTCGATGTCGGCTCATCACATCCTGGGGCTGAAGCCGGTCCCAAGGGTATGGCTGTTCGCCATTTAAAGTGGTACGCGAGCTGGGTTTAGAACGTCGTGAGACAGTTCGGTCCCTATCTGCCGTGGGCGTTGGAGATTTGAGAAGAGTTGCTCCTAGTACGAGAGGACCGGAGTGAACGAACCTCTGGTGTTCCGGTTGTCACGCCAGTGGCATTGCCGGGTAGCTATGTTCGGACGGGATAACCGCTGAAAGCATCTAAGCGGGAAGCCTCCTTCAAGATAAGATCTCCCTGAGGCCTTGAGCCTCCTGAAGGGCCGTGGAAGACTACCACGTTGATAGGCTGGGTGTGGAAGCGTTGTGAGGCGTTGAGCTAACCAGTACTAATTGCCCGTGCGGCTTGACCATACAACAGAGATGGTTACTAACGACTAGCTAAGCTAGCGGATTGTGAGTTAGAGACATACGATCGCTTGCGGTGTATTACTACAGATTGTTTTACCGACTTATTTGGGGTTATCGCCGGTCAATAACATGACCGAGGCAAACAGCGATAACGCGGCAGGCCAAGCACATTGCTTATAAGACCAACGCCAACCCAAGCCAGTTTGCCTGACGACAATAGAGTTGTGGAACCACCTGATCCCTTGCCGAACTCAGAAGTGAAACGCAACATCGCCGATGGTAGTGTGGGGCTTCCCCATGTGAGAGTAGGTCATCGTCAGGCTTCTAATCCGAAAGGGCCACCCAACAGGGTGGCCCTTTTTTTATGGCTAAAAATATTTTAAAGAAGCAAAAAACAAAAGCTAAAAACTAAGAAAGGGAAGGAAGAGAGGGAAAGCAGAAAATACTTAGTAAAAATTAAATAGAAAAAATAAAAGTAATTCTGAAAAACTTTAATGCTCAACTTTCTATTTAAAAGTCAGTCAGTAAATAAATAAGAAAAAGCTAAAATTACCTGAGCACCTTAAACAGACGCTCTCCTAAAAAGCCTATAAAAATAGGTCTTTACTGATCTTCTCTCCAAACGCCTTTGCACTCACACAAAAAATAATCCAACAAAAATAACTCGCGTAAAACTCAGAAAAGTACCCATACCACTCCCGCCAAAAATTAAAATTAGCCGGTAAAAATATCGGTGATTTTTTAGTCTCTGCAGTAATCCCCTGTAACCACGGGGCCTGCAGCTCGTTTATTAAAGTTATGCACAACTCTATCCAGACTTTCTGTTAGTAACGTTCTGGTCTTACTTTTAGTGGATAACCTGACACTTTTTTCGTTGGTTTTTTAATCGAATTATTTCATTGCACGAAATTAAAGGCTTCCAGACCTCTATCCAAAAGTTATGCACAGTACTATCCAAGAATTCTGTTAGTAACATCCCTGTAATGAAGAAAACATCTAAAGAATTCTATTTTTACGATCTATTATCCAGTGTTTCAGTGGATAACCAGGGCTGACTTTTCAGTTCTAAAAGGCTCGCTGGGATGTGCTGTTAAGGAAGCATTCTACTAGCGACAAATTCCTCCGAGAGGCTTGCTAATGAGATTTCTACTTTTAATTTCCATGTCATTAGTACTTTTAGCTGCTGGATCGCTAAGGGCGCAGACGTTGGTAGTAGGAAATAAATATGAGGGCACGGTGAGTTTTATTGACCTGGCTTCCGGCCAAGAGGTTAAGAAACCGGAAACTGGAGGTTCGCCCCATGAATTAATAGTGTCGCCGGATAAATCTAAAGTGGTGGTAGTTTCTTACCTTGAAGATGGTTACGTGGGAGAAGAGCTGAATGTATTCGATATCGCGAGCGGTAAGCGCCTGAAAAGAATTGATATCAGTCCACACAAAGGCCCTCACGGTATCGCTTGGCTGGGCGACAGCAATAATGTGATTGTTACGACAGAAGAAACCAGCGACGTGATAAAGGTGGATGTGGCTGAAGGAAAAGTATTGGGCGTTGCCCGTACTGATCAGGTAGGTAGCCATATGCTTGCACTATCACCTGATCTGAAGACCGCCTACGTTACTAGCCGGGGGTCGGATACGTTCAGTGTAATTGATACAGAGACTATGGAATTGAAATCTACAATACCGGCAGGGGATGGGCCGGAGGCGGTGTGGGTAAGCCCCGATAATAGCGAGCTATGGATAGGAAATAATCAGTCAGAAAATATCTTTATTTTCGATACTGAAACGTTAAAGCAAAAAGAAACGATAGATGTTGGTTTTCTGCCTATCCGAATCAGGTTTCACCCTGATGGCGAAGTGGTAGCTGTAGCAGACTTAAATGGTAATCGTATACTGGTGTATGACGCCAAGACCCGTAAACGGTTACATGAGATTGATGTCGGCAGCGCAGGGGCCAGACAGCCAGCATCGCTATTTTTCTCTCCGGACGGAAAGTTTTTGTTTGCCGGTTCTCAGAGAGACGGAAAAGTTGTTGAAATAGATACCGCAACTTGGAAAGTTAAGCGTATATTTAATGCGGGACAAGGGTCAGATGGTATTGAGTGGAGTCCAGTAAATATTCAGCAATAAATATTCCTGTACTCCACAGTTAAAATAATGAATCAGGTAGGAACTGTGTAGATTTTCAAGTCCTGGAATATTCCATCAATCGAATAATAATTTGGAATAGTTTCACTATGCACTCCACCTACGCGTTCTGCTACGGCTATGCTGGCACTGTTTTCAGATAAGCAGTGAATTTTCAACGCTTGAATATCGTGCAGATCTTTCAAGTAGCTAGATATTTTATTTACGATTCGAGTTACGATTCCATTGCCATGGCAGCTTTTACATAACCAATACCCTATTTCTGCATTTTGTTTTTTAAGGTCAATTTCCTTGATACCAAAGATCCCGACTACCTTGTCCGAATAGTGGATCTTGTACCAGGATGCTCCGAAACTATTGCTAAATACTCTGTCGGCAATATATTTTTCTGTGGTTGGGAGGTCGACAACAAGCTTTGCCCAATAGAGATATTTCTCTAGCAGTGGTCTGTTATTTTCAATTAAGGTAAAGATGATTTGTGTGTCACTATCCAAAAGTGGATCGAGTTTGATATCACTGTTTACTACTATAGGCTTCTTAGTCATCCTTTTGCCTCTCCATTTTTTAGCGATATTTTTTAGTCATTAGCAACCTAACCAACTGGTAGAGTTTTCCTGATTAGGTGAAACAACAGAAAGAGCCTGTGGAATGTCTCTAGGTTTCCAGCATAAAAGTTACCGGGCCGTCATTGACTAGTGAAACCTGCATATCCGCTGCAAATATTCCAGTGGCCACTGGCGTAAATTGGGCTTTGGAACTTTTAACGAAATAGTTGTAGAGCTCCTCCGCGTATTCTGGTGATGCGCCGCGACTAAAGCTCGGGCGTAAACCTCTATCAGTTTCGGCAACTAGTGTGAACTGACTGACAATCAGGAGCCCACCTCCCGCCTTTTGGAGGTTGAGATTCATACGCCCTTTATCATCGGGAAAAATACGGTAATTCAGGACTTTGTGCAGCAGCTTATCTGCACTATCAGTAGTGTCCTGGGCTTCGATACCTAGCAGCAGGAGGATACCTTTATCTATGGCCCCAACGGCCTCTCCCGCTACATTAACCTGGGCATGGCTTACCCTTTGGATCAATCCTTTCATCTCACTTCTCTCTGCTGCTCTGGAACCGATCGTCTAAATCGCCTAGATTAGCGGACTGTTCCCAGTAGAGAAACCGAGAATAACGGTATGAAGAGACAGCTAGTGGCACTGGTTGCCGGTGCACTTGCTGCGGTGAGTGTTCACGCAGCTGATAGCTATCCGGATAGTAAGCCGGGTGCTCAAATTGATGAATATTTTGGTCAAAAGGTGGCTGACCCCTATCGCTGGATGGAAAAAATGTCCAGTGATGAGGTAAAGAGTTGGGTGGCCAAACAGAATGACCATTCATTACCGCGTTTGAAGGACCTGCCCGGGTGGCAGAAAATCAATGACCGGCTTGCAGAACTATGGCGCTACGAGCGCTACGGTGTTCCGTACAAGAAGGGCGATAGCTATTACTACAGCTACAACACCGGTGATTGGGATCAGAATGTTTTCTATAAGGCTTCTAGCCTGTCTGCTGAGGGCGATACGGTCTTAGATCCACGTACCCTAAGTGAAGATGGCACTATTGCTGCCAAGCGCCTCAAAGTCAGTCCAAAGGGCCGCTATCTGGCTTACGGTATCTCGGATGGTGGCACTGACTGGACCGACTATCGTATTCGCGACCTAAAGACAGGCAAGGATCTGAAGGAACAACTGACTGGTATCAAGTTTAGTGATGCCAGTTGGGCGCCGGATGAGTCCGGTTTTTACTATAGCCGGTACCCGTTTAACAGAGATGGCACGGCGGATGATAGTAAACAGGTAGCCGTCTATTTTCACCGACTGGGAGATGCCCAGGAGAGTGATCAACTGGTCTATGAAATTACCGATCATCCCACCCGGAACCCGGGCGCGACGGTGAGTGACGATGGCAACTATCTCCTGTTTGGCATCTTCGACGGCTATGACTCGAACGGCTTTTACTATCGCGATTTACGCGATGAAAGCGGCAAGGTAGTTAAGCTTCTGGATGACTGGGATGGCCTATACCAGTATCTCGGAAATAAAGGGAGCACCTTTTACTTTGAGACCAGTGCGGGGGCGCCGCTGGGCCGTGTAATCGCTATTGATCTGAATAAGCCGCAACGCAAACACTGGCGCGATCTGGTGCCGGAGACGACTAGTGCCCTGCAGAGTGCCAGTTATATCGGTGATCGCTTTGTGCTTCACTACCTGGAGGATGCAAAATCGCGAGTGCTGGTGACCGATACTAACGGTAAGAAACAGTACGAGCTGAAGCTGCCAGGGGTGGGCTCAGTGAAGGGGTTTTATGGTGAGCCGAATGAAGTTGAGACCTTCTACGCTTTCTCTAATTTTATTACCCCGCCGAGTATCTACCACCTGAATGTACAGACTGGTGAAACCAAACTGTTCAAGCAGCCAAAATATGCAGCAGACTTTTCCGATCTGACTGTGAGTCAGCATTTCTATAAGAGTAAGGACGGTACCCGGGTGCCTCTATTCCTCGTGCATAAGAAGGGAATGAAGCGAGATGGCTCCAACCCGACGCTGCTTTATGGATATGGTGGTTTTAACTCCGCTCAGTTACCGCGCTTCTACAACCGCTTTGTCGGTTGGTTGGATATGGGCGGCACCCTGGCACTGGCCAACTTGCGCGGTGGTAGCGAGTACGGCAATGCTTGGCACCAGGCGGGTACCAAGACGCAAAAGCAAAATGTCTTCGATGATTTTATCGCTGCAGCTGAGTGGCTGATCGAGGAGAAAGTCACTTCTCCTGAAAAGCTTGCTATTAGTGGCCGCTCCAATGGTGGACTATTGGCGGGGGCAACGCTGGTACAACGACCGGATTTATTTGCGGCGGCATTACCGGTAGTCGGTGTCCTGGATATGCTGCGATATCATACCGCTTCCGCTAATGCCCGGCAGTGGTCGAGCGATTATGGGCTTAGTGAAAATCGCGATGAGTTCAAAGCGCTGCATGCCTATTCTCCGGTCCACAACACCCGTGAGGGCACCTGCTATCCGGCCACGCTAATCACCACTGCCGATCGCGATGATCGAGTGGTTCCCTGGCACAGCTACAAATTTGCGGCAGCCCTACAAAGAGATCAGGGCTGTGACAAACCGGTCTGGCTTGCCGTGGAAACTCGGGCTGGGCACGGTGCAGGCAAGCCGGTATGGATGCAGGTGGAAGACTTCGCCAATCAGTGGAGCTTCCTTGCCTACCAGCTGGGCATGAAAATCGAGTAGCCTTTTCAACTAACCCAACAAAAGTAATAGCGGGATCAATCAAAAAAACTCCCAGTAGGACGATTGTAGATAGGGTTTAGTTTTGGGGCGGTGTCACTAGTGAAGTTAGTGTGCCGCCCACTCTGTCGGAGTGGTGGTATCACCAACCGGTCTGCCCTTCCGGAAGGAGGTGGCTTCGATAGAGCTAATCACTGGGTATGAATAACGATAACAACTCATCCGGTGGATTTATGAAACACGCATTTGTAACCGGGGGAACCGGTTTTCTCGGCGCTAATTTGGTAGAGCAATTGGTTGGTGATGGATGGAAAGTTACCGCCATGCATCGGCGCACCTCCAATACCGATATGTTGCGCTCTCTGGGCGTCAACCTGGTTGAGGCCTCTCTGAATGACCCTCAGTCCCTTCAAGCTGCAATCCCAGATAATGTCGATGCGCTTTTCCATATGGCGGCTAATACCAGTATGTGGCGCGGCGGTAATGCCCAGCAATGGAAAGATAATGTTGAGGGGGCGGCGAATATTGCCAAAGTTGCCAGGGAGAAAAATGTAGGGCGTATGGTGGTGACCAGCTCAATTTCTGCTTATGGCTACCATAAGGAAAGAATTACTGAAGAAAGTGATAAGCTGGCAGATGACCCTCATCATCACTATCTGTACACGAAAAAAAGAGAGGAAATTGCAGTTCGCAAGGAAATTGAGCGGGGCCTGGATGCGGTATTTCTTAACCCTTGCGCAATTGTGGGTAAATACGATACCACCAGCTGGGCGCAGACCTTTTTTCTGATTGAGAAAAATCAATTACCAGGTGTTCCACCGGGCTGGGGTTCTTTTTGCCATGCCGGTGCAGTAGCGCGAGCCCATATCGATGCGGTTGAAAAGGGGCGGTGCGGCGAAAATTATATCTTGGCCGGAACGGATGCCAGTTTTTTAGAATTCTTTGGAAAGATCGCTGAGTTATTGCATAAACCTGTACCAAAACGCACCACACCGGCATTCCTAATTCAATCTATCGCCTGGTGTTCCGACCTCTGGTCTCGTGTGAGTGGGCAAGAGCCGGTTATTACTCCTGAAAAGGCCACGTTGGTAACGAGGAGAGTCGTTGCTAGTAGTGCGAAAGCTGAACGTGAACTCGGATATCAATCGGGTGTGGCTTTGGATATTATGTTGTGCGAATGTCGCGATTGGTTAGTACAGAACAATTTATTGGAGTCGAAGTGAACCGTAATAATATTATTTTTGGGTTGGTTGCTTTACTTTTGGTTTTACAAATTATTCAGCACTACTTTTTTTCCGGCGCAAACTAGTTATAAAAAGGAAGTAATGATGGCGGAAAAGCGTTGTGATTGGTGCCTGTCTACACCGCTTTATCAAAGTTACCACGATGAAGAGTGGGGTAGGCCGGTTACCGATGATCAAACCCTGTTTGAGTTTTTGTTGTTGGAGGGGGCCCAGGCGGGCTTATCTTGGATTACAGTGCTCAATAAGCGGGAGAATTACCGTAAATTGTTTAATAATTTTGATGCTGAAAAAATTGCTCGGTATACCCCTAAAAAGGTAGAGAAACTACTTCTCAACCCGGGAATTATTCGCAACCGGCTCAAGGTTGAATCGGCCATCAAGAATGCACGGGCAACCCTCGAGTTGCGCGATCGCGGTATATCCTTAAAGGATTTTCTCTGGCAGTTCACCGGTGGAAGAGTGATTGTTAATCGCCCCCGCTCCATGAAGCAGGTGCCGGCCACAACAGCAGAATCTGATGCGATGAGTAAGGCGTTAAAGAAAGCGGGTTTTAGTTTTGTGGGATCAACCATTATGTATGCGCATATGCAGGCAACTGGAATGGTCAATGATCACTTGGAAACGTGTCCGGCTCATCAGCGTTGTGTCGATGATGCACAGAATTTAGGTTTGGCTTGAATTTAAAATAGGGATTTATTTTCGAGGGTCGATGAATATTAATAGCTTGCTCAACGAGTACTGGCCCCAAGTAACAGCATTATCCCTAAAGCTGGCGGCCGCACTACTGGTAGTTTTGGTGACGCTGTTTGTGGCCCATCTTGCTCGCAGAGCGGTTGACCGTCTGCCGGACCGGTTTGATATTACCTTGCGACCAGTACTGCGCAGTATTTCGAGCTGGGCGGTTTATATTGTTGGCGCACTGCTGGTATTGGATGTCTTTGGTATTAACACTACCAGCTTAATTGCTCTACTCGGCGCTACTGGTGTGGCAGTAGCCTTAGCGTTGAAAGATACCCTGCAAAATATTGCTTCGGGGTTCCTATTGCTGGGATTGCGGCCGTTTCGCGTTGGGGATGTGATTCAGTTCGGTGCCATATTGGGCACTGTTCGCGAGGTAGGGCTGTTTACTACGGAGCTGGATACCATGGATGGGCTGCGTATTACCGCACCCAACAGTGCTATCTGGGGGCAAGTGCTCACCAACTTCAGTCGCAATAAGACTCGCCGTATCGAGATTGTGGCGAGTATCGCCTATGGCGATGACATTGATCGCGGCCTAACAGTATTACGTCGCCTAGTAGAACAGGAACCCCGTATTCTTGCTGAGCCAGAGCCATGTTTCGCTGTTAAGGCGCTTGCTGACAGCGCGGTCAATTTACAGTTGCGGGCCTGGGCTGCCAATGATCAGTACTGGGATGTTTATTGGTCCCTGATGCAAAAGCTTAAGCCTGCACTGGAGGCAGAAGGCTTGACGGTACCCTTTCCCCAGCGAGAGCTACATATCTTGGACCGGGTCACAAGCCGGCGTTAGTCCATTACCGCAGGGTCACTTGTGGCAATATCCTGCTTCAGGTATTGGGTCCACCTAGTCCAAAATCTCCGATTTGCCTCAACTCAACGCAAACATATGGCGTTCTGGGGGGCATGAATCGACACCTCACCGAATTCGTGTCAAAGTTAGCGGCGTTTTTTTGTACAACTTTTGATCGAGATAGGAAGATGCCGATAAAGCTGAACAACCCACTGATCCCCAGCCTGCTGGCTGTCGCTATCCTTGCGGGCTGTCAGGGTGACAAAAGTACCCAGACTGGAGCCAACGTAGATAAGCCCCAAAATGTGGTTGCCGAGGCCTCAGTAACTGTAGATGCGGTTGCCGAAACCAAGCGCCTGACTGAGTGGCTGGATGAGCGCTATGAGGAACAGCTGCAGTTCAGCCCGATTCAGCTGTCCTACCTGGGTCGCAAAGACCACTACGACCAAATCGACGATATGAGTGAGGCCGCAGAGGCTCGCCGCTTGGTTTGGCAAGAGAAAAGTGTTGAAGAGCTCAAGAAGAATTTCGACTACAGCAAGCTGACTCAGGAAGGGAAAACCTCCTACGATATCTGGATTTATCAGTTTGAACAGGCCAAGGCCGCTGCGCCGTTTATCCGTCACGGCTACATCTTTGAGCAGATGGGAGGTGCACAATCGCAGTTGCCCAACTTCCTGCTGAACTTCCACAAGGTTGACAACGTTGAAGATATGCAGGCGTATATCACCCGTATCGGTGGTATCTCCCGCGCGATTAACCAGCTTCTTGACCGCGCCAAGCTGTCGTCCAAAGAAGGTATTCGCCCCCCGCGCTTTGCCTATGAGGGGGCGATTGATCAGTCCAGTAAACTGATTGAAGGCGCGCCATTTACCGATGGTGAAGATGCGCCTCTGTGGGCCGGTGCCAAAGGGAAAATCACTGAGCTGCTCGAAGCCGGTACTATTGATCAGAAGCAGGCAGACAAGCTGACTGCGGAAGCACGCAAGGCATTAGAGACTGAGTTCTTCCCCGCATATCAAGGGCTGGTTACCTGGCTCAAAGCGGATATGCAGAAGGCCTCAGCAGAGCCTCAAGGTGCTAGTAGCCTGCCCAATGGTATGGCCTACTACAATCAGCGCCTGGCCAACACCACAACTACGGACCTGACTGCCGACGAGATCCACAATATCGGCCTGGAAGAAGTGGCGCGTATCCGTGGTGAGATGGAAACTATCAAGAAGCAGGTTGGTTTCGAAGGTAGCCTGCAGGACTTCTTCAAGTTTATTCGCGAAGATGGCCAATTCTACTACCCGAATACCGATGAAGGTCGCCAGGGCTACCTGGATGACTCAACTGCGTTCCTGGACAACATTACCAAGAAATTGCCGGAATACTTTGGCCTTCTGCCGAAAGCTGAGTTGGTAGTAAAGCGGGTTGAGTCTTTCCGCGAACAGGATGGCGGTGCCCAGCATTACTACCCCGGCACTCCCGATGGTTCCCGCCCGGGTATTTACTATGCGCATCTGTCTGATATGAGTGCCTATTCCACGACTGATATGGAAACTGTGGCCTACCACGAAGGCAACCCCGGTCACCATATGCAGATCTCAATTGCTCAGGAATTGGAAGGTATCCCGCAGTTCCGCACTCAAGCTCACTTTACTGTCTATGTAGAGGGCTGGGCGCTGTACTCTGAGAAGCTTGCTAAAGAAATGGGGGCCTTCGAAGATCCCTATAACCTGTTTGGCCACCTGACGGCTGAAATGTGGCGAGCCATTCGCCTTGTTGTTGATACCGGCCTGCACGCCAAAGGCTGGAGTGAAGAGCAAGCGGTGGAGTACTTCCTGGAAAACTCCGCAATCCCCGAGACTGCAGTTCGTTCCGAAGTGCGTCGTTACCTGGCGTGGCCGGGCCAGGCGACTGCTTACAAGATCGGTATGCTGAAAATTCAGGAGCTGCGCAAGCAGGCTGAAGATCAGTTGGGTGATAAATTCGATATTCGCGGATTCCACGATACCGTACTGGGTGGCGGTGCTTTGCCAGTGCCAGTATTGGAGAGCCGCGTAGCCTCTTGGGTGGAATCAGTGAAGCAATCATAAGCTTCTTAGCTGACTCTTTTAAAAAGCCGGGCATAGCCCGGCTTTTTTATTGGGCTTATTTCTGTGAATATCGTCTGTGTATAGAGGAAAGCTGGTTTTCCCTAAAATAATTGTTTATGGAAAAGTCCCAATGGATTCAAATATTTACTCTGCCCCAGAGGCTGAATTAGATACTGTTTCAGAAGATGAAGCGCAGTTTTATATAGTTTCACCAACCAAATTCTGGGTAATGAGCCTAGGTACAGTGGGCATCTATTCAGTTTATTGGTTTTACCGTCATTGGGCAGAATATCAGCGTGCTAGTGGAGAGAATATGTGGCCGGTTATGCGAGCGATATTCTCTATCTTTTTTACTCATTCCCTTTTTTCCAGGATTCAAAGCCGTATCGAGATTGATAAGGTGGATTACCGCTGGGTGCCGGCACTTTGGGCTACGTTATATGTAGTTTTTGCGATTGCCGGGGCTATTGTCGACAGGATTTCCTATTACTCCGATGTAATTTCATTGATCGATATAGTAAGCATACTTCTCTTACCCTTTACATTGTGGCCACTTTATGAGGGACAGAAAGCTGCCAATATGGTTAATGGAGATATTTCAGGACAGGCTAACTCGAGATTTACTCCCTGGAATTTTGTTTGGTTGGCTGTAGGGGCTGTGTTTTGGGGAGTGGGTATTTTTGGGGCTTATTATCTGCTGGGCAATGTATAAGAGAGGAGTATCTATGAGACGTTCAGGATTTATTATCGTCGCTCTGCTATTACAACTGTTTCCTTCCGCTTTATGGGCGGAGCCAACACCCACTGAAATTACCGTGCGCGCCAAGGCCATGGATGCCAAGTTTATTGGCTCCTCCATCGGTGGTGCCATGGTTATTATTCGCGATGCAGATTCTGGGGAAATTCTTGCCAAGGGGCTTACCCAAGGGAGCACCGGTGACACCACCAGAATTATGAAAAGGCCCCGAGAGAGGTTCCAACCTATCGCCGATGGCGCTGCACATTTTACCGCTACACTGAATATCAGTGAGCCGGTGTTTCTGACGGTGGAAGTTCTTGCACCGTATATCAAAAAGCAGGCCCGAGTGGTGGCGCAGACACAGACCTGGCTGGTTCCGGGAAAGCCTATTTCTGGTGATGGGCTGATTGTGGAAATTCCGGGAATGTTGGTAGATTTACTCAGCCCACAGACCCATCTCTATACAGGCTTGGACCAGAGTCCCTTTGAGATTCGCGCTAATGTGGTAATGATGTGCGGATGTTCACTTACCGATGGTGGGATTTGGGATGGCAGTAAGATAGAAGTTGTGGCATTGGTTAAAAGAGATGGCAAATCATTTGCTCGAGTGCCGCTAGAGATACAGGAGACTATGAATACCTTTAGTGCGCCCTTTGCGACGGATTTGCCAGGTGTTTATGAAATTGTGCTATATGCCTATGATCCCAAGACTGGAAATACCGGTGTGGATCGGGGGAGCTTCATTGTGCGCTAGGCAAGTGCGGCAAGGCGTCTGAGATATGGATTCCTATGGATATTCGGCAGGCTATAGAGAGTGACCTCGAAGGCATGTGGAGCCTCTTTAGTGTTGTGCGAAACAGAGGGGATCTGCCTTTCTCGCATAAGATCAGTCGAGAAGTGTTTTCTGCTCAATGGCTTAATGACGACTTACAGACTTATGTTACCGAAGAGTTACCTCACCTGCTGGGGGTGTATAAATTAGGGGTTAATTTCCCTGGTATTCATAGCCATGTCGCGACAGCCAACTTTCTCGTGCACACGGATGTGCGCGATCGCGGTGTAGATCGTGCACTGGTCCAGCATGCAGTCGCCAGAGCCCAGGACGCCGGCTATTTGGAAATGCAGTTCAACTACGTTCCCAGCGACAATGAGCCCGTAATTACCCTTTATACCGAGCTGGGCTTCACTATTATCAAAACGCTAGATAGAGCATTTACAGATCCTTTGGGAAGGTTGCAAGATGCTTATGTTATGCAGCGGTTTTTACAGTAGCTCGCCTGGTTATGGACCGGCAAAACCCAAAACACCAACAGGAAAGCCGGGAAGCGCTAATTGAGGAGCATCGACCGGAGCGTATTGAGGCGCGCTTGCGAAGTCGTCCACAGTCACAGTGGCTCTCTGATTTTGTTTTGGGAGCGATAGATGGCTGCGTAACTACCTTTGCCATTGTTGCAGGCGCTTTTGGTGCAGGCTTCTCCGAAGCGGTTGTGCTCGTGATGGGCTTTGCCAACCTTATCGCTGATGGTTTCAGCATGGCGGTAAGCAATTATGAAGCTGCCAGTGTGGAGCGTGAGCAACGAGCCGCGGCTATGCGTACAGAGCGTCAGCATATTGCTTTAATTCCCGAGGGAGAGCGGGAAGAGATCAGGCAGATTTTTTATCGAAAGGGATTTCGAGGTGAAGTTCTCGATAATATTGTTGCCACTATCACTGCGAATCAAAAGCTGTGGATAGAGACAATGCTGGCGGAAGAGTACGGTATAAGCCGCTTAGAGCATAAGCCTCTGGGGGCGGCACTGATAACCTTCGTCGCTTTTTTGTGTGTAGGTGCTATTCCCCTGTTGCCCTACCTTTTCCACAGCCTTAATCCCGCCGAACAATTTTATGCGAGCGCCGTTCTTTCGGTCTGCGCTTTTTTTGCTATTGGCTTGTGCAAAGGATTGGTGTTTTCCCACCACCTGCTGGTGGCGGGCTTAAAAACTCTGTTTTTTGGCAGTAGCGCAGCGGTCCTGGCACTCGCCGTTGGCTATCTACTGCGCCACTTGGTGACTTAATATTTATGCGGCTACCACTTTGTTGCGCCCACCATTCTTGGCTCGATACATACGTTTATCTGCTTCGGCCAATAGCTGATTGAGTGGCTTGCCATTGGTGCTGCCTTCGACGACTCCGAGACTGATTGAGATTTTTACCGGGCGTGTATAGCGGCGGCTGAGGGTCGATACTCTGCGACGAAGTTTTTCTGCAAGGACACTGCCGCCTTTCAAGTCAGTATTCGGCAATAGCAATAAAAATTCTTCGCCGCCCCAGCGCGCCACAATATCCTCAGACCGGGTATTACTTTTCAATATCTTGGCAACATCTTGTAATACGCGGTCGCCAAAGGAGTGCCCGTAGGTATCGTTGATCGTCTTGAAGTTATCTAAGTCTCCGATAAGGATGACATATTGATCTTTCAGCTCATCATTCCGGCGTTCTAATTCATGAATGGCGCGAAATGCTTCTCTGCGATTCGCTAATCCGGTCAATGTGTCCGTGGCAGCATAGGTCTCCAATTCACCTGTTAATCGCTGGAGGAGCTGTTGAGTTTGGTGACGGCTACTGTCAAGTAATGCAGTTAGAGCCGTGAGTGCACCAAATACTGCAATAAAACGCGCACGATAGGCCGTATCATATTTGGCCGTGAGCCCTGGGAAATCCGGATAAAACAGGATTGCTGCCGTAGCGAGACCTATGCCGAGCAGTGCAGTGGTGCCGGTTTTATAGCCGTAAAGGTTGATAAATCCGGGGACCAGCATAACTGCCCACATCAATCCGGTATTGTTTACACCACCAGTCATTAGTAAGTAGAAATACAGCGCCAATAAAAGAATTCCCACCAATAATGGCGTTTTCTCGGTAGGACCGATAATGTTGACAGTGATATATGCAAATAAAATAACCACCGCGACGATAAAAAGCGTCGATGCCTGCAGGATATTAGTTGCAGTAAGGGCGATGATCGCCATGGCTCCGGTGATAGCCATAGCGAATATCAGCATATAAGAGGAGGCCAATATCCGTCTGCGCAGATCTATGCGCTGCACTTCATCAATAGAGGTGGATATCGCGGGGTTTTGATTGTTATACCCTGAGCTCATAGTCATTCCCGTTGCTATACCGACTGCAACCTTCCGCTTGCTCGGGACCGTCCTGCATCATACAACTATGCTGGTAGCCACTGCCGGAGTGAAGCAATGGTGAGTATAGGGGGAATCTGTCACCGACCAAAGTAGCAAGCTACAGTATCAGTAACTCAAACTTTAGAACTGAGAAATCGTGACACAAATTCAACTGACTTCTGGCGATATCTTGACGATGCGTGGAGATGCTCTGGTGTGTCCGGCACACAAGCATCTTATTCGGGGGCGGGGGCTTTCAGCGCAGATTTATGCCCAGTGCGGGACTCGGTTAACCCCCCAATGTGCCAATCAAAGAGCATGCCCAGTTGGTGAAGCTCGCGTGACTCGAGCCTATGATTTACCGGTCGATTACTTATTGCATACTGTTACGCCCCAGTGGAGCAGTGGCGATCAATGGGGGAGCCAGGCCATAGTGCTGTTGAGACACTGCTATGAAAGTGTTTTAGAGTTGGCGATAGAGCGCGGCTGCAAAACGATACTGTTTCCGGCATTGGGAGCTGGCACTAACCGCTTCCCTCACGAGATTGCGGCACACCAGGGATTGGCCGTTTTACGCGCTTATGCCTCAAGGTTCGAGAGACTCACAGTTTGTTTGCACTCACAAACTGCATTGGCGCAGTGGCAGAAAGTTGAGCAGCGCTTTTATGGCCATAATTGATGTGTCACGGGTAATTGAATGGGATACAGCCTATTGTGTTAATTATTTAGTTAAGCACTATTGATTCCATGCAGTTAATGGTTCCTTCAATAACCTAATGTGGCGTATATAAAGTAGTTCTGCGGTGCAGGCAGATCGAACCACGGCATGTCAGTCTAACAAGCAATAACTTACCAAGTCGTCTTCTGATCTCATGAATTGAGAGTTATTCAGGTGCTATACAGTCTTTTCTAACTCTTCCGTTGATTATTAAGTGCTATGTCTCCACCTAACTATTTAGTTCTAACGTACTAAATATTGAAATCGTTAGTTGTAATGAGTCATCTATTCGCTAAAGATAGTTGTCAATAACTTAATAAATATGCATTATTTTTATATGTATTTTTTAAGCCTAAAAATTTTTAGTAACTATGGACCACTGCAAAGTCTGCATACAAGAACAAAATATCTATGAAGGCATAGGGCATAGATGTGCTTTGTGTCGGGGGTGAGTGTCCCCTAAAATGAAAAAGAAATCCTCTTTTTTACAGTTTCCCATGCCGCCTATGAATAGCCAGCGCGTTATTATTCACTGTAAGTAGGACTGGATTGTCATTCTGCTTACCACTTTCATTAGTGGCTCTTATAGTTACTTCTTATTTAAAATTTTTAGTATCTCAGCGAGAACAGTCTTTATCTGAGAACGCTATCTTGGCAGGCCTTACTACTGAGGGATATATTTTATCAATGCGGCCAGTAATGTTTGTTTCTATAATATTGTTTGCGACCTTCTTTAAGCTGCTTGCATACTTAATCCCTACGGAAAAATAGAACTTGATAAAGAGTTAAGTCTAAGATATTGGGAGACTATAGGTTGAGGCAATCAATTCGTAAAAATTTTAGAATCTTATCGTTTTTTTAACTTTGATAGTCTTGGGGATAAATAGTTATTTTGTTGCCAGCTCCAATAGAGTGAAATTTAACTCATTATTTTCCCTTTTTCCTAAAGAGTATAATTGGAGCCAAATTCAGGCGGTTGAAACAGCTAATGGCACTGGTCCGGCACCTAGCCGATGAATTCCAAAATACATTTTAAGAATGGATAATAAAAAATTAATTTAATTGATTGTAAGTTTTAGAGATTTATTGCCTCTTACCCCAGACTCAGAATTTATCTGCGAGATCAAAAGCACATTAAGTATGAGCAAAGTTTGACAGATAATGGTATTCGTTGGCTGAGATATATTTTGTCAAAGGATAACTTTGGTGAAGTGATGCATATCTTACAAGATACGCCGTAATAATTATTTTAAGGGCGGACTAAATAATAAATGGAAAGGACCCGATAAGGGCCCTTTTATTGAAATATTGAGCCGCCTTCCTTGAGAAGACGGTCAAAGTGTATCCAGGTTACTGGCAGGAACTCGCTTCCCAGTACTGGGGGGCGCTAGCCGGGGACCACCAGTTGGGACCAAAGGTAGACACATAAACCTGGCCTTCAAAGGTTACTAGGTCGCCAACTTGATAGCCTTCGTCACCAGCATATGGCTGCTGGAATTCGGGGCAGGAAGCGGTCTCACCTGAACCTTGATCGCTGTCGGTGTTGTCATCGGAACCGTTATTGGCGTTGTCGTCAGAACCGCTATCGGAGCCATTGTTGTTGCTATCGTCAGAGCCGCTGTCGGAACCATTGTCGGAGCCTTCGCCCTCAGTTTGACAGGTGGTTTCGGTCCACAGCGATGGCGCGGAACCTGGAGACCACCAGTTTGGCTCGTGGGTGGACTCGTAGGCGACTCCTTCAAAGACAACAACGTCACCGACTGAATAACCTGGGTCGCCGGCATAGGGCTGCTCAAACGCGACGCAGGCGCTGCTTCCGCCATTATTATTGCCACCGCCACTTCCGGTGTCGCCAGTATCTCCGGTGTCTCCAGTGTCTCCAGTGTCTCCAGTGTCTCCAGTGTCTCCAGTGTCTCCAGTGTCTCCAGTGTCTCCAGTGTCTCCAGTGTCTCCGGTATCTCCGGTATCTCCGGTGTCTCCGGTGTCTCCGGTGTCTCCGGTGTCTCCGGTGTCTCCGGTATCTCCGGTATCTCCGGTATCGCCAGTATCTCCGGTATCGCTATCACTGGAGCCACCCTGTCCGAAAACTTCGAGTGCGGCATCGAGTAGTGGATACTGGTATTCATTGTTCTCCAATAGCATTCCACCGCGTAGCTGCCAGATCATCACGCCACCAAGGCCCTGGTCGAGCACATATTGGGCGCGTGCGGCGATAGAAGTCGTATCTTCGAAAGAGATAAAACCGCCATCCTCAAACCAACCATAGTGGGTGACGGCCTCGGGATCGTAAGCGGTCTGGAATGAAGAGTCGCTCTGCATTTTCTCAACGATCTGGTAGTAGCGCGTCTCGGTGTCAGAGCCCCAGTGAGCGACGTCTTGTCCGGAGGCGGCTTCACCGATTGCGGTGGCGCCAGCCACGCTGCGGCCGTAGTGGGACATACCCAGGGTGATTTTCTCAGCAGGAATATTGCCCTCAGTCATCCACATATTGCGGCAGCTGTCTGCGTCGAAGCCTTCGTTGACCTGGCCTTCATAGGGGTACAGCGGCGAGGTATGCTGGGCTACGGTATCCCAGTCGCCACCAAAGTCATAAGTCATCAGGTTGACATAGTCGAGGACTTCGCCCACAGCAGCAAAATCATAACCCTCTTCTGCAATCGAGGGGCCACAGGCCACGGCAGCGGTCAGTTCCAGATTTTTGCCGGTCTCCGCTTCAACCTCATCGAAGCGCGCGCGCAGCTCTTGCAGCAGGGTGGTGAAGTTTTCTTTGTCGATCGAGCGTCCGCCGTTCGGTGCATAGCCGGGGTATTCGAAATCGAGATCGAGACCATCGAAATCCCAGTCAGTAAGCAGTGTCACTGCATTTTCGATAAAGGCTGCACGTGCGGTGTCGCTCTCCATCATCTCAGAGACTTTGTGGGAGAGGGTCCAGCCGCCCATAGACAGGATCGCCTTGGCACCGTCGTCATGTACCGATTTTACAAAACCTGATTCGTGGTCATTCCAGCCCTGGCAGACCGCGGGCTGAATACTGGAATCGTATTGGCTGTAGGGGTGCCAGAATTGCGGCGAGCATTTTACGGGACCATCACCGGCGCCGCCGGAAAATGATTGGGCGCCCAGGCCGTAGAAAACGTAGGGGTCTGTAAAGTAGATGTTGCCGTCTTCGTCATTCCAGGCAAAGGCGTACTGAACGTGAGTGAGCTTGGAGAAATCCACGTTGTCATGGGTGAAGGATGAGTCGGCCCAGTATTCCCAATCGGCCCAATAGGCAGATACACGTTTAGAGGTTTCTTGTGCGCTGACGTTTCCGCTGATGGCGATTGCTGCTGCGAGTGCCGCCGCAGCTTTTAATTTAAACCCAAATTTAGATCCGCGTTCACTGCGGCTGCCCACCAACATCCTTGTTCGATCCTGAGATTGCAGGAAAGAAAACATTAGATTGACCTCCCATAGGTCTTAATTATGTATAAAGAAATTTGTCGTTATATGTGGAAAAATTTGAATAAATGAAGAGGTAAAAGTTCCGCGAGGAAATGTGGAATAAATGTGCAAGCCACGGAGGGTAGTGGCTGAGTGGTTATATTTATTTCCGCTGTAATTTTATGATGGGGACAATAAAAAGTGCGGGCATAAATTTAATTGCACCTTCCAGGAATAAATATTTGAGCAGATAAACGATAAAAATGGTCGATTATTTAATATCAAAAGAAGATAAATTTTCTTTTTGGGGTAAGAGATTGGAAAAAAATACCGGATTCTGGCGAGCGATATTTACGGCCTCTTGCAGGCAGCCTCCCTGCAGTTTAGTGCAGCACGGCTTCTGTCGAGTTAATCAATCACCTCTTTACTATGGAATGTTGCTACGGAGAAGTTTTTGATTGTCCCTCTTCAGGGATTGAAGATGTCATGATATGGCAAAAACAAAAAAGGGCCCAGAGGGCCCTTTTTAAAGTTGAAGAAAATACTAATTATTTCTTCGCACGCTTGCGCATATTTTCCTGCAAAATTTTCTTGCGCAGGCGGATAAAGTTGGGAGTCACCTCTACCAATTCATCGTCTTCGATGAATTCCAGAGCCTGCTCAAGGGTGTGACGAATGGGTGGTGACAGAGTGAGCGCATCGTCAGTACCTGACGCGCGCACATTAGTGAGCTGTTTGGCCTTGGTAGGGTTTACTACCAGGTCGTTGCCACGGGAGTGAATACCGACGATTTGGCCTTCGTAGACCTCTTCGCCGTGGCCCAGGAACAAGCGACCACGATCCTGCAGTGCGAACAGACCATAGGCGAGGGTTTTGCCCTTGACCATGGAAACCAGTACACCGTTGATGCGCTTGGCCACCTCACCCTGCTTCACCGGACCGTAGTGGTCGAAGATACTGGTCATAATGCCAGAACCACTGGTGATGGTAAGGAATTGGGAGCGGAAGCCGATCATGCCGCGCGAGGGCACGATAAAGGTTAGGCGCACGCGACCTTTGCCATCGGGCTCCATATTGGTGAGATCGGCCTTGCGCAGGCCCAGCTCTTCCATAATGGGCCCCTGATGGGGTTCCTCAACATCGATAACCACTTCTTCATAAGGCTCGTGGATCTCTCCGTCGACCTCTCTCTGCACCACTTCGGGGCGGGAAACGCCCAGCTCGAAACCTTCTCGGCGCATGGATTCGATCAGGACAGACAAGTGCAATTCGCCTCGGCCGGAAACCTTGAACTTATCAGGAGAGTCGCCTTGCTCTACACGCAGGGCCACGTTGTGAATCAGCTCCTGGTCAAGACGCTCTTTGATGTTGCGCGAGGTAACGAACTTGCCGTCCTGGCCAGCAAAGGGGGAGTCGTTGACCTGGAAGGTCATGCTTACGGTGGGCTCGTCCACGCTCAGGGCGGGCAGGGCTTCTGGAGTATCCAGATCGCACAGGGTATCGGAGATATTTAGCTCACCCACACCGGTGATACACACGATATCGCCAGCACTGGCTTGCTCCACTTCTACACGCTCCAGGCCGAGGTAACCCATAACCTGCAGGACCTTGGCTTTGCGCGAGTTGCCCTCGCGATCGAGAACTACCACTTGCTGGTTCGGCTTCAGGGTACCGCGAGTGATACGGCCAACGCCGATTACGCCTACGTAGCTGGAGTAGTCCAGAGCGGAAACCTGCATCTGGAAGGCGCCGGTGGGGTCAACCTTCGGGGGCTCAACCTTGTCCACAATCATCTGGAACAGCGGCGTCATATCGTCGGCCAGGTCGGTGTCGTCGAGACCGGCGATGCCGTTCAGGGCGGAGGCGTAGACAACCGGGAAGTCCAACTGTTCGTCGGTGGCGCCGAGGCTGTCGAACAGGTCGAATACCTGATCCATCACCCAGTCGGGGCGAGCGCCGGGGCGGTCGATCTTGTTAATCACCACGATCGGGTTGAGGCCCTGCTCAAATGCCTTCTGGGTTACGAAGCGGGTCTGCGGCATGGGGCCATCTACTGCGTCTACGAGCAGCAGAACTGAATCCACCATGGACAGTACGCGCTCTACCTCGCCGCCGAAGTCGGCGTGCCCAGGGGTGTCGACAATATTGATGCGGTAGTCATTCCAGCGGATAGCGGTGTTCTTCGCCAGGATGGTGATGCCACGCTCACGCTCTTGATCGTTGGAGTCCATGACGCGCTCGGCGCCTTCGTCGCGGCGGTCGAGAGTGCCGGACTGGGACAACAGCTTGTCCACAAGGGTGGTTTTGCCATGGTCTACGTGGGCGATAATCGCAATATTGCGCAGATTCTCTATCACTGGGGGCCTCTGGGCGTTAAATCTTGGTAAGTCGGGGCGGGGGCCTGCGGGGTTTCTACAGCAGCATTCCGGCCAAAGGCGGCGATTATAGGGGGGCCGCATGACAATTGGGAGTGATTTTGAGTAAAAAATCACCGCCCCGGGGCGCTGATCGCTTTAAAACCCGCGCGGGCGGTAATTGCCCGCGCCTTGAGCAGAAGTTACTTCTTAATGGTTTCCGGTCTGTGGGGAATCAGCGGGCGCAGCACGCCCACATTGCGAAAACCTTCGTCCAACAGGTGTGAGGCGTGCAGGCGGCTCATAACGCCTTTGGAGCAATACAGGAGGTACTCACGCTCTTGGTCCAGGTGGGCAAAGCTGTTGTTGAGACGGTAGAAAGGAATAGTCTGCACCTCACAGCCAAGCTCCAGTGGATCCAACTCCTCCTCATCCGGGTGGCGGATATCGATAACCACAGCGCTGCCCGGCTCTTCGCGGATCTCCACATCCGGTGCTTCGCCATCGACTTCTTCGATCACCTGATCAATATTTTGCATCACCCGATTGCTGATAGCGCGATCGAGGACGGTGAAATCGAAGCGGTTTTCCTCGGACTCCACTTTTTCAATCTTGGCGCGGGTGGTGGGTTTTACCGAGATAACGCCGCAGTATTCCGGCATATTGGCGGCGAACTCTTCAGTGCCGATGGCCCGGGAGGTGCGGATAATATCGGTCTTGTCGGTGGTGATCAGTGGGCGCAATACCAGGGTATTGGTAACACTGTCGATCACCGACAGATTTTTCAGGGTCTGGCTGGAAACCTGGGCGATGGCTTCACCGGTGACTACGGCGTCCACCTCCAGTTCCTTGGCGATCACATCGGCGGCGCGCAGCATCATGCGCTTCAAAATAACGCCCATATTGGAGTCGTCGACCCGCTCGAGAATCTCTGCCACTACTTCGTCAAACGGCACGGTGATAAAGCGCACCCGGTGGGAAGCGCCGTATTTGTTCCACAGATAGTAGGCGACTTCTTTCACGCCCAGCTCGTGCTGGCGTCCGCCCAGGTTGAAGAACAGGAAGTGGGTGCGGATACCGCGCTTCATGGTCATGTAACTGGCCACGGTAGAGTCGAAGCCACCGGAGACCAGTGACAAAACCGGGTCTTGCGTGCCCAGGGGGAAGCCGCCCAGGCCGGGATGCTGCTCTTCGATCACGTTGAGCTTGTCGTGGCGGATCTCCAGCTTAACGGTGATGTCGGGGTTTTTCAGTTTGACTCCGGATGCCTCGGTATTCTTGTTGAGGCCGCCACCCACATACTGTTCCACATCCAGAGACTGGAAGTCGTGTTTGCCGGTGCGTTTAACCCGTACACAGAAAGTCTTGTCTTTCAGGGCTGCGCCCCAAACCGACAGGGTTTTCTCGTACATGTCGTGCAGGTCACCCAGGGGGAACTGGCGCACGCGGGAGAAGTTGGCGATGCCGGGGGTGTGAGAGAGCACCTCTTCGATACGTCCACCCAGGTGGGACACAGCATCGGGCGCGATCACATCGATCTTTTCCCAATCCTTTCGCACCTGGATACGGTCGTCCAGCTGGCGCAGCAGGCGCTGCAGGTTGTCCTTGAGCTGGCGCGACATGCGCTTGCGCACAGGGTTGCTCTTGATGGTGATCTCTGGAAAAAACTTGACGACAAAGTGCATGGGAATCTGTGGGGTACCGCATGTTGATAGAAGGTGCGGCATTATAAACTAGCCAGAGCCAAGTTGGTTGTGCACTGTTTGCGGGCGAAGCGAGAACAAATATGTTCTATTTTGGTGCGTATTTATGTGGCTGCTCGGCCACAATACATCTATCCTGGCTGCGTCAGCACTTTGCTGGGGCTCGCACCGGCGCCAACCGGGACTATGAGGCGATTGCCCTAATTTGGCACACTCCTTGCTTTATTTCACGCCAGGTAGAGAGTGAATGCCGGCAGCGACAGCAAGGCATAGCGACCAATTACTTTTCAAGACCTGGAGGACTGCAATGTCAGCGAAAACGCTCGGTTTGATTAATGAAAGTGAAGCGAAATGGATAGACCTGCGCTTTACCGATACCAAGGGTAAAGAACAACACGTTTCCATCCCTGCGTCGGAAGTTGACGGTGAGTTCTTTGAAGAAGGCAAAATGTTCGATGGTTCTTCCATCGCCGGTTGGAAGGGCATCAACGAATCCGACATGATCCTGATGCCGGACGACGAGACCGCTTTCCTCGACCCCTTCACCGATGAGAGCACTGTTATCATTCGCTGTAACATCGTCGACCCAATTACCGGTCAGGGTTACGAGCGAGATCCTCGCTCCATCGCATTGCGCGCTGAGGAATACCTGAAGTCCACTGGTCTGGGTGACACCGCTCTGTTCGGTCCCGAGCCCGAGTTCTTCGTATTCGACGACATCACCTGGGGTGCCGAAATGGGCGGCGCCTTCTACAAGATCAACTCCGAAGAAGCAGCCTGGTCCTCAGGTCACAACTTTGCAGAAGGCAATATTGGTCACCGTCCCGGCGTTAAAGGCGGTTACTTCCCGGTTCCTCCGGTGGATTCCCTGCACGACGTTCGCGCCGCAATGTGTTCTGCGATGGAACAGATGGGCCTGCGCGTAGAAGTGCATCACCACGAAGTGGGTACTGCTGGCCAGTGTGAGATCGGCGTTGCCGCCAACACCCTGACTAAGAAAGCGGACGAAGTACAGATCCTCAAGTACGCTGTACACAACGTTGCCCACGCCTACGGCAAGACCGCGACCTTTATGCCCAAGCCGCTGGTTGGCGATAACGGTTCCGGTATGCACGTTCACCAGTCCTTTAGCAAGGATGGCGTAAACCAGTTTGCCGGTGACGCCTACGCTGGTCTGTCCGAAGCTGCTCTGTACTACATCGGCGGTATCGTTAAGCATGCTCGCGCCCTGAACGCGCTGTGCAACGCTTCCACCAACTCTTACAAGCGTCTGGTACCTGGCTTCGAAGCGCCGGTAATCCTGGCTTACTCTGCGCGTAACCGCTCTGCGTCTATCCGTATTCCTTTCGTGCCCTCCCCGAAAGGCAAGCGCATCGAGACTCGCTTCCCGGACCCGACCGCCAACCCATACCTGTCTTTCGCCGCACTGCTGATGGCGGGTCTCGACGGTATCAAGAACAAGATCCACCCTGGCGATGCTGCGGACAAGGACCTGTACGATCTGCCGCCGGAAGAGTTGGCTGAGTACCCGACTGTCGCTTCCAGCCTGGAAGGCGCCCTGGATGCTCTGGATCAGGATCGCGAGTTCCTGACAGCCGGTGGTGTATTCACTAACGATGCTATCGATGCCTACATCGAGCTGAAGCGTGAAGAAGTAGAGCGCCTGAACATGACCACTCACCCGGTTGAGTTCGATATGTACTACTCCGTGTAATGGCGACCGGCATCACGATGATGCCGTCGAGCTGTTCTCGAAAAGCCCGCGCCACCCTGGTGCGGGCTTTTTTATTGCGAGTACACTGTCAGTGGAAGTGAATTGAGTGCCGCTATGCGGAGGCTCAGGAATATCCCATTGGCCCGATCTGGGAAGAAAGGAGCGTCCGCCCTGCGGTCGAAAACACTATGGCAAGGTTTTGGCAATTAAAGGCCCTGTTACTCGCAATGCCTCTGGTGGCAGTTGCGGCTTCTCAAGAGAATGAAGAGGCTGGCGCGATCTACAAAGTGGTTGGGCCCGATGGCCAGGTCAGTTTTAGCGATACACCACCGGCAAATGGCAACTCAGAGAAAGTGGATTTAGCCCCAATCAATATTCAGCCAATTGCGCTGCCCCGCCAGCTGCCCACAAGAAAGCTGTCGCCCAAAAGTGATGATGGAGAGTTGGGGCCGGTATCGATTCGAATTGTGAGTCCAATTAATGAGGCGACTATTCCGCCAGGGCAGACACTGATAGCGCTTCAGGTGGATGTGGCCCCCAATTATCCAGAGGGCGCTAGCTTTTATGCGGTTATTGATGGGCAGCGCTGGCAGGGAAGTTCGGCTGGTAACTCCCTGGATATCTCCGCCCTGGTCCGCGGTACCCATACGCTCAAGGCGGTTCTGCTAGGGCCCAAAGGGCAAGTATTAGCCCAGTCGCAAACGATCACAATTCATGTCAAGCGCCCGATAGCTCGGGGGTGAATGTTTGAGGGAGTGCAAAGCTCCCGCTACCCCTTACTTCAGTCTAAAGCCCGCCTGCCTGTTTTTTGACCCATGCACCTTAATGGTGCATTCTCTCTGTAGTCGGCGGCATCCTATTTCTGAGACTGAATACTCGCAATGCCGTTGTTGCTAATCGCGCACTGATTGTGTCCGGTTGAAGCTGCTTCCGCCTACAAATGCCAGCTTATGCGCCATTTTGGTTTGCTTTTTGCACTGACTAGATACAGCGCTAGTTTGCTGGGGGTGACCAAAGGGAGCTTGGTCAGAGCCTCGGAATGAATCGGAAATTTTGTGAATGCTGAATGATCGCCAATTGCGCCAATTACTCGATAGCCTGACATCCGCAGTATTGGTGCTGGATGAAAACTTATCGCTTTGCTATCTGAACAATGCCGCTGAGGACTTGTTGGCCGCCTCCAGTACTCGAGTTAAAGGCTCGAAGTTGGAGGAGGTGGTGCGAGAATCTCCCACTGCCTATGAGGCTATGCGGGAAGCATTGCGCAAAAATGAGAAGTATACAGTGCGCCGGGCCAGTTGGAGGTTGAACAATCTTGAAACCCGGACCGTGGATTACTCAGTCAGCCCGGTCCCCGAGTTTTCTGTGCTACTTGTGGAAGTGCAGCCGATGGATCGCCTGTTGCGAATTGCCAGGGAAGACGCGCTGCTCAGTGCCCAGGAAACGACACGAAACCTGGTTCGCGGTATGGCCCATGAGGTCAAGAACCCCCTCGGTGGTATCCGCGGGGCTGCACAACTATTGCAGCGCGAGTTGCCGGACCGGGAATTAGACGAATATACACAGATTATCATCGAGGAAGTGGATCGCCTGCGCAATCTGGTTGACCGTTTATTGGGACCACGCCAGCCGGTAGTACTGCAACCGGTTAATGTGCACGAGGTTCTGGAGCGGGTTGCCCAGTTGCTGGATGCTGAGTGTATCGGTGAGCTTCAAATTCGCAGGGACTACGATCCGTCTATTCCCGATGTCCCCGCCGATAGCGAACAATTGATTCAGGCGCTGCTTAATATTGCCCGCAACGCCATGCAAGCCATCGATGAAAGTATTGGCCTCAGTAGTGGGGAGATGGTATTGCGCACGCGTATCCAGCGCCAATTCACCATTGGCCGCCGCAATTGCCCATTGGTCTGCCGTATAGAAATTGAAGATAACGGCCCGGGCATACCGGAGGATATTCGCGAGCGGATATTCTTCCCGATGATCTCCGGCCGCGCCGAGGGTTCAGGTCTTGGACTTTCAATTTCCCAGAACATTATTAATCAGCACAAGGGGCTGATTAAGTGTGACAGCCAACCCGGCCGTAGCATTTTCCAAATTTATCTGCCCCTGACTACCGAATTAGCTAATACAGGAACCTAGAGAATGAGTAATCGCGTTTGGATTATTGACGACGACAGATCAATCCGCTGGGTGCTGGAGAGAGCGCTATCGCGTGAGGGAATTGATACCCAGTGTTACGAGAGTGGCGACTGCGCCCTGGATGATTTCTATAGCGATTCACCGGATGTAGTAATCAGTGATATCCGCATGCCGGGCTCCGATGGCTTTAAATTGTTGCAGCGTTTCCAGGCTGAACGACCGAGCCTGCCGATAATTATTATGACTGCGCACTCGGACCTGGATAGCGCGGTAGCTGCTTACCAAGGGGGAGCCTTTGAATACCTGCCCAAGCCATTTGATATTGATGAAGCCGTAGCGGTAACCCGGCGCGCATTGATGCACGCTAGCGAACAGAGTGCTGAAGAACGGGTTGAGCCGGAAAATGGTCAGGGTAGTAAAGAAATCATTGGAGAAGCGCCGGCGATGCAGGAGGTTTTCCGTGCGATTGGCCGTTTGTCTCATTCCAACATTACGGTTTTAATCAACGGTGAATCCGGTACCGGTAAGGAGTTGGTGGCGCAGGCTCTGCACAATCACAGTCCGCGCAGGGATAAGCCATTTATTGCATTGAACATGGCGGCTATACCCAAGGACCTGATGGAGTCTGAATTATTTGGCCATGAAAAAGGGGCCTTTACCGGTGCCAGCTCCCAGCGTGCCGGACGTTTTGAACAGGCCAATGGTGGCACCCTGTTTCTAGATGAAATTGGTGATATGCCCGCAGATACGCAAACCCGGTTATTGCGCGTGTTGGCTGATGGTGAATTTTACCGTGTCGGTGGCCACACCCCGGTCAAAGTGGATGTGCGTATTATTGCGGCGACTCACCAGGATCTGGAAGAGTTGGTATGTCAGCATAAATTTCGCGAGGACCTGTTTCACCGCCTGAATGTTATTCGCATCCATATTCCAAGACTCGCGGATCGCCGTGAGGATATTCCGCGATTGGTGAGGCATTTCTTTAATGCTGCGGCAAAAGATCTGGGGGTGGAGTCAAAGATCCTAACCAAGGAAACTGAGGAATATCTCTCTGGGCTGGATTGGCCCGGTAATGTGCGACAACTGGAAAATACCTGCCGCTGGATTACCGTAATGGCCTCCGGACGCGAGGTACATATTGAAGATTTGCCACAGGAGTTGCATCAGCAGGGCGCGACGACAGAAACACCGACAGACTGGCAAAAAGCTCTGCGTCTGTGGGCCGACCAGGCCCTATCCTCTGGGCAGCGCGAGATTTTAAATGAGGCTGTCCCCGCATTTGAAAAAGCGTTAATAGAAATTGCCCTTAAGCATACAGCTGGGCGCAAACGCGATGCTGCTGATCTGTTGGGCTGGGGTAGAAATACTCTGACACGTAAGTTAAAAGAATTGGAAATTGGTGGAGAGTAAATAACAGTGAGGTCTTACCAAACACGATGGAAAGACCTACTTGAAATCCACTCATATTTCATTATCAGTCCGCTCTTAATTTTTTTGTTCATGGTTGAGTTTTTTGCTAACAGTCATCTATTAATATTTATTTATTTTTGGTTTCAGCGAATAAACTTGAAAATGCAGCTATGTATAGAATCCTGAGTGATGTTGTTATTGCCTGCTAAAATTAGAGTTAATTGCTGGTATTTAGATGATTGAGACGATATGACTGCTGATGAACTGAAAGTAGTTGCCGAGGTTCCATTTTTATTTTGGGTTAAAGATCAAACAGGCGTATATCTATGGGGTAATCGCCAAATATGTCAATTGGCCGGTGGTGAAGTGACTGGTAAGACAGACCGGGAACTTCCTTGGTCAAATAATGCTGATGCATTAAAAGCTGCGGATGATCGGGTTTTTTCCTCAGGGAAACCCGAGCACCTGCAAGAGTATGTCGATAAATCCAGCCGAGGAGAGGTTACGTTGAATGTCTGCAAGTGGTTGGATGAATTTGAAGGGCGGGATTGCTGTTTTGGGATATCTTTTGTCATTGATTCCCAATAGCCCAATAGAGCACTGGGCTATTCCACCATATATTTAGTCACTCCGGACTATTTATTTTCAGGCTGACGCCTTTTTAACACCCAATTCACCAAGCGTTCGCGCTATATCCTCTGCGCTGGTTGCCGGTTTAATATCTTTGTCAATTTTTTTAATTCGTCCATCTTTACCGATATAAATGGTAACGCGACGGGCGATATTCATTACGGGAATAAGTACATCGTACGCTTTAGCCGTTTCACCGGTGGGGTCGCTGAGTAACGGGAAGTCCGCTTCGCTCTCTTCAGCAAATCGAGTGTTATCGTCAAGATCATCTGTACTGGCCATAAAGTAAGTGACTTCATAATCTTTGATCAAGTGACCGTTTTGGGCGAGCGATTTACATTCTATGGTGCAGCCACGGGTGAATGCCTTGGGAAACCAGGCGATCACAACAGCGCTTTTTCCCTGGAGGTCCGCCAATGTGTGGGTTTGGCCATCAGACCCCTTGAGAGTGAAATTTGGCGCCATTTCACCAACTTCCAGAGCGAGGGTGGGAAGGCTGATAAACGCCGTAATTAAGAAAGTCAGCAGATATTTCACGAATATTTCCCTTGTAGTTTACCGATACGCCTATGCTACTGCCCTAAGGTCTAACTGGCCAATAGCTCAGCTATAACTGCTATGCTTTATGCGCCAAAGTAAGAATATTGGTGCGTCAATGCACCGTTATGGACTTGCCGTTTTGCAGGGGCTTAAATGCGCTTTGACAGCCTTTTCTATACTCTGCCACTTTGGGCCTAGTCGCATTCGTTTTGGCATTTACCTAAGGAACCTCTGAATAACTCCGTAATGCCTCTGCGGGTCTTGAAGGCTGCAGATGTTAGGCGCAGCTCGCCGCGAATGGCTCAGTCCTTTGCAAGAGCTGCAACGCAGCAGCTGTGGCCTTCAAGGCCCGCCTTCGGGGCTTGCAGAGCGATTCACACTCCGCGTTGCGACTTCTTGAAAGGTCTGGACATTCCTGCGAAGCCGCGCCTTGATTGAGAACCGCTCTGCATGCCAGAGGTATCACGGAGTTATTCAGAGATTCCTTGATATGACAGCCGACCGATTTAATGAGCGCAAGGCATTGCTGTTGCAGGAGGTCAATACCATCCAGGCCGCATATTTAAATGCGAGCTTTTTGCAATTTGATAAGCAGGATAAGGCGCGAGACCTAATAGCTGAATATGCAAATCTCAGGGATATTGACCCATCAATCGCCGTCACTCCGGAAGATGTAGCTCGCAGTGAGGAAATTCACCAGGCTCTTTGGCGTTTGATCGAGGCGCATATCGCACAGGATTACAATGCCGATTATTTACGCCAGTTTGCCGAGCAGGTTAACGGGATGGTAGATCTGCACCGTGCCAGGGTTGTGGTTGGGCTGCAATACCGTATACCGGGTCCACTCTGGCTCTCCCTGTACTTTATGACCATTTTGGCGATGCTGGCAATTGGATACCAGTTGGGGATAAGTCGCGGGGGATCTGCCCAGGTAGTTATAGCTTTGGCCCTGACTTTCTCAACAGTGATTTTACTGGTGGCGGATTTGGATCGGGCAAATGAGGGAGCACTGTTGGTTGATCAGTCGCCGATGAGCGATCTCAATTTGCAGCTGAAAGAGCTACAGGAGGCTGCCCACTGAGCTGTTGTGCGAGCTGACTTTGCATATTAATTGGGTGGGGCGGAATTAAGGCTTTTCCGCCCCGGGGAACAGGTTAAAGATCTTCAGGTTTTTGTGGCATTAAGACATCTTCGGGATGCACAAACTCACGCATAAAAATCTCCCAAAAGGCGAGGAATAATGCAGCGAGCAGAGGCCCTATCGCAAAGCCACTGATTCCAAACATAAACAGACCGCCGACAGTGGAGAAAAGCACTAAATAGTCAGGGAGTTTTGTGTCTCGACCCACCAATATTGGGCGCAACAGGTTATCTACCAAGCTGATCACGGTGAAACCATAGGCGAGTAAAATCGTTGCCTTCATGGGTTCGCCAATAGCATAGAGGTAGATAGAAGCGGGGAACCAGATCAATGCGGCACCGACGGCGGGCAATAATGACAACAGGGTCATTAAAACACCCCAAAGCACCGGTGCCGGTAGGCCCAGCACCCAGAAAATAATTCCGCCCAAGCCGCCCTGGGTAATAGCGACTACCAGATTTCCTTTGATGGTTGCGCGAGTGACTTCAGCGAACTTTGCCAACAAAAGGTGCTCGCGCTCATCACCCAGTGGCAGGGCGTGGATAATCAGGTTTACCAGTCTTTCACCATCGCGAATCAGAAAGAAGGTGAGGTAGAGCATTAAGCCCAACATAACGAAAAAGTTAACAGTATTCTGTCCGACCTCAATCGCATTTTTTGCGACGAAGCTACCGGCATTCATCACTCCACCCATCAGGCGCTGCTTGGCCTCCTCGACATCCACGCCAATACTCTCGAGCGTGCTGTTAACCCTGGGGAAAGCACTGCGAATCTGCTCAAAGGATTTAGAAACATCAATTTGTCCTTCCTGGATCCGGTGATACAGAGTTACCGCTTCATTAATAAAAGAGGTGGCCACTACCAATACGGGTATCACCAATAGAACGATACACATAAACAGGGTTAGCAGAGCCATTAAATTAGGCGAATTGGGAAAGCGCTGCATCAGCAGACGGTACACGGGGTAGAAAATCAGTGCGGTGGCACAAGCCCAAAAAATAGGGGTAAAGAAGGGTTTTATTAGGAGTAAAAAAGCTACGCTGACCAATAACAAGGTCAATATAAATGAGCGCCTTTCCAGTTTTTCTTGCACTGCGACTTCCTCTGCTTCTCTTTCGGCAGCCCAGTGGTAGGGCGCCTAATTTTTGCTCTATCTAAGCAGATGCAGTGGGGTTTTACCAGCGCCTATATCCGCACGTATCCACGTGAAATCGAATGCCCCGATAGATTCCGAGGCCCATTTGCCACTCGCGGCCGTTGCGCTTGTGGATATCCCTCAGTACGGGCACCAATTGCTCTCGGGAGAACTTCTTTTTCGGAACTATATCCAGCCCGCAGAAATGCAGATGTTTACTTCCCTTGGAACCCCCGGCCTTACGGTTGTAATCCACTGTGCGCCACCCGGAGACCACTGTTACCGGGCCGACGCGGGGCACTATTTCCCGCTCGATTACCCGCAGAGTATTTACGATGCCCCACCAGAGCTCCTTGGGAGGGATGGCGAATGCGGGTTCGTCCAAATCCTGCCAGTCACTGCCCTGACGCAATAGCTCATAGGGTTGCACAACCTGTTCAACCCGGTTGGAGCGCAGGAATTTTTTGAGTTGAGTAAAGCGTGCATGGTTATTGCCTTTGCTCAGGAAGCGGCTGAATGCCCTCTCGGAAGCTGCCGGATAGCCCTGGATATCGTAAACCTCCGGGATCATTAGCAGCGGGAGGATATCGATAGGGGATTTCACCCGGTCATCAGCCTCGCGCGCTCGTTCGTAAGTAAAAACAAATAGACCGGTGAGAATCGCCAGTGCGATTGCCCCAATGATGATGATCCGCCGGCGCAGTTGACGCTGGCCGATTTCTACGTATTCTTTGTTACTTTGCATAACCATCGGGCAGCTCCCTCAATTACCAGGTGCGATAGCCACAGGTATCGACATGAAACAGGACATCGTCAATCAGGCCCATCCCGACATTGCTATCGGGACCGAGGCGTGCGTGCAGTGTGCTTAGCTCTTCAGCGAGTTCGTTTTTACCGATATTGGAATTCGGAATTAAGTCCAGCCCGCAAAAGTCACGGTGGCGGGGCTGGTCTTCGGTCGCAAGTTTTCGGTTGTAGGCATCAGTGCGGTAAGCGGAAACCACAGTGACAGGGCCAATTAGCGGTATTACCTGGTCTCGTACCAGGGTGAGGGTTTTCACAATATTGGACCACTGGTCCCTGGGTGGTATGGCGAATGGGGGTTCCCCCAGTTCCAGCCAGTCCCCCCTGTCGCAGAAGATCACGAATAGGAAAAACCTCGGCGACACCCCGGTCCCGAAGCAATTGATTGAGTGCTTGTACGCTGGAGCGGTTACTGCCCTCTCGCAGGAATTTGTTAAAGGTCTCCTCGTTGGCGAGGCGATAGCCACGCTGTTCGACATAGGACTTCTCTTGCGAGGAGAGGAATAGATAGAGCCAGAGGGTAAACAGGATGGCACTGAGTATTAAAGTGAGGGCACTGACGACCACCCGATTGACTCTTTGCCCGGGCGGCTTGTGTGGGAACAGAGTTTCGAAGCGAGTAAACGAGTTACCTGCGGACATAGTGCTCGCGATTGCTGCTGAGAGAGTTTTTCCTCCGACGCTAAAATCGTCGGCGCCTGTTTACTCACTATAGCCGCAAAAATCGACGGGCTGCGGGCTTGGGATCAGCCACAAAAAAAGCCGCCGCTCCTGGGGGAGCAGCGGCTTTTGGGTCACGGACAGCGCACTGTGCCCGACAACCTCTACTTAGGCTTTAGGGCCTGCATTTTTAACGTCTTCGCTGACATTGAACTTCTCAATGTTCTCGGCGAACAGCTTGGCCAGCTTGCCTGCCTGATCGTCGTAAGCAGCTTTGTCAGCCCAGGCTTCACGAGGGTTCAGGTAAGACTTGTCCACGCCGGGCACTTCCATCGGGATATCCAGGTTCAGGGCATCCAGGTGCTCAGTGGCAACGTCTTCCAGGGCGCCGCTCTGGATAGCGGCAACGACAGAGCGGGTTACCGGAATCGGGAAGCGCTTGCCGTTGTCGCCGGAGCCGCCGGTCCAACCGGTGTTTACCAGGTAGACCTTGGAGCCGAACTCTTCGATGCGCTTCATCAGCAGGTCTGCGTATTCGCGCGGTGCACGGGGCATAAACGGCGCGCCAAAGCAGGTGGAGAAAGTCGGGTGGATACCGGCCTCTGCGCCCAGTTCGGTGGAGCCTACGCGGGCGGTGTAGCCAGACAGGAAGTGGTAAGCCGCAGCCTCTTTGGAGAGGATGGATACCGGTGGCAGTACACCGGATACATCGCAAGTCAGGAAGATAACGTTCTTCGGCTCGCCAGCGCGGTTTTCCAGCTGACGCATTTCGACGTGCTCCAGCGGGTAGGAGCAGCGACCGTTTTCAGTCAGGCTGGTGTCGCAGTAGTCAGCAGTGCCGTGATCGTTGGTTACCACGTTTTCAACGATGGCACCGAAACGGATGGCATCCCAGATTACCGGCTCATTTTTCTGGCTCAGGTCGATGGTTTTCGCGTAGCAGCCACCTTCCATATTGAAGACGGCACCCTTGGTCCAGCCGTGCTCATCGTCACCGATCAGGTAGCGCTCGGGATCTGCGGACAGGGTGGTCTTGCCGGTACCGGACAGGCCGAAGAACAGGCAGGTATCGCCATCTTCGCCGACGTTAGCCGCGCAGTGCATGGGCATCACGTCTTTTTCCGGCAGTAGGAAGTTCTGTACGGAGAACATGGCCTTCTTCATTTCGCCGGCGTAGCGCATACCGGCCAGCAGTACTTTGCGCTGACCGAAGTTGATAATTACGCAGCCTTCGGAGTTGGTGCCATCGCGCTCGGGCTCACAGACAAAGTGAGGAGCGTGCAGGATTTGCCACTCTTCCTTGGACTTGGGGTTGTACTTTTCGGCGCGGATAAACATGTTGCGGCCGAACAGGTTGTGCCATGCAGTTTGGGTGGTCACTACCACTGGCAAGTAGTGATCTTCATCCTGGCCCACATGCAGGTGCTGAACAAAAGTATCGTGACCGGCAACAAAAGCCTCTACACGATCCCACAGGGCGTCAAACTTATCCTGCGGGAAAGGACGGTTGACGTTGCCCCAGGCGATGCTGTCGGCAGTGGAGGGCTCTTCTACAACAAAGCGGTCAGCCGGGGAGCGACCGGTGCGTGCGCCGGTTTCAGTCACCAGAGCGCCTGTATCTGACAGCTTGCCCTCGCCGCGCGTCAGAGCCTGCTCTACCAATTGTGCCGGTGATAGGTTCTTGAAGACCATCGCGGAGTCGTCGATCTGTGCCATTCGTGGAATACCCGTGAAAGTTGGACAGTAAATAAAATGGGGCTGCCCGAGGTTTAGACAGCCGTAGAAAATTTTGGGGGCGCATTATTGCAAAATTCAAAATATGCGGATACCAACTATGGCTATTTTGTAGTCAATGACAGCGCTGTCATGGAAAATAATGTCGGCTTAAATTCATGCAATTTATGGCCTGATTCTTGATTATTCTTTTTCTGAATTTAACAGGGGCAGGTGGCAGGGCTGCGCTGAGGATTCGGCGGTTGCGCAGCCCTGCGCGAATTAGTGAAGAGTGTGGGGGGAGCGTTGAGGAGCGACTCAATTTGATCCCGGTCAAAGCGGTACTGGGTGTTACAGAATTGGCAGTCCGCGATAATCTCACCATGCTGCTCTTCCAGCAGGCGGTAGACATCCTCTGCACCCAGGGAAACCAGCGCCCGGGCGCTGCGCTCTCTCGAGCAGCTGCACTTGAAGCGAATAGTGTCGGTACCCAGGGTTGCCGGCTCCAATTGGTGGAATAGGCGGTGAATCAGCTCTGGGTGGGGAACGGTAAATAACTCCTCGTCAGTTACGGTCTCCGCCAAGTGAATCGCTGTTTCCCAGGCGTCCTGATTTTCTTCTTCTGTGGCGGCATTATTGCCTGGCAGAATCTGTAACATAAGACCGGCGACGGTATTGTCACTGCTTTCCAGCCATACGCGGGTAGCCAGCTGTTCCGATTGCTTAAAGTAGTCTTCCAGGCAGCCGGCCAGGTTGTCCTGCTCCATGGGAACCACACCTTGATAGCGCTCACCGCGCTTTGGCTCAAGGGTAATGGCCAGGGCTCCACGGGGGCCGATCATATCGCGCAGGGTGGCGTTTTCGTCGATTTGTGCACCCTCGGCAACTCGGGCGATGCCGCGCAGGTCGCTGTGGTGAGTGCACTCCGCCATAATCATCGGCACATCGCCTTCGCCACGGGCCTGGAGGCTCAGGACACCTTCGAACTTCAGTGTGGTTGAAAGCAGGCTGGCTGCAGTGAGGAACTCCCCTAGCAGGCGGGCTACTGGTGTAGGCAGTGGGTTGTGTTCCAGTACATCGCGGTAGGAATCAGTAAGTGTCACCACCTGTCCGCGAATATCGTGTTTGGAGAAAATAAAGCGTTCCAGCTGATCGGACATAGGTCGGGGGCTCTCGGTATTAAAACCGCAGGATTTTAGAGGTGGATATGCCTAAATGGTAGCTGTCGCTGAGTAATGGGGGAAGCCGCGCCCCTGGGGGCCGGCTAACTTATCCGCAATAGAGGTTGACCTGGCGTTGATAGTCGAGTGCCATCTGTTCGCGCTCCCGCTCTGTGCGGCGTACTTCCTTGCCATTGTCGTCAAAAAATACGACCCGGCCCTGTAATATTTTTAGGTTTTTGCGGGCCTTGCTACAGGCCTTGTCTCTTTGTTGTTGTCTTTCCTGCGCTTCACGATTTAAGCGCTCCTGGTATTGTTGTTCGATATTCCGCGGCTGTTCCGATTGGCTGCGTCTGGGTGCTGTGGTGGCATCGGCAGAATTAATGGGGGTCAGGTTGCCAGAAATATCCTTGGCCTCTGCGTGGGCCGGGGGCGGTCACCAAAGTGCACCCGGCCATCGTCGTCGACCCAGCGATACAGTTCCCCTGCATTAACATTGGCGGTCAGGAGCAGACCGCCAAAAATGCTGGATAAGTACAGTAACTTTATGGGCATCCTTTGCCTCTCCCGATGTTTATTCTTCTTTATTGGCCAGCTGGCTGAACAACCCCTGTGAATGGCGCTGGGGGATATGGTAGGTCTGCAGTATCAGAGGCTGCTGCTCCTGGGCCTCTGCCGCATCCAAGACCATCCGATAACCGGAGCGGTCGCGCAAATCTACAAAGTCCCGTTTGTTGCCTTCCATCAATTGAGCGAACTCGTCGAAGTCCTTGATGCTGTGGCCATTTACTGAGTCGATAATCCAGTTCTTCCAGTCGTGGTAACCGAGGTTCACATTGGCGGGCAGTACTTTCAGGGCGACGACCAGCTCGCGGCGCTCCTCGTCACTCCATTGATTGCGGGCATAGAGGTAGTCAATAGGCGCCTTGGAGTGCCAGTTTTTGCCCCAGCGTTTGATCAGGTTCATATTCAGGGGCACAAAGACAACACCGCCGTAGATATAGTAGCGGGGCTGGCGGTCAAATTGCTCTCCCAGCACCATAGCGCGTGAGGGAGGTGTTGCGGCCAGCGTGACCTCAGCGGTCTGCTCTTTACCATCGCGGGAGAAGCGCACGGGTAAACGTTCACCGACATGGTGGCGGTCCACAGCATAGTGGTAGTTGGTGCGCTGGTTTTCCCTCCATTCCACAGTCCGGTCAGCCGCTACTTTAAAGCCATCGACTTCGAGCAGGACATCGCCGGGTTTAAACACTTCAGCTGCGGGGGAATTGTCGAACACTTTAACGACCATGGCACCATCCTGGTCTTCCTCGAGACCGGCCGCTTTTTTCATCGATGGGCTTTCCAGGCTCTGGGTTACCAGTCCCAGTTCGGGGAACCCTTGGTGCACATTGTCCTTGGCATCTTCTAAGACATGAGCGATCACGCTGGGGGGGACAAAGTAACCCAGGTTTTCAGCGCTCTGGTTGGTTTGCATGGCCACGCCGACGATGCGGCCATTGGAGATAACCGGACCGCCGCTGTTGCCCGGGTTGATGGCCGCATCTATCTGGCCCGCCATCAGGTAACTTTCCGCATGGGCATAATATTGGTGCTCCACGCGGGAGAGTACTCCGCGGGTAATCGAAAGGGATTTGCCACCAATTGGGTAGCCGTAGACGGTGACCTCTTCCTGCAGGTCGGGCAATTTTCCGAGGGCCAGGGGGCGGGTATCGTTGAAAAAGCTTTCGTCATCGACGGTCAGCAGGGCGAGGTCGGCATCGTGGGAGACAAATTTCACTCGGGCGCGGAATTTCTTTGCATCGCCGTGGCGCTGTACCTGGATAAAGCTGCCGTTGGCCACTACGTGTGCGTTGGTCAGGATCTGCTGGTTGCGGATGACGGCACCGGAACCGGACAGCTGCTTGGGGTTGAGCAGGGCCCAGGGATTGAAATAATCCGGGGCGGCGGCGGTGGTGTAAATCTTGATGATTGAGCGCTTGAGCTGCTCGTGTTCTCGGCTGTCTGCTAGGGCGGTTTGGGTACCGAGCAAAATCAGCAGGGAAATGGCGATCAGTCGTTTCAACATGGCTGTTTTCTATCCGGTTAAGTGGGGGCAGTTTAGCAGCTAAAGTGGGAAATGGCGGAAATTTCACCACTTTTGTCTGCTGAGTCTACTCTTGTTCCCGCAGGAAGCGGTGTATCTGGCGGCGTTGCTTTTTATTGGGTCGCTCCTGTTGTATCCCGGCATTGGCTGCCTGTCGCTCGGTTTTTTCTTTTTCCCGACGGGCGATACTGTCTTCGGTCTCGCGGTATAAGGTGCGCGCAATCTCGGCGCCGCGCCGCTGATCCGATAGAGCGATTACTTCAACTTCCAGTAAATCCCAGCCCTGGCGGATGCTCAGTTTGACACCGGTAGTGACTTCCTTGCTGGCTTTGACCCGCTGGCCATCGGCGTGGACTTTTCCACCTTCGATCGCCTGCTTGGCAATACTGCGAGTCTTAAAGAAGCGCGCGGCCCAGAGCCACTTATCGATACGTACTTTTTCCATGGTTTCCTTGTGAAATCAGGCGGACCCGGTGTCCAGTCTGCTGCGGTTAAAAGCCATGATCTCATCAAAATGATGGATCGCCGGGAAGTTAGTGATTTCCCGTTTGGGCCCGCGGCTATCCGGTTGGCGAATACACAATAGGTGGGCGATACCGTAGTCCTGGGCCGCGCTCAGAACAGATTGGTTATCGTCGACAAACAGGGTGTTCTCCGGGTCAAATTCCAGGTTATCTCGCAGAGAGTCCCAGAAATTGGCACTCTCCTTGGCATGTCCATAATCATGGGAGGAGATGATGCCGTCAAACCAGCGGTCAATACCGGTGATCTCCAGCTTGTGATCCAGCCCTTGACGGTGCGCATTGGTCACAAGGTAGGTGGGCTTTTGCAGTTGTTGCAGGCCGCTCAGAAACGCCTCAGTGTGAGGGCGCAGGGCGATTCGGGTCTCGATCTCGCGCAATATGCTGAGGATATCCAGCTCCAATTTTTCCGCCCAGAAGTCCAGGCAGTACCACTCCAGAGTGCCGCGGCGGGCATTGATCTCAGCTTCGAGCTTCTGCTGGGCTTCCTGCGGGTCAAAGCCGTGGACTTCTGCGTAGCGCTTGGGCAGGTGCGTAAGCCAAAAATGATTGTCGTAATGCAAATCCAGCAGGGTGCCGTCCATGTCCAGCAATACGGTATCGATACTTCGCCAATCGAGCATGGGAGCTATGTACCTCTTTGAAATGGGGCGGGAAGACAAGTTTAGTTGGCTTGCCAGTGCCTTCCCGGATCGTTTGCATTATGCCTGGGCGCGGCGGATTCCGTACAGGATACACAGTTGCGCACTGTAGTAGGTGAGCATAATGGCGGCATCGGCTAGCGGTAGTGGGGTGATGAACTTGTTAATAGCAATTAATGTATCTGAAGCCATAAAGATGACAGCCCCGGCAAGTAGCAGGGTGGCGTCACCCTTGTGCATTGCGGCGGCGACTGCCATGGCGAGGATAGCCAGCAGATACGCTAATACTGCCGGGGCTAAATCCCCAGCAGCAGGGAGGATAATTTGAGCCAAAAGCAGTGCGGCAATCACTATAGGCAGTGTCCGAATAAGGTTGCGCCGATTGGGGGGCTCCGCAAAACGCAGGAAGCCCAGCGCGTAGATTAGCTGGGCAATAAGAAAAGCACCCAGTCCAAACACAAAGTGTTGGGGGAATTGCATTTCGAGGAGTACATCCCCGATGGCGGAGGAACTGAGGGCTAGAAAAGTGAAAAGCAGGGTTTTGCCCCGCAGCTCCAGTCTGGCAATCATCATTAGGCACAGTATCGGCAGCGCTTTTAGCGCGGGCATCCACAAGTTATCCAGCTTCCAGGTATCCAGAAAGATGAATAAAGTGGCACTGGCCAGGAACATCGGTACCAGGTAATTGCGAAAGTTGTGCTGGGGTGCGGAATTTTCTACGGACATAGGTACTTACCTTATTTTTATTTTGTATACCTCCCCATCAATTTAACGGTTTTCCTCCGCATCATCGATAGCTTGTACTCTCTAATTCCAATTGAGTTTTCTCCAGTGCCGGCCGCGGGACATTTCTGGGGTAATATGGAGCATCGAAAATACATGCCCGGCAGTTGTTTGCCTTGAGCACTAGTCATGGAGAGCCTCACCGATGAAAGCGGCCAATATTCTGGAAACAATCGGCAATACCCCTCACGTAAGAATCAATCACCTCTTTCGCCCCGATATAGAAGTTTGGATGAAGGTAGAGCGCTTTAATCCGGGCAGCAGTATTAAGGACCGAATTGCCTTGGCGATGATTGAGGATGCGGAGCGTCGTGGAGCCCTGCAGCCCGGTGGGGTAATAATCGAACCGACCTCTGGTAATACGGGTATTGGACTGGCGATGGTTGCTGCCGTGAAGGGTTATCGCCTGATCCTGACCATGCCGGAGTCTATGTCGGTAGAGCGTCGCCAGGTCATGAAGGCAATGGGCGCAGAATTGGTCCTTACACCTAAAGAGCGCGGTATGGGCGGTGCTATTGCTAAGGCGGAGGAGTTATTGGCCTCACATGCGAATAGCTGGATGCCCCAACAATTTAATAACCGCGCCAATGCCCAGGTGCACCGGGATGTTACCTCCAAGGAAATCTTGGCAGACTTTCCTGAGGGGCTGGATTATATGATTACCGGTGTGGGTACTGGCGGGCATATCACGGGTTGTGGTGAAGTCTTAAAAGAGCACTTTCCCAAATTACAGGTCTATGCGGTAGAGCCGGAGAAATCACCGGTGATTAGCGGTGGAGAAAAAGGCCTGCATCGTTTGCAGGGTATCGGCGCCGGCTTTGTACCCCAGGTACTCAATACGGAAGTACTCGACGGTACTGTTTTGGTGAGTGAGGAAGACAGTTTTGAAATGGCGCGTCGCTGCGCATTAAAAGAGGGAATTTTTGTGGGTATCTCCTCCGGTGCCAGCCTTGCGGCCCTGAAAAAGCGCGAAGGGGAGATGGATGCGGGCAGCCGGGTACTGGTATTCAGCTATGACACTGGTGAGCGCTATCTGTCCGTTCAGGACCTTTTCTCCGCCTAAGACTTTATAATGGTGAGTTAACAGAGTATGGAGTTGTAATGGATAAAGCACTTTTAGAGCAGGTGATAGAGATCTGCAAACGCGCGGGAGAAGCGATTCTCGAGGTTTATCACAACAGCGCTGAGTTGGAAGTCGAGACAAAGAAAGATGATTCCCCAGTAACTGCCGCAGATCTGGCCGCTCACAAAGTACTGGAACCGGCGTTAGCACAGCTTATCGAGGGAGTACCGGTTTTATCAGAAGAGCAGGAAATGCCCTCGTTCGAAGAGCGCAGTCAGTGGCAGCGTTACTGGATTGTCGATCCGCTCGATGGCACCAAAGAATTTATCCGACGCAACGGTGAATTTACCGTAAATGTCGCGTTAATCGAAAATGGCGAGCCCGTTTTGGGGGTGGTTTACGTACCGGTACTGAATATCACTTATGCCGGCTGCAAGGGCGAAGGAGCCTTTAAGCGCGATGCCAATGGCGAAACTGAAATTCGGGTACGTCCACTGAAGCCGCGCCTGGATAATAGTGAAGTTGTTGAACTTGTGGCCAGCCGCAGCCATGGAACCGGCACCGTCGACCAGTTGGTACAACGTATCGAGTCTGAACTGGGAGCTGTCGAGTGCAAAAATATGGGCTCCTCGCTGAAATTATGCCTGGTTGCTGAGGGTGCAGCAGATTTGTATCCGCGTCTCGCTCCTACTTGCGAGTGGGATACTGCGGCAGCTCAGGCTGTAGTTGAAGCAGCAGGTGGTATTGTTGTGGACGAAGAGTTTAATTTGTTGCGCTACAACACTAAAGACTCTCTGCTGAATCCCTTTTTCTATGTAATTGGCGATTCTTCTTTTGATTGGCAATCCCTACTGCTGGATAAGTCCGCTGCTTAGGGTGTGATGCCAGTAAACATATAGAGAGTATTTTTGTGCCTCCACCACCACTGGTGGAGGCTTTAAAGGGGATCTGGATATTTCCAAATTCAGGAGGCTCACTGATGTCTGGACCCGATCTGCGCTTTAACCAGGATAAAGGTGAAATTCGCTGTTTGCGTCGGGAGCTGGAGGAGGAAATAAACTGGTTGCAGCGGCATTTTGAAGCCCTCTCCAATGCAGTCGATGCAAATGATATTGCGTTGCGGCGCACCTATAACAGCATGCTATTTTCCCGCCGGGCCCTATTAGGTAGGATGCCCCGTTAACTAAATTCCAAATATTTTCTTGTGTGAAAAACTGTAGTGCTGCAGGTTTTAATTTGAATACGGCAGTTCTTCCTACTCAGTGCTGTCACTTATAGTGTTGAATCTGTGCCCGCGCGAAATATTATTTCCCGGCTAATTAGCTAATTTCCTTGCCAAATTCCCCCGTAAAATGTAAAGCAGTCTACGCTTTGGAAAGCTAATACATAAGAGTATTTTTCAATGCGCTACCCGGTTGTGGTGCACAATATTGAATATGCCGGATTTGGTGCCATTGCACCGGATCTGCCGCATTGCCACTGCTATGCCGATACCCTTGAGGGGACCCTGCAAAAAATGGCTGAAACGATTTTTCAGCGGTTGGAAGAGCTCCGCCAGGCTGGACAGCCAATGCCGCAAGCAGGTGATGTAGACAACCTGAAGAAAAACCCGGCTTTTGTAGGAGGCGTCTGGGCCATTATTGATGTAGAAACAACTTGAAATAATTCACTGAGCTTGAACTTGATGACTGGCTTTTTGATGTGAGTGGCGATGATAAAGCTATCCGTCTACCTGCTTTCCTTTTTTATAGCTGCGACCAGTTATGGATTCGAGGCGAATAATCCTTTTGATGGTGTCGCCACGGGAGAGTACCGGATTATCGGTACCGTTGGTTTTGGGAGTGGCGAGCAGCAGTTAAATAAGCAGCGGGATTCTTTTGGCTATGTCAGCCTTGGAATTACGCCGGCGGTAGGAGTCTGGCAAGTTGAGCTGCGGGCGTCACATTTTGATGATAATCATGTCACAGTAGATCAGGTAGGTTTAAATTTTAAAATTGATTTTACCCTGAATTGTCACGTTCAATGTCTCTATTGGATGGTGGGATATAATTATGCCGATGTGGATTTGAACAATGTTATAAGAAGAGGCTATTGGTATCGAGAATACCCACCATTTTATCCGGATGATCGATATATCTATATTATTGATGCCAGTGGCAGTGATACTTTTTGGAATGCCGGAGTGGGTTACCGAATTATGTGGACTCAGGATTTCGATACTTCATTAGAGTATAACTACAATAATATTGGCAAAATAGAACGTGTTAACCTCGGGCATCTGCGTACCCTGAGTTTGAATTTTTCCTACCGCTTTTAGTATGCCCTCCGCCTTTTAACCTATTTTTCTCAATAATTTATTCGTAGAAATTTCTTAATTAAATACTGATTTTTTTAGAGAATGGAAAAGGGCCCTGAGGCCCCAATAGCTTTTAAATTCGATAAATGGCTTTCAGCCAGAAAGTGCGTCCCGGTTCGTTAACCCGAGTCAACTGATCGAAACCAATAATATTGGCTCCAGAGCGACTGATATGTTCAGCGTAAGTCTCATCGAATAGATTATCGATACCGGTAGTCACCAGTACACTTTTACTGGGTTTCCAGCCGGCATTGATGGAAACGACGTTGGCAGAGTCGGTTGCACCAATATCCTGACCAACAATATTGCCTTTGCCGATATCCACCCGGTCCTGGCTTGCGATAGCGCGCCATAAAACACCTGCTGACCACTGGGCCTGTTCATAGTAGAGTCCCAGGCGGCCCTCCAGAGGCGGCAGTTGTGCCAAGGTAGTGCCATCGGTTTCGTTGGCACCGCGAACAGATGTTACGGTGAATTCAGTGCGCCACTGCTCGTTGAGCTGATATGAGGAGTCAAACTCCAAACCCCAGGAGCGCGCCTGGATGTTTCTGACAATGGAGGTAGTGCGAGTATCGGAGGAGTCCATACCATCCATATTCATACTACCCATAGAGTCCATGCTACTCATTACTGCCGCTTTTTCGTAATCCTTCTCAATCATCAGGTAGTCATCAATCTGATTGACGAATCCGGAGACACTGGCAGAGTGTTTTTCACCGCGATAGATATAGCCGATATCCAGCTGGGTGGTCTTTTCTGATTCGATATCCAGTGCGCTGTAGGAGTCAGCTGTCTCGTAGGAGAAAATTTCCCAATAATCGGGGAAGCGCTCAGTGTAGCCGAGCCCGGCAAAGAGTGTGGCAGAACTATTGGGACCACTCTCGAGACCATATTCATAGCGCAGGAAGCCGCTGCTCAATAGCTCTGAGCGAGTTTCTCCCCCAGTGGGGTTATCCACTGAGGACATCATGGATAGAGCAACTTCATCGCGAAGGTCTTTTACTTCCCAATCATCCACTCGTGCACCGGCGATCCAGCGTTGATTGGCTGCGACTTGCCAGCTGATCTCAGAAAATAACCCCAGCTGGCTAAATTCGGCATCGGCCTCTCGCTTCATATTCCGGTAGTCCATGTTGGACTGGTTCATGGTCGAGCGGCCGGTGTGGCGATTTTCCCGGGCATCAATTCCACTGGTCAATTCCACATCGTCCATAGGCGTAAACACCAGAGCCATCTTGAAACCTGTGGTCTCACTATCGAGATTCATGACCATGGGGGTAGCGGTGCTGGATAACTCGCGCAGGCTGTAGTTATCCATGATGTGGTCGATATAGTTGTAGTAGGCCTGGAGCTCAATTGAGTCGAGCCAGCTACTGATACGGCTGCGGACATATTTCGCTTTGTGGCTCTCACGGGCAAACTTGGAACCGTCGACTCCCCGATCTGCATAGGCAGCTTCACCATCGCTAAATGCAGTATCAAACTCGACCCGTGTATCGTCGCTGGGTGTCCAGGCCAAATTGACCTGGCTGCTCCAGCGCTCATAACTGGAATTTACCTCATTGCCATCCCCGTCTTCGTAGTCGTCCGCAGATGCCGAGGTCGAGGAGCTGCGGATAGAAAACTGCGGCGAACTATAGGAGATATCGAATAGACCATCGCGACGCTCGGCACTGGCGCCGAGCAGGCTCGCATGCATATTCCAGTCGCTTTCAGTGGGGCGCTCCTGCTGCTGGTTAAATACAACTACGCCGGCGGAATTTCCCGGGCCATAGAGGACGCTCTGTGGCCCTTTAATAACTTCAATTTCGTCCATTGCCTCGGGAAAAATATAGGCTGTAGGTGGGTCCATTCGGCTGGGACAACCACCCGCCATTGTTTCTCCATCCACAACCATTCCCAGGCGAGAGCCCCCATTCCGCGAAGCATCGGATCGCCACTGGTGCCGCCTTTACGCACTACGGAAAATCCCGGAATTGTTTTCAGGTAGTCGGCGCCGTCATTGGCAGGTAATGGCTGACGGGGTTTTTTCGGGTCGGTTACCAGGTTGAGGGGGAGTTCAGTCTTTACCCCAGTAACCACCATTTGTTCCATTTCACTATCTTTTAATGGTTCTGACTCTTCGGATTCTTCCGCTGCGAGATGTGCTGAAAAGGTACAGCAGGCAGCGAGTGCCAGGCTGAGAGGTTTTTTCAGAAAAATTTTTGCGTTGATGCTCTGATGCATGGTTTTCAATCCTTTTCGCTGGCGTTTCGAACACGCAGCAGTGAGCGCGCAGGCCTGAGTAATATTTGGCGCACGCGACATATCCCCACCTGAAAAAGTGGTCGTATTTTGGCAAGACCCAAAGCGCTGAAAATGTTAAGACAGCAATGAGACTTGCGGTCCACAGCGAACTGCAGAGTGATGATGTTGGAATAAAAAAGGAATTAAACCGGGGGGGCGCGAATTAGTGGGCGGCTGTAAGCGTTAGAGATAACGTGGAAAAAAGCCGGATAAGAGGGCGGTTGAGTAAAACCGGGTAGGACTATTTCCAGTTCTGTAGTTGGTGCGCTGGCAATACTGGCAGCGGCGGAAAAATTACAATGGTTATCGGCAAATGAGTGAGCGGTAAGCGTATCGTGGTTGTGGCTTGAAGAGTGGTCGCCGTGATGATCGCTGTGGGAATTCGCTTTGAGGGCATTGAGCAATAAAGCGCTGCGGCTATCGCCATGGCAGAGCCCATAGGGCGTTCCCGCTGCAAAATCTGCCGGCATAAAACCTGCAGGAACCAGGCCTCGCGCGCTGAGAAATACCAGCAATAGCAATAGCGCCTGCCACTGGGACAGACGGGAACAGTATTGGGTGGTGCGCTTACCGCTCATAAATAAGAAGGTCTGTACTTTGCCCGGGCCCATTTTAAATACCCGGAGATGAGTAACAAGAGGTTAACGGGTGATACAGCAAAGTGCCACTGCCCCAAGTTAACTTTTGCGAACTAATACGAGGTAAATTGAGCTTTATCAGGTTTTGTTGGAATTTAATTTCTTTTCTTCCGCGCATTCTAAAAATAAATCTAACTTTGCTGGAAGCTAAAGGTTCCAGGAGGTAGCGCGCTCAATAAGAGATTCCCGGGATTGGGGAGAGTTCCCGGACAGCCCTGGATTATTGCGGGTAGTGGGAAGGTTATAGAGAAGGTTTAAATAGTGGGGGCTCGGAGAGTCCCCACTCACTCGGTGAATTTGACGATTCAGATTCTGCCGCTGCGCTTTAGGCGCCAATAGGCCTCTACCAGAGACTGGTGCAAAAGCTCCGGCCTCGAGTCAACCACTATGACATTGTGTGCCTGCAAATGCTGAAGTAATTGCTCCCTGCGGCGCAGGAAGTTCCTCGCTGCTGCGCTGTTTACTGCACTATCAAAGTTCTGAATCGGCTGTTGCAGCAATTTGTCCACAGAAGTCTCCCGCAGACTGGCAATCATCACCAGGTGATTGCGCGACAGCAATTTGACTGCTGCTAGGAGTTCGTCACTATCTTCATCGCGCAAGTTGGTAATCAGGATTACCAGGGCACGTCGCTTGTGGTGGGCCATCAACTGTTGTGCGGCGCTAGTGTAATCTGCGCTACTAGTGCCAGAGTGGAGGTCGTAGACATTATTCAGCAGTAGGTTGATTGCACTTTCGCCTTTTACTGGAGGCAGCTGTCCACCACTGCTCTCCTGTGCCGCAGCAAATGCCTGCAAGCCGACCGCGTCCCCCTGTTTGATGGCGACATAAGCTGAAAGTAGCAAGCCATTGAGTGCGTGGTCAAAGTGGCTCAGCTCGCCGTCTTTCGCACGCATCCTGCGGCCGCAATCCAGCATATAAATAATTTCCTGGTCGCGTTCGTCCTGGTATTCACGGCTGATCAGTTTGCGCAGCCGCGAGCTCGCGCGCCAGTCCACCTGTCGCTGGCTGTCTCCCTGGCGGTATTCCCGCAGTTGGCGGAAGTCCATGCCCTCACCGCGACGCTGCTGCTGGTGCAACCCCATCAGGCGCAGGCTCTGTTCGGTGGAGAGAGATTGCAGTGAGGAGATACCGAGAAAATTGGGGTAGACCTTGACGGTCTGCTCCTGTCCCAACCATACCCTCGTCTGCCAGAGTCCCCAGGGAGAGTTGGCCAGTACCTCGATTCGTCCGAAAGAGGCGCTGCCGCGGCGACGGGGTACCAGGTCGTACTCGATGGTGATTTCCTGGTCCGGGTTAAGTTGTGCGGAGCGCGGCAGCCCTGTCGATCCCAGTTGCTGTGGGATTGAGTCGGAAACCTGGAGTAATAGTGGGCGTGGGCCGGTATTGTGAAGTTTTAGCCGCGCAGTATTGCGTACGCCCAGGGCCAGGTTGCCGGGCAATCGCCGCAGCCCCTGCAGACCGGTTACACGGTAACCGGTGAGATAGTCCAGCAGGGTGGCGCTGATTAACAGGGCACTCGCTCCCCACCAAAGGTTGCCGATAAATGAGCTGGCTTGCGGAAACCAAATTCGCGCTGCTGTAATTGCCAGAGCCGCCAGGCACCAGTAGCCGAGCAGTTTGACCAGGCGCGGACTCGGGCCGGTGCGACCGCTTTGCGCTGGTGCTGCCTGTTGCTCTGTTGCAGCTACAGTCTGTGTCACAGTCGCGGCGCCTCAACACTGTCGATAATCATTGCCAGCGCCGTGTCAGCAGTTTCACCGTCAATTTCCATATCTGGAGATAGGCCGATACGGTGGCGCATTACCGGGATGGCCATGGCCTTGATATCATCCGGCAGTACAAATTCCCGTCCCTGTAACAGCGCATTGGCGCGGGCTGCCTGCAGCAGGCCGATACTGGCGCGCGGGCCGGCGGGGCTGCGCAGCTGCGGTGATTGGCGGGTGGCGCGCACCAGCCGCACGGCGTAATTCAATACCTGTTCGTCCAATCCCACCTGGGGCACCAGGGCCTGAAGTTGTTGCAATCCCTCGACAGTAATTTCCCCGGCCAGCTTTTCCTGCAGGCTGCGCTCAATTCGGCCACTGCTGGCGGCGGCGGCCAATTTCAGTTCCGCTTCGAGGCTGGGGTAATCGATGAGGACTTTCAGCAGGAATCGGTCCAGTTCCGCCTCTGGCAGCGGGTAGGTACCTTCCTGCTCGATGGGGTTTTGAGTGGCGAGTACCATAAATGGACTGGGTACTTTCAGTGCCTGGCCGTCGATAGTGACCTGCTTCTCCTGCATCACCTCCAGCAGGGCGGCCTGGGTTTTGGCGGGGGCGCGGTTGATTTCATCCGCCAGCAGCAGGTTGGTAAATACCGGCCCGCGACGCACCTCAAAGCGGCTCTCTCCCATGTTGTACATGGCGTGGCCGGTAACGTCGGCGGGCATCAAATCCGGGGTAAACTGGATGCGGCGGAAATTGCCGCCAAAGCAGTTGGCCAGGGTGCGCACCAGAAGGGTTTTGCCGAGTCCGGGTACACCTTCGAGCAGTACGTGGCCAGAAGCCAGCAGAGCTACGAGTACCTGGTCAACCACCTGCTCCTGGCCAATCAGCAACCGGTTGATATTGTTGCGCAGTATCTGAAGTTTGGCGGACGCAGCCTGCCAGTCAGGTGACGGGCCCGTGGTTTGTTGTTCTGGTTGAAGGGTGGTCTCGTTCATAGGACTGCCTCAATTCGCTGCAGATTACGCATGTGTTCAGTAAATGTTTCTTCGGTTGTTGGGGGCTTGCCCCACAAGGTTTCAACTATTAGCCGTTCATCCATACCGGTGGAGGCACAGAGCTTGTCGCACAGTTTGCGTTTTTTAGTGGCGTTGATATGGGTGGCGCCAAGACGACGTAGAAGTTCTTCCCGATGGCCGCGCAGCAGGGTTTCCCCCTGGTCGTCCTGCCAGTAGTAATGGCCGCAGGCGGATATATGTTCTAGTAGAGAACGGCGGGACACTTCTGGCTCCGGCTGCAAGGGGCCGAAGCGGCGCCCGTGTAGTAATAGCCAAGCGAGTAAGGCCAGTGCGCCGGCGAGAAAAAACTCTGCAGCGTATTGACGAGCAACCTTAGAAAGGGTTTCAAAGCGGGGGCGGGTGAGAAAGACAAACTCTCCTTCGCCGGCCAGCAATTGTAAGAAATAGGCGTGATCGAAGTGGCCAATACGCTGGGACTGCCACAGGGTGCTGTCAGTCATCAGGGTAATCACACCATTGCCGCGCTCGAACTGCATAAACGGTACGCCGACATCGCCGCGTCGTACTTTTGCCCAGAAGACAGGTCCATCGGTGATAGTCTCGTCATTAAACGAAGGGTGGTAGAGCAGGTGGCTGGCATCGAGGTATAGCTGTATTTCGCTGCCGCCCTCAACAGGCAGGGTTACCAGATCCTCTTCTGACACATCGGGGTTGCGAGGTTCCTCTTGTTCCTTCGGCTCATCTTCCGTTTCGCCTTCGTCCAGTTTGCGATTGTGCTCCCGCATGGCATCAGCGGGGCTCTGCTCAGGCTCGAGTACGGCATCCTCCCCGAGCAGTTGCTCCAGGGTTTCTTGCAGTTCGAACTTACTGTGTCCCTCTTGGATAGAGACGTCCATGGACTCAAGTAGCCAATCGCGGTTTTCACTGCGCCCGGAGTCGCTGTCGAAGTTGCCGGTATAGGCTACAACGATGGCGTGGCCACCGCGCTCGACCCACTCTAGAAGTTCTTGGGCCTTGGTGGGGTTATAGACCTGGCTGGAGCTGTTGATAAACAGGGTGGCATCGGAGGAAAGGCCTTGGAGTACAGATATATTATCTGCCTGATGCGGCGCCAGTTGGATATCGGTGAGGTATCTTTCTGCTGCCAGGTAGGGATTTCGTCTGGCTTCCATGCTCCAGCCGCTGTCGATCTCCTTGGAGTAGCGCTCGTAGAAAGTGAGGAATAGCCATACAAGTGCCACGCCACTTATGACCAGGGCTGCCAACAGAATTCTCTTAGCGGTCATTGCCAAATTCCTCCTGCCATTGGCTACAAAGTGAGCTTACCTGAGCCTCTTTTGGCGGCCGGTGGGCATAGGCAAGCTGCTGCCAGTTTGCAGTAAGCTCTTGTACAAATTGACTCAGGGCGGGACTTACTGGGCGCTGTACTTCATTCGGCTCCTGTTGCCTTACTTGTACCAGCTGTGCGCATTCACTTTCGGTAAGGTGATCGCCAAAATAAAACTCGAAGTCTTCAATCAGGTGAGAGAGGGTGGCGCGGTACAATAGTCCCAAACTGGCTCGCTTGTCTCCCTCTGTCCACAGGCGCATGACCTCCGCGCAAACGTCATCGGGCAGACTCGATTGGCGTACATCCAGGCCGAATAGGGTTTCGGGGACGGGCTGCTTTGGCTTAGGCTGCCATTTCAAGCTCTGAAGAATTTTATCGTGATGTCTCCAAAGCAGATAGCCCAGGCCGAATACCAAGCCAATCCAAAGCAGCAGCTCCAGGATTTTCGCAATTGTTGGGCCCCATTTAACTTCATCGTCAACTTCAGGCGTATCTTTAGAGTTCTCAAAAAGCCATTCGATAAAGTTAATTAACCACTCGGGGAACTTTTCTTTGACGGCTTCTGTTTCAGATTTGTCTTTTTTGCGCCAACCACTGATCTCTTTCATTTGATGAAATTCATCGCCAGCGAGGATTTCGTCAATATGCTCTTGGGCCTGCTGCGGGGTTTCCAAAGATGCGGCGCTGGCGGGGGGCGCTGGAATTAATGAGCCAAAGGTGAGCCCGCAGATCAGGATTAGCGCAGCAGTGCTTGGTTTTCTTCTGCGGTGGGACTCCTGTTCACGCTGCTGGCGTTCCAGCAGGTCCCGAAACTGGATTTCTATATCCCAGCCTTCCAACTCAATACGACGGCCAATATAAAGGCAAAATCCGCTAACGATATAGAAGGGGGCTACTGCTGCCATAACAAACAGGTAGAGTCCGTTATATATCCATTCCAGCCATTGAGTATCCCCTTGGAGCAGAGGGATCCAATCGATCCCATCGGAATACTGTTCAGGGATAAACAGAAATGCCATCACACTTAATGCGGCAAGTAGAAATATCTCAATATGGTAAAGCGTTAGTGTTAGCCAGGTGGCGGCCCCAGAGTGTTTGCGGTGCAGTACCCCAAGGCGCGAGGTACGGGCCTTACCTGTGGATTGCTCCAGCACGGTGACTGGCATATCGAAAGAGCGTGTGGGGCTCAGCCGACGGAGGGTAAGCCACATAAACCAGTCGCGACGATTCTGGCTAAAGAAATGCTTCAATGCCTCACCAATGGATACCGGTGAGCCAAATAATGCGCGGCTGATCATAAACAGGGGCAGCCGATCAAATACGGGTTTCAGCCACCAAATAAATAAGATGGAGAGCGTTGGTGACTCTGGAAACAGCCAATAACACAAAGCAAATAGCGGTGCTGCAGGCAACAGGTAGACTATAAAAAGTTGCCACCAGTATTTTCGTGCCAGGGCGATACCGAGATCGACAGACTCCCAGGGAGAGCGCAAGCGGGCTCGCACTGCCAGATTCTTAATTTGCATGAGTTGCGCCCTCCCTGCGTCCCGCCAGGATAAAGTACGCAAAGACCAGTACCCAAAACAGGGCGCCTACCCCGAGCTTGATCGCAATCGGTGTGCTGGCACTGGAGGACCAGAAGGCTTCAAGGAAAGCGGCAATCACCAGCATCAGGAAAGTGCCGTACATAATCTTCATTGCTTCGACAGCGGCCAGGCGCAGTGCGACCGTGCGTCGGTGTTGGCCCGGATCCACTAGAGAGCGTCCCAATATCAGGCCCGCTGCTCCCGCCAGTACTATGGCGGTCAACTCAAAGGCGCCGTGGCCAATCACAAATGGGTAGAAGGTGGAGACAAAGCCCACCCGGGTGATATGCCCAAACGCTGCGCCAATATAGATGCCGTTAAACACCAGGAAGAAAATTGAGCCCAGGCCAAACAGTACACCGCCGGCAAAGGTGCGAAAGGCGATGCCAATATTGTTTTTGATATAAAAACCGAACATGAACAGGTCGGTATCAGAGCCGCGCTCGCGGCCCAGTACCCGGTTGCCCGGATCATACATGGATTCAAAACCCATAACCTGTTCCGGTGACATTACTGCGTACACCAGGGCATCGTTGTTGTAAGTGCCGACTCCCAGGATCAGGCCAGGTATTAAAAACAAAGCGGATGCCAGCAGTACTGCGCGGCTATTAGCGCGCACGGCTTGGGGAAAACCTGCCAACAAATAGTGCAACCATCCCTTGCGGCGCAAGGTTTCCTGGCGGTAGACACGGTGATGTGCCGCCATAACCAGCTGGTTGAGGTGGTCTATCAGGCGGTTGGTATATTGCCGCTCCTTTGCCATTGCCAGCTGCTGGCAAAGGTTGCGGTAGGCGACGGGTAGGTCCAGGGCCGCAACTTCGGACTTGTTCCGATCCGCTTTCAGCCAGGCTTCTAATTGCTCCCAGCTGTCGCGGTAGCGATTCTCAAAGTCTCTCTGCTTCATAGGTACCTCTGCCTATCCCCTGCCACCGAGTAGCCAACTGCCCACGGAGCGCAGGTAGCTCAAGGCATCGCTGTCCCTTTTCCGAGTAATCGGTTCGAGCAGATTGGCGAGCTCTTGCTGACGCGCTTCGCTTAAATCCTGGTGGCGCTCCAAAAGGCTAACCAGTGCCTGTTGGTCTTGCTGGCGAAGGTTTTGTGGTGGTGGGAGCGGGGTGGTATCCGGCAGGGCAACAGGTGCCTTTTCCTCTTCGCGATAGACCACCAGGGTGGCTGCTGCCAGGTCGCCAAGGCGCTGGAAGTGACGCCCCAGTGTCATGCTTATTACGCCAGTGGCGTAGGCAAATGGCATAAAATCCGCAAAGCGTAGCAGGTTGCGAACGATGGATGCTCCCCAGGATACCGGCGTAAGGTTGTCGTTGGCCACCATTAGGCCAAAGGCCTTTTTGCCCGGTGTCTGGCCGTTCCGCAAAACTTCAAAAAACACCGGGTAAAACCACTCGAGAAGAAAGGCGCAGACGAGCCAGATACCCGCACCGGCAAAGCCGGCAAATAGCAACGCAAAGCCGATCGCAGCCAATATCAATGATCGATAAAACACATCCACTGCATACGCAAGGATACGTGGCACGGGCCCAGCGGCCCGCGCGCGCAAATCAATCCCCTCGGGTGTTTCGACGTTATAGGTGGTATCCAGCAAGCCACCGCTCCTGTTTGGTAGAACCGATTATGTGTTTTGAGTGGGGGCGCCGAAGACCTGACGGTAAGCAACGCCGTAAGTCGCAAAAATCCAGGGAAGGGCGAATATTAATCCTATGAGGAATAGAAGGCTGCCTGCAACGTAAATGACCATCATTACCAGCAAAAGGCCAAAAAAGGCGAACCAGTTTTTGGTGATGGCTTTACGTGAAGCCTCCATAGCCTGCCAGGGACCCAGGTTGTGATCTACGATAAGCGGCAGGGCCATCATATAGGCGACTGAAAGATAGATACCGGGAATAAGTAACAGGTAAAAGCCAATCGAAACGAGGAAATATAATAAAAACATTGCCAGGCCAAGGGGCACGATTTTATCGAAATAGGAGAATACCTCGGTGGCGCTGGTTTTTTCTCCTCTGGCAATCTTTATACTTACCATCATAGAACCTGCCATAAGAGGGGCAACGATCACTATTACGGCGATAGGCGCTAAGATGACTAGGAATAGCATGCCTGATAAACCAGCAGCCGATGATATAGAACCCCACATTAATGCCGCTAGGATGAGCATTATTGCGGATGCGCCCAGTGCGTAAAGAATAAAACTAAGCCATATAGTTCCCATATTGCTTAGTGATAATTGCCACCCTTCACTGAGGGCTTCACCGAGAGAAAACGAATAGTCCCCTGCAATCCCCTTCTCTACAGAGCCGAATTCCTCCATTTCCCGCGTACTTGCCAAATCGGCTTTTGGTGCCGTATAGATGTCACTCATCCTGTTAGCTGTCCTTATTGAGATTTAGATTATTAATGGGGTGCAGAGTCTTGGGAGGGAAATATCTCATAGGCAGGAGTGGCGAACAATGCCACGCCAATACATTGGCAAATTAGGTGATACATCTTTCTCAGCATAAAATCCCCGGGGAGTGACTAAGGAATAGAATTGATGAAAAAAATACTGTGGATGAGCGGCCTGGTTTTGGTGTTGATTACCGCTGGGTATGTCGCCTTGCCGTTTTATTCCATCGAGCAATTGCAGCGTGCGGCGAAAATGGCTAAATCCGATCAGCCGCAGGTTAGAGCTGAGAGTATCGACACGTTAGAGCGCTATGTCGATTTTCCTGTTTTACGTGACAATTTAAAGATCCGCTTACAGCAGCAACTTAGGAATTCTCTAAGTAACTCTATTCCTCAGGAATTTGATGAATTACTCAGTGCTGGTGCAAATTTCTTTATGGATCCACTTTTACAACAGTTTATTACTCCTGAGGGCATTGCCGACCTTCTTCGTGGGGGAGAGGATCTGGAGGCATTTCAGCGGGAAATTTATCGACAGGGTGGTGAAACACCGGATATTTCCGAGAATGAGACTTCTGCAGCGGAAGAGAATGAAGATTCCTGGCAGCGCATGGGCTGGCATTTTACCGACCTCAATCATCTGAGTGTTGAATATGGTGAGCATGGTCGGCCTGAATTGCGCATGTTGATGCAACGCAATGGTCTGCGCTGGCAGCTGGTGGACATTCAGCTAATTGGTGATAGAAGTGGAGAGAGTCAGGAATGGAGATAGAAAATTCAGTCAGCGTCTTTGGTGATCCACTGGTGCCTTGTAGCCTGGACCCGAAGACAGGCTTCTTTCGCGATGGCTGCTGTAACACCTGTAAAGAGGATCTCGGTTCTCACACCGTCTGCGTTGCCGTGACTGATAAGTTCCTGGAGTTTTCCCGCAGTCGCGGCAATGATTTGAGCACACCGGTAGAGGAGTTTAATTTTCCCGGTTTAAAGGAAGGGGATCGTTGGTGTCTCTGTGCCGCGCGCTGGCTTGAAGCGGAGAAATTGGATATGGCACCCCGGGTATTTTTACAGAGTACACATGTGAAGGCGCTGGAAATTATTCCTATGCAAACATTGCGTCGCTATGCGCTGGATTTGCTTTAGTTGATTGGGTGGATCAGCTTCTTGCCCACCTATTAACGCCCTTCAAATGGCGGCACGTCCCTGTGTCGCCACGCTACAAACAAGATAGCTATCGGAACTTAAGAAGGCAGGAAGTCGATTGAGTAGTTCTTGGTAGTACTCTCAACGTTGGCAGAACCAAAATTGATCATGCGGATTCTCGCCAGCAACTTGCGTTCAAGTGCCGGGTTATTGAGCTCGCTCTCTACCAGTTTGATCGACGCGATAGCACCATTCGGTGCGATCACCAACTGTACGGTGAGTCTTCCCTGCAGAGTTGGGTCCCTGCGCAGCGCGCGATTATAGATTCCAATAATGGCCTCTTTATTGGCTTCCATAACACTGCGAATGGAATCGTCGGTACGTATGGATTTTTGCCCTCGGGCCTTGGCCACCGCTTCTTTGGCTGAACCCGTTGCCTGGGTACTTTGTACTCGGGTGTTCTCACGTCCGGCCAGTGAGACACCACCGGTATCCCGACTTACTCTACCGGCGGCAACGCCGCCACTGGAGGCTTTTGACTTATCCGCGATCATACTGCGTTCTATTTTAGTGGCAGTAGCATTCCCCGAGCTGAGCTGGCCCCGGCTAATATCCGATGTATTAAAACTCTCGCGCATATCCAGCAGATCATCGGCGAGTGCATTCAGACCGCTATTGGCCGCTTTCTCCCGGGCCTGCTGTACCTTGGCAACCGGGGGATTTTCAACCTTGCGCGGCTTCTCCACAGGCTTGGGCTTGTCGGGTGTTTCCGCTTTCTTTTTGGGTTTCTCTTCGGGCTTTTTCTTTTCCTCGGGCTTCTTTTGCTCTTTGGGTTTCGGCTTTGGCTTGGGTTTTGGCAATTCCTTTTTTTCCAGAATCACTTTGGCCAGCTGTGGTGGCACCCTTTCGGCCTGTTCCCGGGTGAGTTCGGGTACTGGCGCCAGTGCAACGGCAACGCCACTGATGGCCAGGGCTATCAGGCCACCGCGCAGCAATTTGATAAAGCGCTGATCCTCCTCTCTTGAGGCGGACCAGGGAAGCACTGTTTCCTGTAGTTGCCAGGGGGCGTAACTAATGGTTGCTGTACTCATATCAGGATTCCACCCCCGAGGGATCTTCCGGCGCTGTTTGTTCTACGGCGAAAGACATATCGCGGAAGTCTGCGGCTGCGCAGGTGTGCATGATCTGCTTCAGCAACTCATAGGGAACTTGTTCATCACCTAAAATAGTCACTGCTCGGCCCAGAGTTTTCTGGGCTTCGCTCAGCTCTCCCGCTCGTTCAGCACGGTATTTAAGCTCTGTTACCAGGGCTTCAATATTCTCTGCGCTGGGATCGATGTCATCGATGCTGGCGATAAATCGGTCCCCGACAAACAGCTGTTTATTGTTGACCCGCACTACAGTAGTCACCTCGGGTTTCTGTTGTGAGGTGGACTTGGGCAGTTTTATGGTTTTATCAGTCTGCAGAACCTGAACATCACTGGTTGAGTTCACCAGAAGGAAAAATACCAGGATGGTGAAGATATCCATCAGTGATACCAGGTTCAGTTTTGACTGCTGCTTTTTTTGCCTTTGCCTGCGCTCTTGCAGTTTTGCGGCTGCATTTATCTTCATAGTTTGGCCCCGCTATTTTGTCTGCTCCGGTGCATCGCCGAGAGATATCTGGGGGAACAGTTCTGCATCAACAACAGATGCGGCCACTACAGCCCGGTAGCTGCGTGCAGTATCCATGGCGGCGACCAGAGTTTTGTAAGGCGTTCCCTTTTCTGACAGGATCACCAGATCATCTTTGTCGATAGATTTTTCTCGCAACTGCCGTTTTATCTGCTGTAAAACGATAGATATCGTGGCGAAATCCGGTGAGTTTTCTTCGTGTGGGATGCGTTTAACCCGCTGCCCAGCGGGATAATTGATATCGACATACTGCGTGCGCAAAACGAGTTCGAGCTGGTGATTTTCCTCCACACTGCTGGAACTTCCATCGCTGATACCCGGCAGGTTCAGCTTGAGCACGGAGATATGGGAAAACACCATATTTAGCAGTAGCACAGGAACCAAAATGGTCATCAAACTCATAAACGAGGTGATATCGAGTTCCGCTTCCTCATATCCACGCCGGCGAATATTTATGTTCAGCATGGCGGTATCCCTTAGCTGTTAGCGGTGCGTTGTTCCGCTTTCTGTGGGCGTCCCATGGTCAGCAGATTAAGGAATTTAACCCCGGCCATTTGCAAACTATCGACAATCTCATTGGTTTTATTTTGTAGCATTGAGTTAAACAACAGCAGGGGAATGGCAGAAATCAAACCGAATGCTGTAGTGTTCATCGCTACGGAAATACTGGTGGAGAGCATGGTCGCTTTTTCAGATGGGTCGGCACTGGCTACTGCAGTAAATGCAGCAATCAGACCCATAATAGTGCCGAGTAGGCCCAGCAGAGTGGCAATATTAGCGAGAGTGGCCAAGTAACTGGTGCGTTTTTCCAGACGGGGAACAGCTTCGAGAATCCCTTCCTCAATAGCCAGGGCAATATTTTCCTCGCGCTTGGCAAATTGCAAAGTGTTGATGCCCGCTGCGGCGATACGGCCCATTGCTGCATCGTTGTCTCGGGCCAGCTGCAAGACACTTTGATAGCTGCGTTTTTGCAACATGGGCAATACTTGTTGATACGCCTTTTTATTGGCATTCCGCGCGCGTGATAAAAATATCCAGCGCTCTACTACCATTGCCAGTCCGATAACCAGGACCACTGCAATTGGGTACATGAAGGGTCCGCCATTTTGGAAAAAACGCAGCATCGCTTGAGTGAATTCCATGATTTAATTCTCCACAGATAAAGTTATAAATTTGTAGTGCAAAGGGAGAGCGATTGAGTTCCCACCCTTGGTGTATAAAGAGGGCCGCGGGACGTTGAAGCCTGCTGCGGCGGTCCATGTCTTCGCTGTATAAATTCAGCAGTGCCGCTTCCATACGCTGCAAAAAATTATTTTTAATTTTGCTGGGCCAGCCTAATCGGTTTTTTCCTGTTCAGCTTGTAACAGCTTTATTTCCCGCCGAAATTCAGAATATTCCTGATGTTCAAATACAGAGGAGAAAGTTTGCGGCAGAACGCTGTCGAGCCTTTGTAAACTGTCGGCTTGCTTCCAGGGAATGATATATAAAACCTTAGGTTGTTCCTGACTGCCAATTACGGTGGACTCCAGCGTTGTTATTTCCTCTGCTGTTGCGCCGTATGCAAAGATAGACAGGCTCAGTATGAGGCTAGAAAATAATTTCATTGTTAAAGTCTCCGCTCCAGCTCGAGTATCCATGCACTGAGCAATTTATCCTGTTCAGTACCGGAATCTTGCGCTGCCATATAATGCTGAAGGGCACGCTCGGGTTGTTGCAGGTAAAGGTCGTAGAGGATTCCCAGGTTGCGGTGTGCATCGGCATAGTGTGGCCAACGCTCTATGGCGGCGTTGTAGTATTGCTCTGCATCTTCGAACCGCCCCCGGTCACGCATCAGGGCGGCAAGACGATTCCAGGCAAATACATTGTTATCGTTTACAGCAATAGCCTGGCGAAAGCTGCGCTCGGATTCCTCGTATTTCTCGCCGGACTGTTGCACGATTGCCAGGTTAAGCCAGGCTCCAGAGAGCTCCGGCCACTTTTCAGTAATTTGGAGCAGTTGCGATTCAGACGCAGGTAAATCATTTGCCTGAAAATTCTGGCGAGCCAGTTCCATTGCCGCACGGGCCTGTTGCGGTACTCTTTTACCATCCCGCAAGTAGGGGTTTTCTGTCAGTTGTTGCGCGGTGTCACTATCTGCGGGCGATATTGTCTTTTGCAGACCGCTACATGCGGAGAGTAAAAACCAATAGCGCAGTAGTGAATAACCGTGCGATTGAAGTTAATTTCTGGGTGCTCGATTCAGTGCAGTGCATCACTCCACTCCAGGGTTTTTTCTTCTTTTTTGTAGCGTGCGGGTAACAGCTCTCCCAGTGAATGGAAGCTGCGTTTAACCCAGTCGTCGTAAATACCCTCAACTGTGCGCTGGATATTGGCCTCGTGAAGTTCTATGGACTTCTCCTCGAAGGGATAGGCCTGTTCCTCCAGCAGAATTTCGTATTGTTCCAATTCCAGCTCGTTCAGGCTTTTAGGGCGCTGTGAGTCCATCAGGTCACGGCTGAGCTGTCGGTAAACTTCCGCGAGGCGATAGTTTGCTTGAGGGGTGAATTCTGCGATGCCAAACTCCAGGACTTTGCGGTAATCCGCCACGGTGGTTTGCATGGCCCGCTTTTTATTAGCGAGACTGGTCTTTAACGGCAAGCGCAGTGCCAGTTCAGCAAATTTCGCATAACTTTGTTCCGCCAGTTCACTTTGAGAATAAGCGGCCAGGTAACGCCCGCGGGGTGACTGCAGCGGGTTCTGTGCAAGTTGTTGTAGCCAGTAATTCCGCTTAGTGGGCTTTTTGGTCTGAGCGTAGATTTCGACCAGCTGAAATTGCGCTTCCAGACGTTGCTCGGCGGGTTCTGGCCACAATTTGCTGTAGTTGCGATAGCTTTCAATAGCCCTGTTGTATTCACCGGCTTTTTGCAGGTTTTCTGCTGCCATAAACAGGGATTGACGGCGAACTTCCCGATCCGGATCTGTAGCGGCTAATTGCAGTAATTCTGTGGCGGCAGCCGCCGGCATTTCCAGAGCTTCAAAGATAACGATGGCTTTGGCAGCCAGTGTCGGCGTCAAGGTGTGCGCGGGATAAAACTGGCGGAAATCAGCGAGTTCTGTGCTGGCGCGCTGCCACTGCCCTAATTGAATAAGAAAATTAATCGCATCATATTGGGCGGTGGCCGCAACCTCTGTGCGCCCGCTATCGCGGATACGCAGCAGGTGATTGAGGGCTTCCTCACTGGGAGCGGCATCCTCACTCTCGCGCTGGGCCAAAATGATTTCTGCCTGGCGATAGATGGATAACTGCAATTGGCGCAATGCGTCTTTGCACAGCTTATCGTCTGGCTGGTAGCCGAGCGCGCGGGTATAGGCAGCCTCTGCCTGGGGATATTGCTTCAGGGAAAAATGGCTGTGGGCCAGTATTATTGCAATACTTATTTGCTGTTGCCTATTGGCTGGCGGTTGCCATTGATCGGCGTGCTCGGCAGCGGCGATGGCTTCGGTAAAGCGCGATTGTTGTAACAACTTATCGGCAGCGGCCAGCTGTACTGGCAGAGCTCTCGGGTCTTGGGGCCAGCTCTGTGCAAATTTCAGGCTCGCTTCGATATTGCGATCGAGCCACAGGATTTTCTGTTCCGACTCTTGATCCGGAGTTTGTTCATGCACTCTGGCTGCACTGAGGATGGCTCCGTAGCCGGCTTCGGCAGCATACTTGGGATCTTGGTATTCCCAGGCGACCTGGCTGTAAGCGCGCCAGGCGGCGGGGTGATCTGCAGCCTGCTCAAGACACTCCGCCATCAGGAAAACCATGGATGGCGTGCGTGGATCTTGTGGAAAAGTCTGCGCGTATTCCTGATATAACGCGGCGGCGCTGCGATAGGCACCCAGTGATTGTGCGCTGACAAGGCGACGTTCTTTCACCTTATTCGCGGGTAGTTTTGTGACCTGCTGAGCCAATTCCTGAGCGCGGGCGTGGTCAAACTGGGCCAATTCATACAGCCATGGTTGCAGGGTTTTGGCCAACTCCTGTTGTTGAGTTTCACCTGCTGCTTGCCAGTAATCACTGTTCACACCATAGCGACGCACAAAGTCCCGCTTCGTGGGCAGAACTTCCTTATGTAGTCTCCCCGCTTGCAAGGTTTCAACGGCGAGAAGATGAAGCTGTGGGGCTTGCTGGGTTTGTGGGTAGTGATTGACGAATTGTAAAAAGGTATCGGCACTATTGCGGAACAACTCTTTTTCCCGATACCAGGTACCGAGTGCACTGTATAGCTGGTGCTGATAGGGACGTGGCTCTCCATTGAGGTTAAAAGACTCAATGGCTTCAGCACCTCCCAGGTAGCTGAAGTTTAATGCGAGCCCGCGCAGGCTGTCTTCACGCAGGCGTTGCCGCCCAACAGGGAGTTCCTCCCCCTGTTCCTCACTGTGCAAAATATCCAGCGACTGGAGAAAAATTTCTGTGGATGCGCGGTAATTGCTCGATTTAAATTCTGACCAAGCCAGCATATAGCGAGCATTATCCGTAAATGGACTCGGCCCCTGATTGAGCAATGAACGGAAATCTCGGGCGGCACTGGGGTAGTCTTTGCGGTTGAATGCCGCCTCGCCACGGCGGAATAAGACTTCGCCGATAAACGGTGAGTCCGGTGCGCTACCGGCTATCTTTTCCAATGCCTGTAAGGCCGCGGGCATTTCCCCATCCAGTGCCCGCGCGCGGGCTAAGCGATAGAGAATGTAATCATCTTTTGGGCGCTGTGCAGAGAGACTTTGGTAATAATCGACCGCGCTGGAGTAGTCGACAATGGTATCCGGATTGTCGGACTGTTTTTGCTCCAGTCGTTCCATTTCCAAGTCAGCCAGGCGCAGATGGATTTGTTGCCGAACCTTGGGATCGGCGTGGCTGTCCAGTGCTGTGCGGTAACTTTGCACCAGGTTTTCCAACGCGATAGCGGTTTGCACGGGCGGGCTTTGTGGTGCCTCTTCCTGGGAGCTGGGCGGGTTGGCACGGGGCAGGTCAGCCAGCGTTTGTACCGGTTGATTGCCACAAGCTGTCAGGGCACAGCAAATACCAATAGCCAGGGAGCGCAGGGTAAACACAGCTGCCGGATGCGGGGCGTTATTCATTGTCTGAGGCCCCGGTATTATCCGTGTCACTGTCAGCCTGAGAGGTTGCGGGGATCGCCTGCATTTCAGCGTCTTGCAGACGTGCGATAGCCAGGCGTGTGTGGGCCATATAATTGTGAATTTGCTGCTGCTCCCTACCCAGCTGGGCGATAACCTCTCGGCGTAGGTCGGCTTCAATCAATTCGCTGGCTCGACCAATCGCCGCTTGCTGAGCTGGAATTTCGTCACCGGCGGTGACCACCCGATAGGCTAGTTGGCGCAGTTGTGGCCCCCGCTGTGCTTCGGTATCTGTTTTCTTGCGTTGTTCCCGTCCCCTGCGTAACTGCTCTTCGAGCAGCTGTAGGGATTTTCGCTGCTGCCACAACTTCTCGTGATACTGTTCGCTGGCTTGCCAAAGCAAAATCCCCCGGGCTTTCGCCAGGGTTTCCGCTTGTTGTTGGCTGGCCTTGCCGCTGTGCTGGATTTTTTTAAGACGTTCTTGAGCGCCGGTGAGAATTTCCAGTAATTCGAGGGTTTCACTTTGTTCATTTGGAGTGGCGGTGGTCGCCAATAAAGTGAGTGCGTCGCGCTCCTGTTCAATATGCTCGAGAGCTGCCCTCAAATGATCATATTGCTGTGTTGCCATCTGCAACTGCTGGTCAAACTGGGCGCTATTGTAGTTATCAATAATCGTTGTACGGCGCAGGTGACGCTCTTCGATAAGGTCGGCAAATTGGGGTAGTTTATCTTGCCAGGTCTGTAGGACCTGGGTGAGCTGCTGCAGATCGCGCAGCTCGGTGAGCCGCAATTGGAAGTGGTCACTTTGTAGGATTGGCCGCAGAAAGTGTTGGTTATCGCGCAATAGGGGAGAGGCCTGGGCTAGTTGTAACCAGCCATAGCGCCAAGCCTCGCGCTGAACAGGATCATAGGCCAGCGGTTCCGTCGCCAGGTCTTGTTGTAACTGGTGTAACTCAGTAAGCGTTTCCAGGTAATAAGCTTCAGCGCTTTGATATGCTCTGAGGGCTACAGAGCGATTTTCCAGTTTTTCGTAACCATAAGGCAGGGCTACCATCGCTTCCCGTGCGGCGGGACTGTAGCGGTGTTTATCCAGTAAAAATTGCAGTGCGTCTATGCCCGCTTGGTAGTCCTCACCATTGATAGAGGACCAAGCCATTCCCAGGAGTGCGCGAGTTGCCCAGGGTGTGTTGAGGCGAACCCTGGAAAAGGCTTCTTTAGCTGCGCTGTGTTGCTCTGCAAGTGCCAGGGCGTACCCCATACCAATATGGGCTTTATCAATGAGTATGGGGATTTCAGATGAAGGAATATCAATTGTTTCTGCAAAATCAACAGCGACTTGATATTCGTGAATTGCTGCAGGCAATTGGCCGGACCTGGCAAAGGCAGCGCCTAAGTTGATATGTCCCAATAACTTTTCTGCAGGGTATAAATCACTGGTTTCCAGTAATTTTTGAGCCGTGGTGAGGTCTTTATTGCGCAGCGCTAAGTTGAGAGGTAGAGAGGACTCCTCGGCAACCCCTGACTTTTCCAAGTGTGCTGCTGCGCTGGCAAAATCACCGTTCAGGTAATTTAATTCGGCCAGCTTTAACCAGGCAGTGCGGCGATATTTTGGTGCAGCCGCGACATTACTCTGCTGCTCAAAAAGTTCAGCTGCTCGTCTATGTAAACCAAACCCGAGGCTGATCCCGCCCTCTATCAATGCGGCGTTATCCCGGTGAATTTGAATTGAATCCCGCTGCTGAGCAACCAGCAGTGTGCTAAGGGCATCAAAGTAATTCCCTTGAAAATACTCGTAAAGCGTAGCGCCATAAGCGAGGTCTTGAGCCCTTTGGTATTTTTGTGGGGCTCGCTGCTCATTGCTGGGACCGTTTGTTTCGGCCACAGTATCAGCTTCCTGAGCGCAAAGGTTACTTGCGGCAAGGGTGAGCGCCAGGGATAGGATGCGGGTAAAAGATGGGTAGTACATGGCTAATCAGGGCGTTGGCCACTGCACCAACTCAAACTCCGGCTGTTGTTTTCCGGAGTTGTCTGAGATAACCAGTTCAATAACGGCGGGCTCATCACTTTTATTCAATTCCAACTTGGCTGCCCGCTTGTATTCGCGCCCTTCGGGCCCAAGGCCAGTTATAAAAGCAGAAATAGTGTAATCACCGGATTTTAGGTTGCCTTTGTAAAGCGGTTGAATACCACCGCGAATCAACGCTTCCCGCTGATGTTCCGTATACAGATGACTTGCACTTAACTTGTTATCGATGTGTAGCTTTACTGCATCCAAAGTAAAATAGTGGCCTACATCCATAGACACATAAAAGGCGATTTGGCTCTGTGCGGGATAGAGCAAATCTTCTTCAAGAATCAATAAATCCCTGTTTAATTTAAGTACATCGCGCTTTAATTCTTCCAATTTCTCCGCAGATAAATCGCTTTCCTGAGCCTGCACAAACGCAGAGCCTAAAAGGCCGATAAATAAAATAAAGCACTGAAAGGGGCGTCTCATGGCAGACCTTTTGATAGGAATTGGCATTATTCTTTGGTCGGCGCAAATTATGTCAGGGGATCAACGATCTGATGTGATCTTGTTGGCAAATTTTCTATGAAGATAAAACGGATTACTCAAAGATTCTCCAAACCGCGACTGAAAAACAACTTCCGGTTACTATCGATAACTACTGCTTCAAATTGGGGCAATCGATTAATAAGTGCCAAGCCTTTCTCTTTTCCCAGAACAAACACACTGGTAGAAAGGGGGTCGGTATCAAAGCCGCGGGGGCCAATAATGCTGACACTAATCAACTTATCAGTGTCTTTTGCAGAAGTTTCCGAGGGTTTTCCTGTGGATGGATTAAAAATATGGTGCACTCTATCCTGCTGCTCATCAATAAAATAACGCTCGTAATCACCTGAGGTAGAGATAGCAATATCACGCAGGGGGATAACCGCAGCATTTTTACTTTTTTCACGGGGGTGGCGAATACCCACTAACCAGGGTTGCCCCTGTTTATCTCCCAGCATGCGTGCATCGCCACCGGCACTGACACTGGCGCAGCAAATGTCTGCCTGCTTGAGGATCTCAATTGCCTGATCAACCGCATAGCCTTTGGCAATGCCCCCTAAATCTATTTTTGTGTTTTCGTGGCCAAAACGGAGTGTATTGGCCTTTTTATTCAGTTTTAAGTGGCGGTAATTCAACGCTTCTAACAACGAGTCCGTCAGCTGGGCGTCTGCCTGTTTCTGCTGGCGAAAATCATAGTGCTTGCCCAGGGTGGCGTAGCTGATATCGAATGCACCATCGGTGAGCTGACTAAACCAAAGGGATTTATCAATCAGGTTGGTGAGCTCTTTGGAAATATTGACGTTTCCCCGGCCAGCTGTGCGGTTAACGAGTGATAGTTCACTGTTTTCCTTATAGGGCGAGAGCTGATCGTCAAGTCGATGAAACTCTGTCATGACCTCCTCAATAAGGTGCTCGGCTTCAATGCCGTCCTCGTGCCAAAGTTGCAGGCGAACCTGGGTTCCCATAATTGCACGTTCAGCGTAGTGCCATTCGGCCACCGAAGGAATTGCGCAAAGTGTGGCACTACACAGTAATAGCAATTTAAAAAAGCGGAACATCACTTATCCAACTTAAATAATGGGGGCGAAGGCAGTCATACTGTCTTGTAAGTTACTATCGCCGAGACCGTGATTCGGAAATAAGGTTGAGAAATTACCTTGCTCACCGTGCAGGGCCATATAATTGAGCACTACAGTTTCCACTAATAAATTGACGTTGTTAGCGGCTGGGGTGGACGTTGTTTCTACGTCACCGGAGCTGCGCATATAGCCTAGTTGCTGGTGAATCGCCTGCTCGTCCGCTGTGCCACCGAGTAATTGTGGTCGGCCCGCCGGGTTGTATACCAGGAAAAATGAGGCGGCTGTCTGTTGGTCATCGCCAGTCCAGACGCCTTTGCCACGGCCCTCTACCGAGTCGTCCAGCATTCCGTTGGAGAAAACGGAACCATCACTAAAAACGTAAATCATCAGGGGCTGGTTGCGGCGGGCGGCATACTCCAGGCAAGCGCCAATACAGCGCCCAGCGCGCAAATCGCGAATCTCTCCTGTGGCCCGGTCGCCGGTATGGTAGTCATAGCCACCCATGGTAATAGTGCCTGCACCGGCATATCCATTGACGACCAGCTTCATCACTGAGGCGGTCTTTTGGAACTCTCTGTCTCCACTCAATTCTGAACTGGTAAAAACACCGGATGGCCCGACGATATCAGGATCGGATTCGGGATTTAAATCGGCCGGGTTGCCAAAGCGATCAGCCAGGTCAGCACTTTTCATATAGCCGCAACGCACCAGGTCTTTAATGACTGCATCGGTGCTGACTTTAGTATTTACGTTGCTGAGTTTTGCTTCGGAGATACGGTACATGGACTCCATCACTGCGACAGTGTCCTCCTGACTGAGCAGCCCCACCAGGTCTCCTACATCTACAAGGCCGGTAACGTCGGAAGAGCGATCCACTTTGGTGGGGCGAACTTCGGGGTTGATCATGGCGGAAGGAGCCATGGAGTTGCCACCGGAATCACTGGAGCTGGAGCCGATCAGGGCCAGCAGGGAACCGTTGGCTCCCGCCTGGTTAATACCGTACATGGGATTGTGTGGGTTGTTGCCGGTGTCATTTTCCGAGCGAGCGGGAATAACAGCACCGTTGGTCGCCGATGCTGTGCCAGCAGCGATTTTTTCCAGAATGCCTCGCAACATACCGCTGTCACTATGGAAGGCGAGACCCAGGTCAGTATTGATAAATTCATCACCGAGGGAGGGAACCATATCTCCGGGGAGGCCTTGCTTGTTGTAGCCGGCTGTGCCGAGAAAATCCATTTGTCCGCCCTCTTTACCTACCAGCACATTGGAGCCTGCGATATTGGCGCCGCCGGCGAGATCGAAACAAATAAAAGGAATTTTACCGGCACCGAATGCACTGACATCGCAGGGGCCGCCATTGGTTTTTCGCAGTGCTTCCAGGTCCGAGGAAAGGGCTGCATGGGCACTACGGGGATTGGCAAACAAGCTGAAGACAGAACCGCCCAGCACTGTTCCCATACCCGCTCGGAAGCCTTGAGCGAGAAAGTCGCGGCGTGTTACCGGGCGGTGGTGGTCCGGGTGCCGTAGGGGCTGGTCCAGATCAAAGTGTTTTTTCTTGCTCATAATATTCCCGGATATAGTTTTCGGTGTGCCGGCTCTTTATTGTGGAGGGGCTTTACCGGCGAAAGTTTTGCCGACAAAGCCGCTAGTCTTTTTTATGCGATCAGTGAATCAGGATCATGGCACTGCCCATGGCGGCAGCACATACGGCTTTCACCGTAGTTTCTGTGCGACCTGAATCGCAGCTGCTGCCACAGGCGGTCATGGTGTCGATAAGCGTATCCAGTTCTGTCTCTACAGAGGCCAGGTCCGGGGCGCTGGCAAGCTGCGAGACGCTGCCGTCATGCCAGTTCATCTCGTGGCCAAGCAAACCTTCCATGAGCGGATCAATTATCTGCGCGCGTTTGCTGGCGCTGTCGAAGGCGGTGTCTGCGGAAGCGCTGAAGTCAAATCCACTGAAGTAGCTGCTGCGCTCACTGGAGTCCACCAGGGTGCTGCAATACTTCACTGCCAGCTGGGTAATACCCATTTGCTGTGCAGCGAGGAATCCTTCAATGTCACTTTCAACCGGAAGCTGGCGTTTCACAGTTTCCCAGGTTTCATAAATATCCGGGTGGGACATGGAGACTCCGGTCGCCTGGGACAGGCTTGCATGGATTTGTTCAAATCGGCGCAGACCTATGCGCGATTGCGCTTCCAGATCAGCGGCATCCGCAGGTTCAGCTGGAGTGGCCTCAACCCGGTTATAGGTTTCGCTGCCGATTTTTTCGAAGGTCAGGAAAAATTCATCATCGAGGGGGCCCTTATCCAGAGTGATAATGGTCCCGAGCCTGGAAAGCTGCTGGCCCTCACCTGCTACGTAGCTATTGTCGACTGCAGTGGATAACTTGGACCAGGCCTGGCCCACCTCCGCTTCGCGGCCATTAATACCGATACGCATTCCCTCAATGGCGATTCCAGATGGATCGACACTGTCGTCGAGGCTGACAAAGGTGGGTTCACTAAACAGATAGGCATAATTATCAAATTGCTGCACAGTAAACATGACATAGCTTTCGGCAATGCCTGTGTGCTCTTCAACTTTGAATAACAGCAGATATTTTTCACCGACGCCGACTTCGTAGTTGGTAGCAATATCCTCTTCCGATAGGGCGCGGGAGTGAATTGCCAAAAGGCGAATGGAGCCTTCCCAACTGTTGCCGTTACTGACTTCGCTGCCTACTGCGAGAGCAAAGGTATCGTCCCAGGTAGAGAGTAAACCGGATTCACTTGGGTCTGGCTCCCCGGTATTTGCACCGTTAACGTAAAGCTTGCGTCCGTTAATTGGATCGTAAGTGGCCACCACATGCTGGAGACTGGCTTGTACAACCTGGTCGGCATCATCGGTTGCCAGGGCAGGCATACCGTCCGCATCGGTGTTGTCATTGCGGTTTTGCACGGTGTAACTGTATTGATCCTGGCCGAGAGTGAAGTTGCGAATATCATCGCCACCGGAATAGGTGACGATACGCGCGGGCCCATCCTGTGAGACGTTGGCGGGTGCCGCCCAGATTTCAATTGAGTATTCACCGGTGGCTGTGAGGGTATCGTAAAGTTTGCTGCTGGTTGCAGTAGCCCCCTGTGCTTTACCCCCTTCAATTGCAGCCCCCAGGAGTCGATCCACTCCACATCGCCAGATAGGGCGAGATCAATTGCAGGGTTAACTCCGGAGGTATCGTAGGCAGTGGTGCCGCTGCCAGTTTTAAATTCATAGAGAGCAATTGCATTGCTCTCTATACGGCCGCCACTACTCGCAACAATGCCATCTGTGAGGCGCAGTGCCTTACTGATAACCCAGTCGGGGTCTACCTCGGTGACACTGATAGTGTCGGCAAAGGCTTGGATCGCATCAGTCATTTCCGCTTCGTTATCTGAGCAGTCATCCCAGCAGTTGTGAAATTCACTGCCCAGGCGCACAGAGAAACGGGAGTCGGCCGGAGAATCCAGGTTAATTTTACTGACCGCAGATGCGTAGGCGAGATCGACATCAGAGCTGGCAAAGTAGGGGGTTTGTGCCGTTGTCGCATCTTCACTGTGACAGTTGGCACAATAGCTGCGCAACAGAGGGTAAACTGTAGTGCTAAAGCTGCCGCTGGATTCGGGGAAACTTTTACTGGCACCCACCTCACGCTCGACAGGTGCGACAAGGGTGATTGTATTGCTTAGGCCGCCGCTAGCCCGAGCCCATTCCTCGATATAGTTGGTAATAATTTCCGCACAGGCATCATCGCTGGAAAGCCAACAATTGTGCCCACCACCAACCTTGGTTACCAAACGGGATTCATCGGGAACTGATAAGTTAATTAACTCACGCCCGGCATCGTAGGCAGCATTGATATCATCGCCGCGGACAAAATGTGGGCTCTGGTTATTTTCAATATGACAGCTGCCGCATCGATTTGTCGCCGCCAGGTTATCCCAGATGTACTGTTTATATTGATTGACATCATCGGTTTCAGGATCCGGTCCGGAATAGGCAGCGGTGCCATCGTTGTCGCTGGTATCCGGTTGGCTTTCGGTGCCCTCTCCACTGCCACCACTACAGGCACTGATTGCCAGGGCAGCACAAAACAGTGAAGCGATACGAAGCGTGCGAACTATCAGTGTATTTTCTATCACTGGGAGACTTTTATAGGTTTTCATTTTTTAATCTCCCGCGCAGTAAACCGCAGTGTCTGCGTATACCTGCTTAAGTTTGTAGCCGGTATTGCTGAAGTCATCGGTAATAGTTTCGATTCGGTTGCGGTCGGTAGAATCTTCCGGCTCGCGCAGACAAACTTGGCGAAACACCTTAGTTACTTGGCATTTGGCGAAAGCTCGGCTGTTAGACAACTCCTCTCCCAGGGATTTGATGCCGTTGCCGTTGCCGGATAAGGTGTCGCTCCAGCCCAGATGCATATTTATGCCCTCGCGCCAGTAGTTAACCCAGCTGTCGTCGGGAATAATAAAACCGTGGGGAAAATTGCCGCTGTTGATCAGATTTTTGGCCTTAACACGGCTGCCGGTTTCTGGATCTATATCACCGGCTGCGTTGTAATCCAGGGCTCCCTCTTCACCATCGGGATCATTGTCTGCATCGTATACATAGTCGTAGTAAGCGAATGCCTGTGCCATGGGGTCCATGCCGCTGTGGCAACCGATACAGTTATTTTGGAATACCCGACTGTCGCCCCCAGGGCTGCGGCTTACATCCTGGCGAATACGATCCGGTGAGCGGGAAGTATCCTGCACCTGCTCCATGTCGTTACACAGGTGATTGAGCATGGTAAAGCGAAACATGGCGCGATTGGTTCCCGCACTAAAAAAAGCCTTGGCGGCGGCGCGGCTGGTAAGAACGCCGGCGGTGGCATCTGCGGGGAGACCATTGAGAGAGGATTGAGCTTCCTGCACCAGATTATCCTGCAGGGAATAACCCCCGGCTTCCAGTGTCTCGTAGTGGTCATTATTTCCCGTGTTGTAGGAGGGCAGGCCAGAAATATCACCGGTGTAGAGAATATTTGCCGAGAGCAGTTGGCGGAAGTCCATATCGTCCCGAACCATGCCGATTACCGTCGCAGTGTAATCATTTAATGGTTCAAATACGTCCTGCTCCTCATTAGTCCAGGGAGTGGCCAGATTTTTTAGAGTGACATTATAGAAGGCGTCATTCTCCATTGCCGTATACGCCGCAGCGGTGGGATCACCGTTTTCTATATCCTCTGCCATATCCAGCAATACACTCTCGCTGGGAATGGTTCCGGTGATGCGGCTGTGAATTTGGAGAGCCTGGTCCTGCGATGCTGATAGGGCAGAATTACTCCACAAACCTACTCCGAGCAGTGCGGTTACCGTGGTGAGCCGGAGTACACGCGCTCGAGACGAATTATTTTTCATTGGACTATTTTTGTCGGTGAGATCACTGGGATGTGGCAAAGCAGTCTAAAAGCAGATTTCAACAATGTCAGAATGACTTTCAATATTTGCGTCCCAGTTGGCAAACTTTTTGTGCGCAACTTGCGAGAATTAGCCTCAGCGGTCAAAGCCGTATAAAAAAGTTCTTAGGCTAAGAGCACAAAAAAGGCGTGTGCTGCTCGTGCCAAACCCGGGTGGATAACAAAAATGAAATGTTTGCGTGCGCTACCGCTTTTGCTATTGGTGACGGCCTGTAGTGGCGGTGGCAGTTCCAGTGGTGGTGAAGACCAAGCCGAAGATCCCGTGGTGGAGGACTATCCTGTTGCTTTTGTACTTCGTCAATTAAGTAGTGACGATGATGGCAGTCTCCTTCAGGATAATATTTATGAGCCCGGGGAATTTTTTGCCGGAGCTCAACTGATTTTAAAAGAGCGTGCAACCGCCAGTGCTGCAGAAACTGTCATTACTGCAAATATATTTGACGGTGATTACGATGTAAAAGATCTGAATACTTCAGCAGATGGCAGCCAGCTTATATTTGCTATGCGGGCACCGGAAATAGAAGACGCTGATGACGATGAGCAGCCTACCTGGAATATTTGGGTATACAACACCGAAACAGAAGAACTCAATCGGGTAATTGAGTCAGATTTAACTGCTGAAGAAGGCCAGGATATCGCTCCCGCTTTTTTACCCGATGGACGCATTATTTTTTCTTCTACCCGCCAGCGGCGCTCCAGAGCTCTTTTACTGGATGACGGTAAACCGCAATTCTCGGCCCTGACTGAAAATCGAGAGGAGCCGGCATTTGTACTCCATGTAATGGAAGCGGACGGAACCGATATCACTCAAATATCGTTTAATCAGAGCCATGATTTAAATCCAGTTGTATTGAGCGATGGACGGGTCCTGTTTAACCGCTGGGACAATGCGGCAGGTATCGATAAATTAAGCTTATATACAGTAAATCCAGATGGTTCTGACCTGGCGGTTTATTACGGTTATCACAGTCAAAATACGGGTACAGAAGAGACTGAGGCCGCCTTCAATCGACCGCACGAAATGCCGGATGGCCGCCTTTTGGTAACGTTGCGCGCTCCCTCTGGGCTCACTTATGGTGGCGATCTCGTGACTATCGATGGAATTGTTTATAGCGAAGCCTACAGTGAGCCGGAGCAAAGTGGTGAAATGGTCGGGCAGGCTTCTATCACTGTTGGAGAAGTCACTACCGACGATACTATTTCTCCCCATGGTACTTTTGCTTCCGCATGGCCATTCTACGATGGGACAAGTCGTTTGTTGGTAACCTGGAGTGAATGCCGGGTTATCAATGAAGAAACCGAGCTGCTGGAGACCTGCCCGGATACTCTTACCGAAGACGAAGAAGTTCAATTGGCAGACCCACTCTACGGCCTGTGGATTTACGATTATATCGCCGGTACCCAGCTTCCTATTGTGGTTGTGGAAGAGGGAGAAATGATATCCGAAGGGGTTACTCTGGAGCCTCGCACTGAACCCACCTATATTCCAGACCCCGTCCCGGGAGTCGATGTCGATGCAGATCTGGTGGAGGAATCTGTCGGAATCCTGGATATTCGCAGTGTTTATGATTTTGATGGTGAAGATATTGCCGGAATCGAAACCTTGGCGGATCCCGCCCAAACCACAGCAGATTTTCGGCCTGCACGATTCCTGAAAATTTCCAAGGCCGTGGGCATTCCCGATGATGATGTTCTGGACTTTGATGGAGCGGCATTTGGCCGCAATGGTAATCAGGGCATGCGTGAAATATTGGGTTATACCCCAATCCAGCCCGACGGTTCCGTAAGGGTAAAAGTTCCCGCAGATATGCCCCTGGCAATATCCGTTGTCGATGCGGATGGAAAACGCATTTTCGATAGTCATAACAACTGGTTACAACTACAAGCGGGTGAAGTGCGCAGTTGTAACGGTTGTCATACTAGCGATAGCGAAGCTCCTCATGGCCGCACGGATATGCAGTTGGAATCAGCTTGGGTTGGAGCGCCGACCTCGGCAGCACCATTTGCCAATACTGAGCCCGCGCTACTGGCGGAAATGGGCGAGACTATGGCTCAATTATTGGCCCGTTATATTGGTGAGGCTGAACTTGAAGGAGATCTGCACTTTACCGATTTATGGACTGATCCTGCGGTACGGACTAAGGATGATGAGTTATTGCTTTCATACGGTGATTTGAGTACGGATGCACCGGTGGAATCCACCTGTTTAACAGAGTGGGAAAGTAATTGTCGAATCGTCATTCACTATGAACAACATATTCAGCCGCTCTGGGATTTCCCCCGTGAAGTATTGGATAGTACAGGAGCAGTAATAGCTGATTATACCTGTACAGTCTGTCACTCTCCTGTTGATGCTGCTGGAGCAACTCAAATACCCGATGGGCAATTAGATCTCACAACCTCGGCTTCCTCTGTTAATGATGCTTGGTTTGTTTCCTATTCCGAGCTGGTGGCCGATCGCGCTGAATTGGAGTTATCCAGTGGGGTGCTAACACCGCGGCTTGTACAGGAATTTGATGATGATGGAAATCCTGTTTACGAGGTTGATGAGGATGGTGAATTAGTTCTCGACAGTAACGGTGATCCGATTCCGGTAATGGTTACCGTCAATATTTCCTCTCCCTTGACGAGCTCTGCTCTTGAGAGCTCGTTTTTTCTCTCTTTGAAAGTGGTGGCGCACATCAAGGGTACTTAGAAGATGCCGAGTTGCGCTTGATTGCCGAGTGGTTTGATATTGGCGCTCAATACTATAACGATCCTTTTGCGGCGCCGGCAGATTAAAGCATGTTGAAGTTACACCAAAATTCTATTGGCAGTTTCGCGGTATTTGTATTGCTGCTACTTTTTTCTGGGCAGGCTTCTTCTGAACAAACTTTGATGGAATCTGATTATTCAGATGATACCCCACAAGAAGAATTGGTTGAGACTGAGACTGAGACTGAGACTGAGACTGAGAAAAAATATAGAGGCCTTGAGGATGCAGAGCCGGTTACAGTCGGTAATGCATTTATTAATATTTACCGAGGCCCGGGGCGCGGTTACCCGATATTCTATGTCGCTGAGTATGGTGAACAAATTTGGCTGCTTAAACGCCGCACCGACTGGGTAAAAGTGCTTACTTCACGCAATAAAAGTGGCTGGGTAAAAGTTGACGACTTACGTGAAATCTACGGAGAAAATGGAGAAATTGTTCGAGTTCCTCTGCCGGATTTTTCCGATGTTGACGACGGTTACTTTTACCTAGGTATGAATTACGGTGATTTTGCTGGAGCGGACTCTCTGGGAGTTAGCCTGGGCTACCAATTTACTGTCAATCTGGCTACTGAAATACGTGCAACCCAGGCGGTAGGTTCCTATTCAGACAGCCAAGTCTATCAGGTGGCAATGGTCCACCAGCCATTTCCACGTTGGAAAATATCCCCTTATTTTGTTTTGGGAGCCGGGATAAATGTTACCTCTCCAAACGCAACTATCGTTGCCACCGAAGATCGGCAAGATACAACGATGTTGGCGGGCGTAGGGTTGCGTACTTACTTATCGCGCCGTTTTGCCATCAGGGCTGAATACACAAATCACTACTTGCTTACTACGCAGGAAAATAATCAGGAGATAGTCGAGTGGAAACTTGGTTTCGACGTATATCTGTAGGCTCTGCGGCGCTTTCCGCACTGGTGGGGACCCAGGTATGCAGTGCTCAGCAGGATGATGAAGTACTTGCGGATATTGTCGCACCTGAACTGGAGCGGCGAGAGATACGTGACGCCCTGATAGATAGTGAAAATATAGAAATTGGTTTGTTTGCTGGTGTTATCAATGTCGAGGATTTTGGCTCAAACTCCCTGTACGGCACTTCAGCGGCCTACCATATCAGCGAAGATTTCTTTATTGAGGCCACCTATGCCCAGACTGAGTTGGGAGAATCCAGCTTTGAAAGATTGAGCGGTGCAGCACCGCTGTTGACTGATGAGCAGCGTGAACTCAGTTATTACAATACCTCTGTGGGCTGGAATATTTTCCAGGGTGAGTACTTTGTATTTGATGACTGGGCTTTTAATGCCAATTTTTATGTTGCGGGAGGTGTGGGAAATACCTCGTTTGCTGACGAGGAGCACTTCACTTACAACTTTGGTGCAGGAGTGAGAATGCTTGCCAACGATTGGCTCGCAGTGCGCCTGGATGTTCGCGACCATGTTTTTGAGCATGAATTATTTGGCGAGGCCCAAGTCACCAATAATCTGTCTGCCCAATTGGGACTTACCATCTTTTTTTAATTGATCATCAAAAAATAACAAGGACTCTTCCATGAAATACCTGGCTGCTTTCCTGACGCTGCTTTTATCGATGTCACAGGCTTCCGCCGCAGAGCCCTCTAAGGATTTTACCTTGAGTTCCAACCAAGGCGGAAATTTGAGGCTTGCAGAGCAGCGCGGCGATGTCATTATGCTGAATTTCTGGGCTTCCTGGTGTGGCCCTTGTCGTCAGGAAATGCCGCTGTTGGATCAGCTACATGCTCGCTATGAAGCTGCTGGCTTCCAGGTTTGGGGAGTCAATGTGGATGCACAGCGTAAGGATGCGGACTCGCTATTAGCGAAAATTCCAGTGGATTTTCCGATTCTTTTTGATAGCAAAGGGGAAGTGAGCAAAATGTATGGTGTTGCCGCTATGCCCAGCACCGTATTTATTGATCGTGATGGCAACGTTCGCTATATCCATAAAGGTTATCGTGATGGGGATGAAGCTGCCTATAAAAAAATGATTAAGGAATTGATTCGGGAGTAGTGTCATGCGTGCACTATTGCTAGTTTGCACTTTCTTGATGAGTACAGGTTGCACTGTTAACCCGTGGATTGCACCCTACGAACGGCAATTTCTTGCGGATCCTATTATGGGCTTTGAGCAGGATCCGGTAGCTGCTCGCTATATGAATCACGTGTATGAAGCTCGCGAAGCTGCGCGTGGAGCTGAAGGAGGCAGTGGAGGTGGATGTGGTTGTAACTAAGCTTCTATCTCGCTGGGGCGGGTTGGCATTTTTGGCACCGCTCGCTGCCGTGGCCGCAGTGCTTCCCGAAGAGCGGGCAGACAATATGTATCACGCCTATAGCGGTGGTGGAGTGACCATTGATGGGCCTTCAGTATTGATTCGCCAGAATGTTGGCAATAATGTTTCCCTGTCTGCCAATTACTATGTGGACATGATTTCCGGGGCCTCTATTGATGTGGAGGCCACGGCCAGTGAGTATTCGGAGCAACGGGATGAGTACTCTTTGGGCGCTGACTACCTGGTGGATAAAACTACGATCAGCGTGGGGTACACCAACAGTTCTGAGAATGACTACGAGGCACAAACCGTTGCTTTCGGCATCAGTCAGGGTTTCTTTGGCGATTTAAGTACTATCGACCTGCGGGTTAGTTACGGAAGTGATGATGTGTTCCGCAATGGCGACGATAATTTTGCCGAGGAAGCGCAACACCGTCGCTACGCATTTAGTTGGAATCAGATTCTCACGCAAAAGCTGATTGCAGAGGTGAGTGTCGAAACTGTATCGGATGAAGGGTATCTCAACAACCCTTATCGCAGTGTTAGGTATCTCGATGAAGCATCTGGAACAGGATTTAGCTATCAGGCCGAGGTTTACCCCAGAACTCGAAACAGTGATGCGGTTGCCCTAAGGGCCAAATATAGATTGCCCTATCGCGCAGCGATTAAAGGGGAGTATCGACACTATGCGGATAGTTGGGGAATCGTTGCAGACAATGTAGAGTTTCGCTATACCCATCCTTGGAAAGAACAAGACGAGTGGGTTTTTGAAGGAAAGATCCGTTACTATCAGCAGAGTAGTGCAGATTTTTACAGTGACCTTTTTCCCTATCTCAACGCTACCAACTTTCGTGCTCGTGATAAGGAGTTGAGCAATTTCACAACCTTGGCCCTTGGCCTGGGAGTGTCCTATGAGTTGCCACGGCGCTGGTCTCTATTAAATCGCAGGAATACAATTAATCTTTACTGGGATCATATTCTATTTGACTACGATGACTTTCTCGATGTCACAGTACACGGTTCAGCTACATCTATCAGTCCCGGTGACGAACCCGCTTATAGTTTCTCTGCCAATGTAATTCGATTATTTTGGTCGGTACGTTTTTAGGAATGGGGGCCTCTGCGTTCTGTTTTTCAGTAAAAGAACAAGATGCAGAGGCTTTATAGTTTGAGTCAAATTTGACTGTTGATTTATTGCATAGAGTAATCCCGAAGAATTTTTCCAATCCTTATACGATAGGTGTCAAATAGTTGTTTTTTTCCTAGGTGTTGTGCATCACAGTGAGCCTTGTGATTTTTCCAGCTCACTACAGATTCTTCATCCCGCCAAATAGAGAGTGACAAAATTTTTTCTGGCTGATTGAGGCTTTGAAATCTCTCGACAGAGATAAATCCATCGAAGCTGGTTAGGTGTTCTTTTAGGTCGGCTGCAACGGCCAGATATTTGTCTTTTCCTGAAGGCTTTGGTGTAACTTCAAATATGACGGCGATCATCAGTGATTTTCCTGTGGGAACTTCAGGTAGGTTTCTGGCACAGCATTTAAAAAGCTTCGCTTCTCTTCAAGAATAAACTTCTCTCTCGTCGCAAACTGAAAATTTTCACTGCCCTGAGGAGACTGCTTAAGCAGTTTTCGATATTGTTCATAATGAGCCAAGCTATCGAAATTAATAATACCAAAGGCCTGAAAGTTGGTGCCCTCAGAAGGTAGAAAATATCCTAATAGTCGTCCGCCACAATTGGGAATGATCTTGCCCCAGTTCTCAGCATACTGCCGGAAAGCATCAAGCTTAAACGGATCGATCTTGTATTCAATAAAACAGGTAACAGTCATCTAAGTTGCCTCTATTCATAATTTGCTGGCATTCTAGATGGTTTAATTTTCTATACTTCGGTGTTCAGCGAACTGTTGCGAGGATAACCATGGAACCTGACATTTCGGTAATATCCAGTTTGATTGGGGATCGGGCGCGCTCAAAAATATTGATGGCGCTTATGAGTGGAAAAGCACTGACAGCAACAGAGTTAGCCTGTGAGGCTGATGTGACTGCACAGACTGCAAGTAACCATCTTTTCAAGCTGGTAGATAGCAAGCTGCTGATAGTTCGCAAGCAGGGTAGGCACAAGTACTTTCAGCTGGCGAGTCATCAAGTTGCCGAAGCGCTAGAGGCACTGCTCAATCTGAGTAGCACCCTGGTACCTCAAAAAGTTACCACTGGACCCGCAGATCCAGATTTAAGGAAGTCCCGCATCTGCTATGACCATTTAGCAGGAATGGCTGGTGTACTATTGTACGAGGCCCTCTTGGCTAGTGAGTTGCTCTCCGAGCAATCACAGCAAGTTTCCTTGACTAGAGAGGGTGAAATATTTTTTCAGGAGCGAGGGGCAGCCGTAGCTAGTTTTAAGCAGCGTAAGCGCCCTGTTTGCAAGTCATGCTTAGACTGGAGCGAACGAAAAAGCCACCTTGCAGGCAGCTTGGGTCAATGGATACTCGAAGATGCCTTGGCAAAGCAGTGGGCGGTAAGAAGAGCGGACTCCAGGGCGATTACTTTCTCCCAGAAGGGGCTTTTACTGTTCTCGAAGCGTTATCAGATTGATCACTCCAAGTTGCTATAAATTATTTGTCAGCTCGTTATCAGATTAAAGGAAAGCCCCGTTAACCATATCAACTGTGCTCCATAGCTGAGACGTTGGTGCAGACCGGGGTTGGTTTTTTCTTCGTAGGCTTTTTTTAAGGTAACAGTAAAATAGATAGAAGCGAGCAAGCAGGCTGTACTAAATAGCCTGAATTCTATTGAGAAGTAACTACTGAAAGTACTTAGCAATGGCGCAATGAGTAAAGACAACAACATAAGCATCCCCGCCCAGGAGTGTATCTGGCATTCAAGACTAGGGGTTTTTGTATAGGGATCTGCATCCATAGGAAAATAACCCGCAACCCAGGTTCCAATACCGTGGATGATAATTAAAACTCCAATGATGGTAAGTACAACTGGGGCCTGTTCAATTTGAATTATATGCAGGCCAAATAAGAAGAATAATATGCCAAGTGGGTAGTTGTTGATGAGGGGGAGAGCTTCTGGGTTGGGCTTCCAACGGCTCCTAGTTCGCTACAGAATTGTCTTGAATGGCTATAGCCAGAGTATTTTGCTCCTGCCAATGTAACACCTACAACCATCCATACCAGCGAGATAAACCCCAAGTAAGCAAACACTGTATGAGCCCCGACTGGTTATGTTGGGGCAGAAGATAGCACTAGATAAAAAGTCCTTTCAAGTTAATCCTTGTCTTCAAACGTGCCAGGTTTATTGTTATTTCAACTTTATCTAAAAGCGATTCTTGCCATAAAGATAGGTGTTTTTGTCCTTATTGTTCGTATCGTTTTAATTAATTTTTTATTAGTTTAAGTCTAATAGAGTAATTAATTTTTTATACTAGATCAGGTACTGGAAAAGGAGTTGAGGGGGCGAAGATGGATAATAATGACAGCAAAAATTTTTCTAATGCCATAGAAGTACTATCCCTGGCAGCGCGGTACGCTGAGGAGTATGTTTCCGATATTCGCGATCGCCGCGTAAGTCCGTCCGCCTTTGATATTGATCAAATGCAATTTTTTAACAGCGACTTGGCCCGGGCTGGGGAACCGGCAGAGGCTGTTGTCGAGAGCCTGCATCGTTATGGTTCTCCGGCAACAGTTGCCAGTACCGGTGGGCGATTTTTCGGATTGGTGGTAGGTGGGGCTACGCCAGCTTCTATGGGCGCGGCGGTAATGAACGCCGTTTGGGACCAAGTGGCGGTTCTGGAGGCGTCGGCGCCTTCTGCAATTTATCTGGAGCGTATTGCGGCAAACTGGATATTGGAATTGTTAACCTTGCCGATGGAAAGTAGTGTGGGTTTCACCACAGGGTCATCTATGGCCAATATGGTGTGCTTGGCTGCTGCGCGAAATACGCTTTATCAAAAATTAAATATCGACCTGGCAAAAAGCGGGCTAGCCGGTGCGCCGCCACTGCGTATTGTTGTTTCTGAACAGTCCCATGTCACAGTTCACAAGGCGCTCTCTATTCTTGGATTTGGTATGGATCAGGTGATTAAAGCGCTCTGTGATGAACAGGGGAGGGTGCGAGCAGATACTTTTCCCGAGGTTGATGAAACCACCATTATTTGCCTTCAGGCGGGCAACGTAAACTCCGGCAGTTTTGATCCGTTTGCAGACATAATTCTCGAAGCTAAATCCAAAGGTGCCTGGGTACATGTCGACGGTGCCTTTGGTTTGTGGGCAGCGGCATCTCCAGTGAAATCAGTGTTGACTACTGGAGTAGAACAAGCAGATTCCTGGGCTGTAGATGCTCATAAATGGCTAAATACGCCTTATGACTGCGGTTTGGCAATTTGTCGAAAGCCGGGGGCTGTACACAATGTGATGACAACCCAGGCGCCATACTTGCAAGTGGGATCGCTGGTGCCCCCCAAGGATATGGTGCCAGAATTCTCACGTCGGGCCAGAGGGGTGGAAGTGTGGGCGACGATTCAGGAGATGGGCCCGAAGGGAGTAGCGGCGATGATTGATCGCTGCTGTATCCATGCCCAGCATCTGTGCGAAGGCTTGGCAGAAATGGGCTATGAGATCCTTAACGATGTAGTGTTAAACCAGGTGGTGGCAACTATTGGCACTGCGGAAGACATTCAAGAGATAGTCAGGACCATACAGGAGGAGGGCGTTTGCTGGTTTGGAACGACTACCTGGAGAGGAAAAGCGGCCCTGCGTATTAGCGTCTGTTCCTGGGCGACTACCGATAATGATATTGCCCTTACCCTGGATGCTATTTGCCGGGCGACGGAGGCTCAGATGTCCAGATAACCCTTTGTGTGACTTGAAGTACTAGGGGGCCTTCTAAAGTAAATAGCACTTAATGTTTACGTCTTTTAGGTCAGGCTGGGGTAGTTGGTGAATTATTTGGAGGCCCTCTTGTTTCCCCCTTTGGCGGTAGCAGCCAGTTTCAGTTACGAGAGCCGTCTATCCTTGTTGAATGGGCGCGGATCTGGGCCATTATTTTCAAGCTTTTGCTTGCGGTATTACTATTTCCGCCAACTCAGCCACTTTTTCAGCGCATAAAGGTGAGGGGCTCGGGTAGAACGATGACTTTTTGGCTGGTTTTAATTCTTTTTCTAATTCTACTCTGGCTTCTGTGGATGGCGTTTTGTAGTCCCAGTTTAAGTCGCAATGAGCTACTGAAATTCTCTTTTAATCAACTTTCGCTAGCCGGTGGTTTATCCGTTAATTATCGCGAGATGGGGCCAATTGATGGCGTTAATATACTTTGCCTTCACGGTGGTGGTGATTCACTGAGCGCCTGGAATGCCTGGGCGACAAAATTGGCAGAAAAATATCATGTTATTTTGGTGGACTTACCTGGGCATGGATTGACCGACCCGTTACCAGGAGGCACTTATACACCTAAGCATTTTGCCGATTTTATTGCAGAATTTGTCGCAACCCTGAAACTTAGGGACTATGTGATCGCTGGCCATTCATTTGGTGGAAATGGGGTTTTACGCTATTTAACAGGACATCCGAATATACCCAAGGCCGCTATTCTTGTCTCTCCCGGTGGTTATAAATGTGGCAAGGGACTGGAAATGCCTGCTGGTATTGCTCGATTTGCCACCAGCCATTGGGGGCGAAAAATGGTTGCGCACATTGGTAGTCGTGGATTATTGAGAAAAATGCTGGCTTCCAAATTTTTCTACAATCCGCAGGCTCTGTCGGGGGAAATGTTGGAACGAATCTATTTGCTTTCCCGCTATGAGAAGAATCGCGGTACAGCGATCAATTTGGTTGCTAATGCCACAATCAATTTCCAGTCATTGCCGGACTTGGAGACTATTAAAATTCCAGTTTTATTTATCTGGGGGGCAGAAGATCAAATTATTCCCTTGTCCGTAGGAAAGTATTTCTCTGACAAGTTGCCTAATGGAGAGTTAATCGTATATCAGAAGATGGGGCATATGTCCCATGTCGAAAATGCTGAACAAAGTGTCACCGACGCAAAGGAGTTTTTGCAGCGTCAGGGGCTGTGACAATACAGTGGAAAATTTAAAAAAGAGGCCGCAGTGCGGCCGAGTTTGGGGGATGAAAATCAAGAGCGCCTAATTGATGACAACCAGGCCGGCTTTAACTATGTCGTAGTGACTGAGTTCTGGTACCTGCTGATGTAGGTCGGTTTCCAGTCGATCGATGGATTCCAGTTGTGTACACAAGCGGTTTGCAGACTGCTCAATACTTTTACCGCGCTGTTCCAGTAACCGCTCCGCCTCTTCAGTGGCCTGTTCCTCAATGCTATCCCCGCCGGTAAAGGCAGCTTTGAAGGCATGCCAGGCAATAGTTCCCGCGGACTCCATAGCGAGGCGTTCGATACGGGGTTCAAACTCTTCAGAGATGGTTTTCTCTATATAGTTACCCATTTCCTCGTTTCCCAGCTGGTAGATCTCGCCCTCTTGATTGAGGCGGTCCTCAGTGCGCTGGATCAGGTCGGCGGAAAACTGTTGGAGTTCGAGGATATCCGGGTGGTCCGGCCCGGCGAGGGTGCTGATGGCAATGGATAGGCCATCCATTGCGATATCGACCGCCTCAAGGGTGAGTACCAGTGTGTCGCGACCGGCGATGTGAAGCTGCTGACGGTATTCCTGAAGCAGTTGCTCCTGCTGAGAATTGAGGGGCAGCAACTCACCATCCACTGATAGCTGGTTGGGCACCTGAAATGTCACCAGTTTTCCGCCTTCCCCTTCGACGGTGAAAAAGTCCGGGCCTACTTCAATAGCGTAATTTGTAGACACTGTGCAGGTGCTGGTATCGACATGGAAAGAATCGTGGGCCAATGCCTGTGAACTGATACCGAGGCCTATCAGGGTTGAAAGTGCGATTGGCTTCCACATATGCCGGTTTCCTATTGTGTGTCTTTTCAATGTGACGCGCCTGGGTAGCCGAACAGATGCAGGCAGCTTGAAATATTTTTCATTTTTTCCTGACGCAGGCCCGGGGAGTGATGGCCAAGCATGGATGTTCCAGCGGGTATTCTGTATTTTTAGCCTATAACACTTAATAAATTGAGGGTATTCAATGTCCATAAGCAGGCACATTGCCGCACTGTGCTTCTTGATAGTCAGCACAATGGCACAGGCCGGGAGCATCGCGGAGTACACCGCAGGCATGCATAGGCACAGCGGCTTCCACGACTTTTACTGGGACGAGGCTAACGGCCGGGTGTTGCTGGAGATCGATGAGTTTGAGCGCGAGTTGCTCTTGCTCACTGGGCTGGCCCAGGGACTGGGTTCAAACCCGGTGGGCCTGGATCGCAACCAGGTGGGTGAGAGCCGCTTGGTGAAGTTCCAGCAGTCGGGTAACAAGGTTTTACTGCATCAGGTGAACCTGAAATACCGTGCCCAATCAGCAAATGCGGCTGAGCGCCGCGCGGTTGAGGAAGCTTTCGCTTCGTCCGTACTCTGGGGCTTCAAGGTGCTTGCCCAGAGCGATAAGGCGGTACTGGTGGACTTTACGCCCTTCCTGTTGAGCGATCAGCACGGCATTGCTACACGTCTCAAGGGCGCAGAGCAGGGCAGTTACAGTGTGGATAAGAGCAAGTCGGCAGTTTATCTGCCCCGCACAAAAAACTTTCCCAAGAATAGTGAGTTTGAGGCCCAGCTAACTTTTGCTGGATCAGCTCCGGGAAACTATCTGCGCGAAGTGGTTCCGACCCCTACATTGGTGTCCCTGCGCCAGCATATCTCCCTGATTGAATTGCCAGATAACGACTATGAGCCCCGCCGTTTTCACAGCCGCAGTGGCTACTTCCCGTTCGCTTATCGAGATTACGCTACGGCGATTGAAGAGCCTCTGGACCAGCGTTATATCTACCGTCATCGACTGGAGAAGAAGTCGGGTAGCGATGAGGTTGTGGAGCCGATTGTTTACTACGTAGATTCCGGAGTTCCTGAGCCGGTGCGCAGCGCCCTGATCGAAGGGGCGAGCTGGTGGGACCAGGCATTCGCTGCAGCAGGATTTAAAAATGCGTTTCGCGTAGAGATTCTGCCGGAAGGCGTCGATCCTTTGGATGTTCGCTATAACGTGATTAATTGGGTACACCGCTCCACTCGCGGTTGGTCCTACGGTTATTCGGTTTACGATCCCCGCACCGGCGAAATTCTAAAAGGCAATGTTACCTTGGGGTCCCTGCGTGTTCGCCAGGACTTTCTGATTGCTCAAGGGCTTGTACAGCCCTACCGCGGCCACACCGTCAGTACTGAGCAGCTAAAGAATATGGCCCTGGCCCGTATCCGTCAGCTATCCGCTCACGAAGTAGGCCACACCCTGGGGCTGGCGCACAACTTTGCTGCCAGTAGCGAAGAGCGCGCTTCAGTAATGGATTACCCGGCTCCGCTGGTCTCTCTGCTGGGAGGTAAGTTGGACCTGACAGATGCCTACGCCACTGGCATCGGCAGTTGGGATAAGTTGGCGGTTCGCTACGGCTATGGCGAGAGCGATGATGAAAAAAGTTATCTCGACAGTGTTATCGCTGAGGCCGGGGAACAAGAGCTGCGCTTTATTTCAGACCCGGACTCCCGCACCATCAATAATGCTCACGCAGTCTCACACCTTTGGGACAACGGCACCGACCCATTGATGGAATTCCAGCGGATGGTCGACTTGAGGCGTCATGCCCTGGATAACTTCTCTGCGGCGGCAGCGCCGTTATCCGCGCCCCGCTCTGACCTGGAAGAGACCCTGGTGCCTGTGTACTACGGTCATCGCTACCAGGCGGAGGCTGTGGGCAAATTGATTGGTGGCTTGGACTATGACTATGTCTACAACGGTACCGATCAAAATAGCTATACCCTGGTGCCCGCAGAGCGACAACAGCGGGCAATTGATGCACTGTTGGATACACTTTCGCCGCAGTTTCTCACCTTGCCGGAGCAGGTCTTGCAGCTGATTCCGCCCAAGTCCTATGGCTACGAACGTACTATCGAGAGCTTCCCCTCATATACGGGGGTAGCTTTTGATGGGGTGGCTCTGGCGGAAGCGGCTGCTGGGCATACGCTATCAATCCTGATGGACCCGCAGCGCGCGGCGCGAATGAATCAACAGAGTGCCCGCAGCAGTGAGGTACCGGGGTTTGCTAGCCTATTGCAGCGCTTGAGCGCGCTGGCTCTGCAGGGTGAGGGTTATACCGGTCTGCAGGCGAGTGTGCACCAGCGAGTTAATCACGCCTATATCGAGCAGTTGATGTTACTGGCCAGTAATGCAAAGGCAGACGAATCAGTGCGGGCCAAAGCGCATTTGGAGCTGGCAAAACTTCTTCAAGAAATTGGTTCTATGCGGCTGTTTGGCGATGATCCTGAGGGCTATAGTGCGCACTATTACTATGAGGCACAGCGCATCGATGCCTTTAAGCAGGGCAAGCTGGAAGTAAAACCTGGTGCGGTTAAAGCGTTGCCGCCAGGATCTCCGATCTGATCTGAAACGGATAAAAGGGGTGGGCTGTAAACGCTCACCCCCTTTGGGCATTAACCGCGAATAAACTGGGACTTCTTTACCCAGTGATTTCCTCGGTATTGTCGAGTGGGGGTTGGGTTTTTCTTCGCCCAGAAAAAGTGGCGGTTAAACTGAAATTCCGCATCGTAACCCTCCGCCAGCGCTGCCAGGGGCATGGCTTGCCAGCTGGTCTGGCGGCGTTTGCTGGTTGCCTCCAGCAGGTACTCTTGATCGTTTAAGATGGCCACTACCCAGGCGTGACCCTGACCTTTATGGGTTCCGAGTGCCACCCGCGCATCAACTCCCAATTCGATCAGCCAATCTGCCAGTAAAATAGCGTGGTCTTCACAGTCACCACGCTTTTGGTAATAGGCCTGCCGGGATGTTTGCCAAATGTCTGACAAACCGGCGTATTGCAGGTGATCGTATTGGTACTCTTTATTCATAGCCAGTGTATAAAGAGGCACCCAAAGCTGTTGAGTCTTAAAGGGCTTGAACCCCACCAGGTAGCTGTTGGCAAAGTGGTGTTGCTGGTCCAGTCCCCGGGCGGACGCTGTCGCCGCCTCAATTCCCTGCCAGTTCCACACTGAGACATGAGCGCTCTCTTCCAGTGAGCGTTTGTCGACTACTTTCTGGATGGTTTTTTCTTCCAGAGGGTAGCGGGTACCCACCACTCGCACTACACCTTGTTGTGAGTCCACAATACTGGCTAACTGACTGCCGCTGCTACCAAAGCTCCGTAAATTATCGGAAAGGGGGATTTCCGGTGTGCTTTTAGTTGGCGGCTCCTGTGTATTCGCTCGCCGTACAAGTTCAGGGGTGATCAGTGCGAGGGAAAGTATCAGTGTGATAGCCAGCCACTTGCGCATAGTGCTATCCCTTGAGGCCAAACGAAATAATGATGGCAACAAATATCAATATGGTTGATGCAAATATAGATACGGCGATATTGCCATTTTTTAGCTCGCCTTCGATATCTACAGAGCGAAGCAGTTTCTTATCAATGGTAATCAGTGCGGTGATACCAATAAATAACGCTAGCAGCGTATAAATCAGGTTAATGCCCAGGTTAAACAGGGTTGCCGTTAAAAATTCCAGTTCCATAAATCCTTCAGGCTAATTATGTTTATTAGTGGCTGTTAATGGAATAATTTAAGCATAGGGTCTGATTGAGTGCAAAGGATGGCCGACCCAGATAAACCGACAGCTTAATTTACAGGTAATTATCAACCTTAATTGGCAATCCGGACTTGTTGATTAATATTTTATTTGGCTGGGTTGCTATTGGGGAATAGCTCTAGACGAAGAGTTGCTCCGTCGAAGGGATTTTACGCTTAATTTACCGGGAAAGCCTTTTGAAGAAGTGTATTTATTAGCTCGGTGTTATCCAGGCGGGAACCTGGATAACACACCGAGTTTGATTAGTTATCAATCTCGGTCATTTCATTCAATACAAACTCTTCAACGGCGCCCTCGGTTGCCTTCATATAGTCTTCCAGGTGCTTATTGTTCATGTGGGTTTGCCACAGATCGCGAGTTTCCCAATTTTCATAAAACAGGAAGTGTGCAGGATTGTCATTGTCTTGATGAAGGTTGTAATTAATGCAACCAGCTTCTGCTCGTGTTGTATTAATGAGTTTTAACAATTCAGATTTCACCAGGTCAATTTTGTCGGCCTTGGCTTTAATGTTGGCAACGATAGTGAGCCTGCTCATGTGAACACCTCTTTGTTTCAATATGTGTTGGATTAAGGTTTGTACTCTTTTCCTTGATCCTTTCAGAGGAGACCTAGTGACTAGCTTAGCTGCCTCCTGGGTAAGGACTGGGATGTCGAGCTGATGAAGTCATTCTAGATCTAGATTACATCGCTAGAAACACTATAATCTTTGAATCTTTATCAAAAATATATTGAAAATATGCAGCTTGAAGACTTGAGGGTCATTCTTAAAGTGGCCGAGTTTCGCAGTATCACTGCGGCCGCCGCCAGTCTCGACTTACGCACTGCAACTGCCAGCGCAGCGATCAAGCGTGTGGAGAGCGCGCTGGGAGCGGACTTGTTTATTCGCACTACGCGGCAATTGCGGCTATCCAGTGCTGGGGAAAGGTTTATTCCCAAATGTGAGGAGGCCCTCCTGACTTTGGACCTCGCCCGGCAAAATCTCAAGGAAGACAGCGGTCAGATAGATGGCGAGCTTCGCATAGGTGCATCCTCGGACCTGGGAAGGAACCTTGTAACTCCCTGGCTCGATCAATTGTTGCAGGAACACCCGGGGCTGAGTCTAAGAGTGAATATCAGTGATAGCCAAGTGGACTTTTACCGGGATCCTGTGGATATCGCGTTGCGCTACGGCCCCCCAGCGGATGCCAACCTGTATGGTTTTAAGATTTGTGACGTGCCCCGTTTATTGTGTGCAACCCCGGCCTATTTGCAGGAAAACGGTTCCCCGCAAACACCGGAGGAGCTCTCCGCACATAATGGCCTTTTTTATCAACTTCACGAGATTGTGCACAATAATTGGGAGTTTTTTCGGGGCGAAGAGATATACAAGATACGTATGTCTGGGAATAGGTCGTCGAATGACGGTGACCTGGTGCGGCGTTGGTGTACCTCTGGCTATGGACTTGCCATTAAGTCATGTTTGGATATGTCTGCGGATTTACTTTCCGGTCAGGTAGTGGCCACTATGCGTGACTATAAACCCAAGGCGACGGAGCTATGGTTGGTATCTCCGGGGAGGCAGTCAATAACACCGACGGTACGATTAGTGCGTGATACTTTGAGAGAACGGTGTTCGGGGGTTTTAAAGCAGCTGCTCGCTGAGGGATTACTCTCTGAGAGCGATTTCCGTACGGGGGTGGATATATCTTGAGTCCCAAATAGTTTCTTAACCCTGTGGCTATCTATAAAAACTCTCAACAGGTTTTTCTCGGTTCTGACAAAGGAAAGGGGAGCTTTGCTCCCCTTTCTTACTCAAGCCCTATTTAATCCGAATAGGATCAGGAGCCGGAACAGCCGTAGGTATCCAAGTAGTCATAGGCTGCTTTTGCCTGGATGAGGCCGTAGCCGTAAGCATTATCTCTTCCCGCATCACCGAGGTCTTCGGCTGTAGCCGTTAGAGCGTTGCGGATATCTGTGTTGCTACAGTTGGGGAAGTGGCTCCATATCAATGCGGCAACACCGGCAACGTGTGGGGTAGCCATGGAAGTGCCATTGAAATATTCGTAGCTTGTAGCCTCATTTTCCAAATCTACGCTGGCACTCAGCTGCGTGAGTAGAGTTGCACCGTCAGTGTCAGAAATACCAACCGAAGGAATAGTGGTTACAGTATCGCTCAGGGTTGCGCTGGAGAGTAATCCCTCTTCATTGTTGTAAATAATCGCTCCGATACCACCACCGGACTCACAATTTAAAACTTTCTCCGCAAAGCTGATATTGCCTCGCGCAATCAGGCAAATCTTACCTGCCGCACTGGTGCAAGCGGATTCAGCCGTACCACAGTCTTCCATTGAACCGGTGATTGCACCAGCTGGGGTGCCTGATATTGGGGCTGATTCGATGTCAACACTGCCGACGGTTAAGCTAGAGATTCTGCCAGTATCAGTGGGAACAGAAGATAGAACCTGCACACCGGGCGCGGAGAGTTCTACTTGGTTGGTCTGCTGAGAGGAGGACCAGATAGCTTTATCGCTATCGATAGCACCGACGGATACAACAGAGGAGTATGAGGCTGGGTAGGAGTGCGCAGTGTTACCGTCGTTTCCGGCTGCCGCGATGGACAGGATTCCCTGGCGATTTAGGTTGTTAAAGGTTCGTCTTTCGAGGAAGTTGGCACTTTCACCGCCCAGACTCATATTGATGACGTTAGCACCATTGTCGGCACAAACCTCTGCGGCTGCCATTAGGGAGGAGGAGTAGGCCCAGCCGTCGCCATCAAACACTTTTACAATATGCAGGTTAATATTACTGCTGGGCATCACGCCAACGACACCGGTACCATTATTCATCGCAGCGATAGTGCCGGCCACATGGGTACCGTGACCGCTTTGATCTTCATACCAGTTACCTGCGCCGCTTGGGTCACTGGTACCAGTGACGGCGTTTCCGGACAAATCTTCGTGAACCAGGTCGTAGCCGGAATCAATAATACAGACTGTGCGGTTGCCGGCCTGAGTATCACCTAGTTGATCTGCCTGCACCATGGTGATTCCGTAGGGGGTTTCCTGGGACATCGGATACCGCTTAACGTCTTCTTCAATAAAAGCAACATCCGGGTTCGAGCGCATTTCTTTTAGGGTTGTTGCAGACATATGTGCTGCCATCGCATTCTGGCGGCGTATTTCAACAGCCTGTCTTCCGCCTCTCTTCTTCATAAAGGACTTAACGGATTCGCCTTTTCCCTGCTTGAAAGTCACGATATAACGCTTGTCCTCAGCAGTGGCGTTGCCGGTCACGGCGAGCGCTAAAATGCTGGCTGCAAATACAGACAAGGATTTATTCATTAGATGCTCCTGAAGATTTCTATGTTTATTGTTGCTTTTGTCGACGTTCTAATTTCAAGTTTTTTTGGTTGTTGATATTCGCTTGAGCGTCGAAGTGGGGAATCTATCAGGCTTCTCTTGTCGTATGAATAATTATTTTTAGGTTGTTGTTATTTTTGTTTTTTTGTCGGGATTATATTTTGTTTTGTTTTTGTCTTTTTAAGGATGTTTTTAATTGTTTTAAAGTTTGATTGAAGCTTTTGTTTTTTTTTCTGCTGGGTTTTTAGGTTGTTTCTATTTCTGGGTGAGGCGTTAGGCTTTTGATGTTGAAGCTCTAAGGAACCTCTGAATAATTCTGAGTCAATTTGGTAATATTCACCTACCCATCAAGACTACGATGAATCATGCACCAAGTCACCTTTGCCGAAGCAGAATATAAGCTAAAGCGTCGTATAACTCGCCGAGAGAAGTTTCTTTCTCAAATGGAAACCCTCGTCCCATGGCAGCGACTAGAAGCTCAGATCACTCCTTGTTACCCACAAGGTAAACGTGGCCGACAGCCATATCCATTGAGTGTCATGCTTCGTATTCATTGCATGCAGCTATTTTACAATCTCAGTGATCCCGCTATGGAAGATGCACTGTATGAAATTGAATCCATGCGTAGTTTTGCTGGATTGACTTTGAGTAGCCCAATTCCCGATGAAACAACGATTCTTAACTTTCGCCACTTACTGGAGCTCAATCAGCTAGGTGCAGCTCTTTTTGATGAAATCAACAAACACCTTGCTGAGAATGGGATGGTACTGCGTGAAGGCACGATTGTAGATGCCACTATTATCTCTGCGCCAACTTCAACTAAGAATGAAAAGAAAGAACGTGACCCGGAAATGCATCAAACAAAGAAAGGCAATCAGTGGCATTTTGGGATGAAAATGCATATCGGGGTTGATGATGTGCTCGGAGTAATACATAGCATAGATACAACAGCAGCGAATTCGCATGATGTCACAACCACAGAGCGAGTTCTCCACGGGGAGGAGAAAAGAATCTGGGGAGACTCTGGGTACATTGGTGCGGAGAAACGTGAAGAGTTGAAAGAGCGGGAGGCGGATTGGTATATAGCAATGAAGCCGAGCAAGCTAAAAACTCTTCCAGGGCGTGATGCACTCCGTAAAGCGGAAAAGATCAAGGCGCAGATAAGAGCGAAGGTCGAGCACCCCTTCCGCTACATCAAACGGGTATTTGGTTATGACAAGGTCCGCTATCGGGGACTGGTAAAAAATACTGAGAGGCTGTGCTTACTGGCAGGCTTTACCAACTTATTAATAGGGAGAAAATACTTGGCTGCCTAGGGGTGGTTCGCCTGAAACCCACCTATTGAGGGTTTCAGATGAAAAATTAGGGGACTATTACGCGAAAATTACGCGTTTGTGCGTAATAAAGTGAATTTTTCAAGCAGCTCAGCTTAATTCTGGAAAAATGCTTCGTTGATCAGAGGATCCCTAATTGTCATGCTGGTATTTAATAGAGGGTATTGTGAGCTGGAGAAAGGAGTTTTAGTTTGAATGTAGCATGTCAATTATTTTTGACTAGGTGAGTAGCATTAGGGAGTGTTTCTATTCTTCATTGGTATTCATCCGTTTGGAACGATAGAAGGCGGCCAGTCATACATGAGGGTACAGGCTGGCCGCTATTGCTAGCTTTTATCCCTCTTCGGTTGAAGATGCGCTAGGTAAATCCTTATCTACTTTGAGCTCGGTAATAGATCCCATACCAAGTTCACCAATTTTATCTTTTATCTTGGTTTTGTCTCCAACGATAATCCAGGTAAATTGATCAACTTTTAGAGTGTCTCGAGCGAGCGAATGGATCGAAGATAGATCGACATTGCGAACTTCATTTGCATAATCTTCCATATAATTCAAAGGTCGATCATAGGTGACCATGCCTGAAATAGCCCCTGATACAGCTCGAACTGTTTCAAAACGGCCGGGCAATTCATTGATTCGCTTGTCTTTAATTTTCTGCAGCTCGTCTTCTTTTGCTGGAGAATTGCCGACATAGGCTTGGAGCTCTTTGTAAAGCTCTTTTAAAGATTCACTGGTCTTGTCCGTTTGAACAGGTGCATAGACTAAGAGCGGTTGCTGTCCTTTGGCCCCAGTCATAAATGAATAGGCTCCATAAGCCCAGTGCTTATCCTCCCGCAAATTCATATTAATTCGCGCGGTAAAAGTGCCTCCAAATATATCATTCATCATATGTAAGGCTTCTCGCTGTGGCATCGTTTCCGACGGAGCCAGGAGACCGCCAATAATTATGCTCTGTTCAGCTCCCGGTTTATCAATTAGATAAATTCTGGTTTTTTCTGGGTGCGCAACCTGTTGTAGATTCTTTGTAGGTAACGGCTCTTCGGGTGCTTTCCAATCCGCAAAGTGCTGCTCTAATTTTTTTGTCAGATCACCCATGCTGATATCTCCGACTGCAACCAGAGTGGCATTATCGGGGCGCATCCAGGTTTTGTGGTAATTTACCAGATCTTCACGGTTCAGGGAGCTGATAGAGCTTTCTGTTCCCGAACCGGTGAGAGGAACTGCATAAGCATGTCCTTCACCATATAAAAGAGGTGGCAGATTCCGCAAAGCCATGTTTACCGGCTGGGTTTTTTCCTGCTGGATTCCAGCTATCCATCGAGCACGTTTCCGCTCAATCTCTTCATCGGAATAGGCTGGATGCATTACGATATCGGCAAACAAGGATATGGAGCTATCGAGATTGTTTTTTAATGCGTTGAGCCGTACAGAAGAAGTATCAATGTTCGAACCAGCCGAGATTCTGGCCCCTAACATTTCTGCTTTGGCATCAATCTCTAAGGCGCTTAATTTTGTAGTCCCTTCCTTTAGCATAGACATGGCATAGCTAGAGGTTCCCAATTTAGCACCCTGGTCTGCAGCGTAACCGGCATCAAATATAAGGCGAATATCGACTACTGGCGCAGAGTCGCGTTGGGCAAGTATCACTTTTAGACCGTTAGAGAGTTTCGTGGTCTGTAATTCTGGAAATGGGATGCTGGGGAATTCACCGGTATCGGGTAATTTAGACCTATCTGCACCAGTCTCGGAAGTAGTGTATTTGGGGAAAGGGTGTACTTCCAGATTATAATCACCACTGGAAAGCCATTTTACTGCGGCTTCTTTTACCTTTTGAGGGCTGGTGTTTTGCATTTTGGTTAACGCTTCCAGGTAAGCGTTGGGATTGTCGAGGTAGAGTTCACCCCGAGCCAAAATTACGCCCTTACCGCCCCAGCCACCTACCTGCTCGAGGTTGCGTGCTTGGGATGCATAGTGGCTCATATTAACCCTTGCAAGTTCCTCTTTGCTTGGCCCTTCCTTGAGAAAACGTTGTAGTTCTTCCTCAATGGCGGCCTCTACTGTTGCGAGTTCAACCCCGGGCTTTACATCGGCAACAATAGGGAAGATGGAAGACAATTCAAATTCATGCAGCCCAATATTAACTTTGGTAGCGATTTGATCTTCGTATACGAGGCGCTGGTAGAGCCGGGAGTTTTTTCCATCCCCCAAAACTGCTGCTGCCAAAGCAATAGCTCCAGCATCGTCGTGAGCTAGATTAGGGGTATTCCAGACTTTATAAAGACGCGATTGAGCAACTTGATCAAACATCTGCTCACGGCTGGACTGATCTCGCTTGGCAATCCACGCTTTTTTCTTGATAAGAGGAGGGCCGGAGGGAATGTCGCCAAAAAAATGGGCTGCTTTTTCTTTTGCTGTTTCTACATCAATATCACCGGCAAGTACTAGTACGGTATTAGCTGCGCCGTAATACTGTTTAAACCACTCGTGAACATCTTCAAGAGAAGCTGCATTCAGGTCTTCCATTGAGCCGATGGTGGTCCAGGAGTAGGGATGCCCTGCTGGATAAATTGCTTTCTGCATCCGCTCCCATACTTTCCCATAGGGCTGGTTCTGGCCTTGGCGCTTCTCATTCTGCACAACGCCACGTTGCTCATCGAGTTTTTCCTGAGTAATTGCGCCCAATAGATGACCCATTCGGTCAGACTCCATCCATAGAGCCATGTCTAAGGCGTTGGTGGGTACTGTTTCGAAGTAATTTGTACGATCCAGCCAGGTGGTACCATTCATACCAGTTGCACCAGCTAGTTCAAACGGTTTAAAAAACTCGTCATTATAGTTTTCTGAACCATTGAACATCAGGTGCTCAAACAAATGCGCAAACCCTGTTCTTCCAGGTTTTTCATCTTTTGAGCCAACGTGGTACCAAACGCCCACGGAAACAATAGGAGCCTTGCGATCCTCATGGACGATTACACGCAGGCCATTGGGCAGAGTAAATTTCTCATAACCTATTTTTAGGGACTCAAACTTATTTTCTAAATTCTCGGAGGCAAACAGATCTTTCTTGGCCTCGGGGTTTTTATTATTTTGGGGAGCGTCACTGCAAGCTGAGAGCGTAATAGAGAGCACTAATGGAATGCCGTACTTCCGTACCGTTTTCATAATAGTTTCCTTGTCCCCTTTTTCCTTCAGGAGAGAGTTATCGTTCCATGGCATTAGTTTTTATAGTTCTAAACTGGCATTAGATGATTTTCTTTGTACTTCTATTAAATTTGATTTGGAACCCCAAACCAGCATTAGTAAACCCTGCATTGATATAAGCAGAGAAAAGCTGCCAGAAAGCCTGATAATAAATGGCCGGCTTGAGGCTTAGCAAATTTAAGTTGTACTTTTTGGAGAGTACAACTCAGTAGGCTTGGCGTATGATTTCTATACCCGGAAGGATTGCTCGATTCCAGGCAGCGTCAACTTCTGGCGAGTATTCCTCGTCGTGCTGCCTAATGGTGGCGAGTAGGGCGTCGAGCCAGAGGCGATACCATTCTGGGCGGATATTATAGCCGTTGCGATCGTGACTTTTACCCAAAGCGCGCAGCTTGGTGTCTGGCATGCCGCGTGAATAAAGCACCAGCTGCATAATGCCGTTACGCAAAAGATGGCGCTGGGCTTTCATATCTGTATTGGCAAAGAGCTGACGGATGTCTGTAGAACTTCCCATAAAACGATCATAAAAATCCACAAAAAACTGTTCTTTATTGCAACAGCGTCCATAGCTTTGAAAAACGATATCACTATCCGTTGGTTGCATCGTTTTGGTTACCTCTTATGTTGGCCACCCTCAGTTTTACTTTTAAGTGGCCTCTGTGACTAATATGCATTTGGAAGGGGGCGGCGATTCTAGCGATCGAATTTAGAAGCGGGAAGTACAATTTGGCTGTGCCTGCTTGTTATCTGGCGTAATTAATTAGTAACTCTCTGTGTGTGAATGGCTGATTCAGGGCTGATACTCTGAGTTCTATAAGGCTTTATTTACATTGTCTGGTGTCGATTGCTACTTGAATCGCAATTACATGGCCTTTTATTTATTTAACTGGCTTAGGTAGTCCTTTGGAGGTTGGAGGATTGATCCTGAAAGTACTGCCATTAGTTGGCGTTAGGTGGCAATTCTGTTTGAAGTAACTACTTGCTTACCTCCTGGGCGAACAGCTATCAACTAAGGTCGCTTTTGACTTGATGACCCCTAAGACAGTATCAGCTGCGCTAATAATGCGTAGATTGGCTGATATAACAACGTATTCCCCTGTTTTTAATATCGGCATCAATAGGTTCCAGTTGATATAATCGCCGCCCACATTTTTCAGTTAATCGAAGTAGAAGAGGATTGGCTAATGGCGGTCAAACTGATGGCAGATCTCGATCTCGCTGGTAAGCGCTTACTTATCCGTGAGGACCTGAATGTACCGGTTAAGGACGGTCGTGTAACTTCCGATGCACGTATTCGCGCGGCACTACCGACGATAAAAGCCGCCATCGAAGCCGGGGCTAAAGTGCTGTTGATGTCCCATCTGGGGCGCCCCACAGAGGGTGAGTACGCGGAAGAATTCTCCCTGGCCCCGGTCGCCGCACACCTGGGTGAGCTGTTGGGCCGTGATGTGGCGCTGGTCAAAGAGTGGCGCGATGGCGTTGAGCTGGCCGATGGGGAAGTTGCCCTGCTGGAAAATGTACGTTTCAACAGTGGTGAAAAGAAGGACGATGAGTCTCTGGCAAAGGCCTATGCCCAGTTGTGCGATATCTTCGTGATGGATGCCTTTGGTACTGCCCACCGGGCCCAGGCTTCCACCCATGGTGTGGCTAAATTTGCACCGGTTGCTTGCGCCGGCCCTCTATTGGCTGCTGAGCTGGACGCATTGGAGAAAGCCCTGGCTGAACCGGCGCGCCCGCTGGTTGCTATTGTTGGTGGTTCCAAAGTTTCTACAAAATTGACGGTACTCGAAAGCCTGGCTGACAAAGTCGATCAGCTGATTGTTGGTGGTGGTATTGCCAATACCTTCCTGGCAGCCAGCGGCAAGCCAGTGGGCAAGTCCCTTTGCGAGCACGATCTGGTAGATACCGCCAAGGCCCTGATGCAGAAGTGTGATATCCCTGTACCTACCGATGTCGTCACAGGCAAAGAATTCAGTGAATCCGCCGCAGCGGAAACCAAAAGTGCCGATGCTGTGGTTGAAGACGATATGATCTTTGATATCGGCCCGAAATCCTCCGAGCAACTGGAAGATATTCTCAGCAGTGCGAAAACCATTATCTGGAATGGTCCTGTAGGTGTGTTTGAATTTGACCAGTTTGGCAACGGTACCGAGCACCTCTCTAAAGCCATTGCCGAGAGCGCAGCGTTTTCTATAGCTGGTGGCGGCGACACCCTGGCAGCTGTGGATAAGTATGGCATTGCCGACAAGGTTTCCTATATCTCCACGGGTGGCGGTGCCTTCCTTGAATATGTTGAAGGTAAGAAGCTTCCAGCGGTCGCTATACTGGAAAGCCGCGCACAAGACTAAATAACGAAAAATAAGGCCTGTCGCAATTTGCAGGCAGGTCATAAAAGCAAAAATACAAATACTACGAGTAGACGAGAAAGGAATTAATTATGGCTCTTATCAGCCTGCGCCAAATGTTGGACCATGCCGCAGAGCATGGCTACGGTGTACCTGCATTTAATGTAAACAATCTAGAGCAGATGCGTGCGATTATGGAAGCGGCCAAAGAGACCGATTCTCCAGTAATCGTTCAAGCTTCTGCGGGCGCCCGCAAGTACGCCGGCGCTCCCTTCCTGCGCCACCTTATCCTTGCGGCTATTGAGGAGTTCCCTGAGATCCCGGTAGTTATGCACCAGGATCACGGCACCAGCCCCGCCGTTTGCCAGCGCTCTATCCAACTGGGCTTTAGCTCAGTGATGATGGACGGCTCCCTTGAGGAAGACGGCAAGACCCCGGCTTCTTACGAGTACAACGTAGATGTCACCAAGCGCGCGGTGGATATGGCCCACGCCTGTGGTGTTTCTGTTGAAGGTGAGCTGGGCTGCCTGGGTTCCCTGGAAACCGGTATGGCTGGAGAGGAAGATGGTGTTGGCGCTGAGGGCAAGTTGTCCCACGACCAGCTGCTGACCGATCCGGAAGAGGCCGCTGACTTCGTACAGAAAACCAAGGTGGATGCCCTGGCAATTGCCTGCGGTACCAGCCACGGTGCTTACAAGTTTACTCGTCCGCCCACCGGGGACATCCTGGCCATCGACCGTATCAAAGAGATTCACGCTCGTATTCCAGGCACCCACCTGGTAATGCACGGTTCCTCTTCTGTACCCCAGGAGTGGCTGGCTGTAATCAATGAGTTTGGTGGTGAGATCCCGGAAACCTACGGCGTTCCTGTTGAGCAGATCTGTGAAGGTATCAAGTACGGTGTGCGCAAGGTCAATATCGATACCGACCTGCGTTTGGCCTCGACTGGTGCCACACGTCGCTTCCTGGCTCAGAACCCATCTGAGTTTGACCCGCGTAAGTTCTACAAAGCCGCTATGCAAGCGATGAAGGAAATCTGTATCGCTCGTTATGAGGCGTTTGGCACTGCTGGTAATGCCAGCAAGATTCGCCCTGTTAGCCTCGATGTTATGAGCGAACGCTACGCTGCCGGTGAGCTGGAGCCGCAAATCAAGTAACAGTCTTCCACTGTTGCGAAGAGGTGGGCTCTATGCCCACCTTTTTCTTTTCAGGTTGTCTTTCCCGCTACGATATCACTACCCCTACCGCCAAAATGCAGTACCATTGCACTAATGGATACTTTGCAAGACCTCAGCACCTACGATAATAGCCCGGTAATAAAGCGCCCGGACTACTCTGCATTGCGTCAGAAGTTGCCTGAACTGGATTTCGGCGCTGACGAAACCCCTCTGTGCAAAGAGCTGCGGGATTATCGTAATTTTTACGATTTGCATTTTCCCCGAGCCCATAAGACCGGGGTAGGCACTTTTAAAGTTGCCGGATTTGAACTGGTTTCACAGTATTGGATGGTCGAGAAACCCAAGGGCACCTTGTTTATTTGCCACGGCTATTTTGATCATACGGGTATTTATGGCCCGGCAATCCGCTTTGGCTTGGAGCGGGACCTCAATGTAGTGATTTTTGATTTCCCCGGACATGGTTTATCCAGTGGTGAGCGTGTTGCTATCCATACTTTCCTGCAATACCGCCAGGCGTTTGATGGACTGTTGGAAATTGCGCGAAATAAGTTGCCCGGGCCCTGGCATGCAATGGGCCAGAGCACCGGTGGCGCTGCACTACTGGCCCATCTGCAATACAGCCGCTGGCAGCCTCTGGATAAGGTCTTTTTGTTGGCTCCCTTGGTAAGGCCATCAAACTGGGCCTGGCTAAATCGCTGGAAATATTATGTGGGCCGCCTGTTTATCCGCGAACCCGGCCGGGCCTTTACGATTAATACCCACGATGTGGAGTTTTCTCGACGTCAGGCACTTAGGGACCCCCTTCAATCTCAATCAATCTCTATGAGCTGGCTCAGGGCGATGGTGGATTGGTTGCAGACATTTCCCCGCACGGCACGCAACCCGCGCCCGATCCTTTTGGTTCAGGGAACGGATGATAAAACCGTTGATTGGCGTTATGGTCTTCATGCTGTTCGGAATCGTTTTCCCAATTGCCACCGGGTATTGATACGCGGTGCCCGGCACCAGATGATTAACGAAACCCAACCTTATCGCCATCAAATATTAGCGGCGATGGATGAGTGGTTAACCAAATAGGCTGTGAGCGATAACTTGTATCGCTCAACTCGCAGAGTTTTGACCTGCACTTTTCACTCGGAAAGCCTTAGCGAATCTACTTAGGGAGCCTCTGAATAACTCCGTGATACCTCTGGCATACAGAGCGGTTCACAATCAAGGCGCGGCTTCGCAGGAATGTCTAGACCTTTCAAGAAGTCGCAACGCTGAGTGTGAGTCGCTCTGTAAGCCCCGAAGGGCGGGCCTTGAAGGCCACAGCTGCTGCGTTGCAGCTCTTGCAAAGGACTAGGCCATTCGCGGCTAGCTGCGCCTAACATCTGCAGCCTTCAAGACCCGCAGAGGCATTACGGAGTTATTTAGAGGCTCCTTAGTTAGAAGAAATGAACACTCTGTAAATTTCCCCGATAAGGTCGAAGACGCCATCCATGCCTTATGCGGCGGTGCCCAAGTACAATATGTTCTTTCCTTCTCCTTTGGTCAAAAACTCTATTAATACTCCTCATGAGGCCAGCGCCAAGCCAGCCAAATAATAGCTAATTTGAGAATAATCTCGATAAATCCCAGATAGAAGTAGAAATACCAGGTGGACATTAAAAATGTTACAAATAAGAAAATAATGAAAGCTGAGGATGTAATAATATTTATCCAGCGAGAGATAGATGGTTTAAGTAATAAAGTAAGGGCAACCATAATACAGGGGAGTGACACAATGATTGATACAGTAAGTAGTGACTCTTGTGTGACCGCTCCAAATGGCCCGAACCCCTCAATTATTCTATCTATTTTTCCTGTCCTAAATAGCCCAAAGAAATCCCCATAGATGTAAAGTAGTACTACTGAAGCCCATAGCCCGGCTATTTTAATCTTAACATCTATATGACTGTCAGTGAGCTTGGTCGATGTGCTCTTTAAGTTGTCTTTATCGTTCATGACATTCCCTCGATCTTACTGGTAGATAACTTTTGATTTGATTCGGTAATAGTTGGTGGAGTTCTAATGCCCATAATTAGTAACCATAGACAGGTTCCGATCTCCCCTAGAGAGGCGGGTACTCTAATAAAAGCGGGGATTTGATATTCAGGGAAAAGTAAATTTGCGCAGAACCTTACTAAATAGCTAAGGCATCCTGCCATTAACAGTATGCCCAGTATTTTTGGTAGTAAGTTTGATTTGTAGACCAGGTATCCGAAAGGAAGTAACCATAATCCCCAGAGAGCATGGATTATTTGGATTCCGTTACTATACGATTTTAATAACAATAATACCTGGGTATAAATTTGTTCTTTTTCAAAAGCTAGGAGATATTCTGCTCCGCTAAGAAGTGTGAGAGCATCAACTTTGTTAACTATATTGAGTAGAGTAAATGGAATACTGGTGAGAGCAAAAATAACCATTAACAACGCACATCCTCTATTTACAGGTGCAAGTGTGCGATATAAAGCTAGTGGCAGTATTGAAAATAGTATATAGAGAAGTATCCCGCCTAAAATTCCTAATCTATATAGAAATTCATATTCCAGGATGTTTTGCGCTGTTAATGATGCATTTTCCCACGCTGTGGGAATTTTAGAAGGCACATATACTAAAGAAAATATTCCCAACAATATAGTAAGTAAATAAATAAGCCCAGAAAGTCTGGCATATTCTTTTTGAGTCATTTTATATCCTTGTAAAATCAAATTGACAGATAGAGAGCCAATAGTCGGTTAGGTCCTAGTCGCGGTACCCATATAAAGGGGACTGCGATGAAATTCCAACCACGGTAATCAGCTGGAATTTCATAAGAAGAATATGGTCAGCAAAGACGTACTTATGGTGTTGTTCCGTTGTGAATAGAGGTAAAGATTCTGTATCGCTAACGGTACTGAGACTATTGGGTGTGCGGTACTAGCTATTGACGCCATGGTGGTCTCTTTAGAGTCACTGTATGCAAAGAAACCTATTGGAATATTGAGTTGTGCGCTACCCAGCTAGGCATAGGCTGCGGAAAGCGTGGTTTGAAGTGCGGAATAGTGAGATAAGTGATTTGGGATGGTATGGCCATCCAGAAGCTTTGTGAGTCGCCAACCGTATGCGGCTCACACTGTTTAGCCTGCTGTTAATCGGGTTGTTGACTGGCTTTCTTGGATTCGGAGGGACTCGGTGTGGAGGCTGGCTTCTTGCGGGGTTTATCACTTTTCTCCGAAGTCTGTTTTGCACTTGTGGGAACTTTGTTAGTAGGGTATTCAACCTTACAGGTACCCTGTCCATTGTCCGATAGCACAATTTCATCCAGGTCATCCATTACCCGAATTGGGCCCGAATAGAATTTACGCATTCCCTTAATAAAGCCGATCTTGTCAGCTTCAGTAACGGGGGTGGTATTAGGTGTGTTAAGGCAACCGATTTTACTCCCGCTTTGGTTGCCATCTTGGCAATGTCCAGAGTATTGGAATGGTAGTGGATAATTTGATTTGCCTTCTCATATCGCAAACGAGCGCGACGGTTATCCCCGGTTTGCTTCAGCTTGCTGATGTATTGGGCATAGCTGAGAGCCTCAGAAATCAGTAGATCGGCATCCCGTTCAATTGGCTCTAGCGCATCGAAAACATGGGTATCACCAGTAATGATGACTTTACAGGGGCCAAAACGTATCTCGTAACCAAATGCGGGAAAAACCGGTTCGTGATGTACGGCAAACACAGAGACATAAGTATCCCTGTGGTGCCACACATCTTGTACGACCTCGCTTTGATCCCCGGCAATATTCACTAGGTGGGGAGTGGCGACCGCTAGGACTGGATCGAGAATTCCCTGCCTATTTGCCGATCGAAAAAGGATGTCCGGCCCAAAACTCTTGTTAATTCCATCCAAAATGCGATGGATGCCGTAGGGTCCGTAGACATTAATAGGCGAGTCGGCACCAACAAACCAGGACTCGTTGATCACCATGGCCAAACCACCAAAGTGATCCGAGTGCCAGTGGGTAATAAAAATGGGGTCCAGCTGGGCGAGATTAAGGCCGAGCTGGCCAATTCTTGCTGTAGCTCCTTCGCCGGCATCGACGAGGAATAGTTTCCCACTGCTGCGAATAGCAACGCAGGCGGGATGGCGCAAGTATTGATAGCCCGGATCTGGCGTGCCAGTTCCACAAAAGTAGATGTGCATTTTGCCATCATCTTCCACATAAGGTGGGTAACGCTTCAGAGATTCAGGCTGCTCGGCCAGGCTTGAAATCGCGAAAAACACCCCGAGGGCAAGAGTGGCAAATATATCAACGATCAGTCGCATGGTTTTATAGATTCCAGTCGGTGCGGAAAATACATACCAAGGATATGCAGACATTTTTAAACGTACAAAAAAATGATTAACAATTTTGGTCAAGTATGTAGATGACGTGGACTCATGCCTTGTAAAGGATCAGGATTTAGGCTGCTATTAACTTAGTTTGTCATCAGGATTTTTATAGATGGTGGTTGGCTGTCCTTCCAGGCCGGAGTAAAAGAGAATAATAGTTACCGGAGTATCACCATCATTGCGCCCATAATGCCATTTGTCGGTAACTTCGATAAATGCCTTACCTGCCCCCAGAGTAAGCGTTTCCTTCTGTCCTGGGAGTACAATGGTTAAAGTGCCCTCTGCTACATAGACACCATTTAGCACTGGATGCTTGTGTACGGGCATCTGTTCGCCCACCGGGATAGTAACGCTAACAATCGTTAATTCCGGTTGCCCCGGTTTCATTTTTGGTAGGGAATGTCCTTCCCAGTCCTTTGTAGAGGAAACTAGAGTTTCAAACTTTACGTCGTTGGTTTTGTCCTGGCCAAATATATTTTCCGAGATAAATGCAAGTGTCAGAATAGCAAGGAAAAGCAGGTGGCGGCTCATTGAACTTTCCGGCAATCTTATGGAGATTTATGTAATTCTCGTTCAAGAATTAATGCTGTCCAATAAATTCGGGATAATCTCTACGGACCTACGTCGGAGAAAAAATTGGCTTTTAAATGCCCCCTACTAAAAAACTGATTACATTTGGCGGAATAGATGCAAGTAACGCCGGCTTACGGGGAGTATTTCTTCCCTATTTAGCAGGGTAATTTGAGCGGTATCTCCGTCCCTTATTACATGGCGAACGGCCTTTAAATTGACGACAACAGAGCGATGAACCTGGGCAAAGAGTTCGGGGTCAAGTTGGTGGGTTAGATCCTTTAATGGCGTGCGAATACAGGCTTCGAGATTGTTATTGCCGGATTCGCTCCAGGCGACCAGGGTATACTTCTCATCTGAACGTAAATAGTGCACATCTTCTACCGGTATCATCCGCAATTGCTGGCCTATGGAAGCGCGAATCCAGCGCAGGTATGGTTTGTCTTCCTTGGATTGAAGCTGTCTCGCTAATTGCTCGAGTAACTCCTGTTGATGATTGACGGGTTTGCAACTGCTGAGCCTTTCCCTAAGCCGCTCGGCGGTATCGGCGAGCCGCTCAATCTCTACCGGTTTTACCAGGTAGTCCAGTGCACCCTGGCTAAAAGCTTCCACGGCGTAGTTGTCGTATGCGGTAACGAAAACTAAATGGGCCCGACGCCCGATACTCTGGGCTGCCTCAATACCGGACTTACCCGGCATATGGATATCCAGAAAACAGATATCGGGCTGCTTTTCTTCAAATAGTTTTACGGCTTCACGACCATTGCGGGCCTCCGCAACAACCTTCAGCTCCGGCCAGACACTTTTGAGTTTGCGGACCAAAGACTGGCGCAGCAGTGGTTCATCGTCAGCTACTAAGGCGGTGGTGGGCGTGGCACTCATATTTGCTCCTCGGCGGGGAATAGCAATTCGGCACAAAGACCTGTGGGCTGTTGGTCGATCAAACGCAAGCCTGCACTATCGCCATAGGTCAGTTGTAGCCGCTCTCTCAAAGTTGCCAACCCTGTCCCGAGACTGTTGGAATTGTCCTGGATGCCGATACCGCTATCGGTGACGGTGGCAATACAGAGGCCCTGTTCCAGCTTTATTTCAATATCAATGCGTCCCCCTTCCTCACTGGGGTCTATGCCATGGCGGACGGCATTTTCAACCAGTGACATCAGAGACATGGGCAGGCAAGACTGACTTCGCACCTCGTCATCAGCGTTGATAGAAAATTCCAGGCGATCCGGCATACGCATTTGCATCAGGCCCAGGTAAGCCTGCACCAGAGTTAGCTCTTGCTCGAGGGTACTTTGCTCCGACTCAAGTTTCGGTACTGCGGCGCGCAGGTAGGCAATCAGGTTGTTCAGTAGTGCGGGTGCCTGAGGGGATGAAGACTCTACCAGCTCTTGTACATTGGCGAGTGTATTAAATAAGAAGTGTGGGGCCACCTGGGATTGCAATAAACGCAGCCGCGCATTGAGCGCCTGGTGCTCCAGGGCACCCCGCTGCCGTTCAAAAAGTTGCGCCTGCTCTCGTACAGCAATATCCCGCTGGCGCAACAGCGCAGACATAGCGAGCCAGGGCCCGAATAACATGCCGGTCACCGCTATCAGGAGAAAACTCCAGTGTCGGCTGTGGTCCTGCCAAAGTGGAAGTGCCCCCGGTTCTGTCAAGGCAGGGGACAGGATCAGCAATGTCAGTGGAATAGAGATTGCCACACCCACCACCTGTATTACCCAGCGAAGTAATCGTTGAGGCAAGTTGCGCGGCCACTGCTCGAATAGGCAAAAAGTAATCAGTGCTGATATGGCAGCTGTGCTGGTTTGAAGTAGGAGCTCTGTATAAGTACCTTTCCAGCCGAAGCTGAGTAGCAGGGTCCAAAGCAGAGTAGCGAGCAAAACAGTCAGCGACCGCTGCCTGCTGGGTAGCAGTCGCACTTGAGCTGGGTTGGCTGTCGGCGAGTAATTCATGATGGCCGCCTTTGGTTAATTTAGGCGGCCATTCTTACACAGGTTTTACCGTTAAAGCGCTGCCTTACCTTGTAGATGCAGCTTTCTCCGCTGTGCCAATGCGTCGACTGAGTAGAGCGCTAGACCCAGCCAAACAAACATAAAGGTGGTGAGCTTTTCTTCGCTGAAAGACTCACCCAATACCTGGGTGGCGACCACCAGCATCAGTGTGGGGCCGATGTATTGCAGGAAACCCAATGTGGATAAGTTGAGCCTGCGCGCGGCGATCGTAAACAGCAGCAGGGGAACCAGGGTAATGGGGCCGGCAAAGAGCAGTAAGCTGTTTAACTCCAGGCTGTTGTTCAGCAAGTTGCTGGTGGGGCTGTCGCTCCAAAACAGGTAGATCACGGCCACTGGCAATATAAAGAGAGTTTCTACCGCGAGGCCGGTAAGGCTTTCCACAGGGGCCTGCTTGCGGGCCAAACCGTATAGCGCAAAGGAGCAGGCCAGGAACAGGGCAATCATCGGTATGCGACCAAACTGCCAAAGCTCATAGGCAATGCCGGTAGCGGCCAGCGCTACAGCGATCCATTGCAGTCGCCGCAGTTTCTCACCCAGGAACAGGACCCCCAGCAAAATATTGATCAGTGGATTGATGTAGTAACCCAGGCTGCCCTCGAGCAAATGGCCGTTATTGATCGCCCAGATAAACACCAGCCAGTTACCGCCGATCAATACCGTGGTCAGGGCCAGCATCCGCATCTTCTTGCCATCGCGCAGGGTCGCCAGAAAGTCCGGCATTTTGCGTACAATCAGCAGAATACCAATAGCGAGTACCAGCGACCAGATACTGCGGTGGGCAAGGATTTCCGCAGCGGGAATATCCTGTAATTTATTGAAGTACAGTGGCGCCAGCCCCCAAATGAGGAAGGCGGAAATCCCGGCGAGAAGGCCGGTTGAGGCGGAATCATTACTACGCAAGGGAGCACCTGCTGTGGATAACTCTGGCTTTGGTTCAGGGGTGGCACGTGGATGTGGTCACCTGGGCCTGAAGCAAAAGAATAGGTCTGGCCATTGTAGAAGCGGTGGCCGGGGGGATCAATCTTTTTTACCGCGAGGAAGGCTCCGATTGGCGTGTCATTGGCGGGTATTTGTGGGTACCCGCCAACGACCGAAAGGCTTAGAAAAGCACGCGGCAGCGCAGGGTGCCGGGGATACTCTTCAATTTTTCCAGTGCCAGATCAGAATACTCTGCGTCCACATCGATCACTACATAGCCCACTGTCTCATTGGTTTGCAGGAACTGTGCGGAGATATTGATGGCATTTTCTGAGAACACCTGGTTGATGGCGCTCAGTACACCGGGCACATTCTTGTGAATATGCAGCAGGCGGTGGGTATCCAGGTGACCGGGCAGTGCAACTTCCGGGAAGTTCACAGAACTGGTGGTGGTGCCGTTGTCGGAGTAGTGAGCGAGTTTCTCCGATACTTCTGTACCGATATTCTCCTGGGCCTCCACAGTGGAGCCACCTACGTGAGGGGTCAGCAGCGCCTTATCGATTCCGCGTAGGGGAGAGACGAATTCGTCGCTGTTGCCACGGGGCTCAACCGGGAAGACATCGATTGCCGCACCGGCCAGGTGATTGCTCTTCAGTGCTTCTGCCAAGGCATCAATATCTACCACAGTGCCGCGAGAGGCATTGAGGAGAATACTGCCGGGCTTCATCTGCGCGATCTGCTCGGGGCCCATCATCATTTTGGTGGAAGGCAACTCTGGTACATGCAGGGAGACCACATCGGATTCCGCCAACAATTCCGGAAGTGAGTTTACTTGGGTGGCATTGCCCAGCGGCAACTTGGTAATCACATCGTAGAATCTGACTCGCATCCCGATAGCTTCGGCCATAACAGAAACCTGGGAGCCGATAGCGCCGTAGCCGATAATGCCCAAGGTTTTGCCCCGGGCCTCATATGAGCTCACCGCTGACTTCTGCCAGCCGCCGCGATGACACACAGCATTTTTCTCTGGAATACCGCGCAGCATAAAAATAGTTTCGGCAATAATCAGCTCGGCAACGCTGCGAGTATTGGAGTAGGGCGCATTAAATACCGCGATACCCAGTTCCGTCGCCGCCTGTAAATCCACCTGATTGGTGCCGATGCAAAAACAGCCTACGGCTACCAGCTTGGACGCGTGTTCCAACACTTTGCGGGTTAACTGGGTACGCGAGCGAATACCGATAAAGTGCGCATCGGCAATTTTCTCGATCAATTGATCTTCAGGCAGGGAGGTCTTGAGGTACTCCACATTGGTGTAGCCTCGGGAGCTGAGTAAGTCGACGGCGGACTGGTGTACGCCCTCCAGCAACAGGATGCGGATTTTATCTTTTTGCAGGGACTTCTTTTGATCGGAACTGTGCGGAGCCATAAACTATCTCTTCACTGAGTGCGAATAACAGGTGCAAAGTGCTTAGATCACTTCTTCGGGGGTGCCGCAATTTTGGCGAAGGCGCGATCATAGCACATGCAGCCTCCAAGGCTTTATTCGAAATTTCTATCCTAACTATCTTGTTTATCTATGTACCAACATCAATTTACCTGTGGCAGTGAAGTACCGTTTGGTTTGGGGAAGGTTGTCTGTGTGGGGCGCAATTACGCAGACCACGCGGCGGAGTTAAATAATCCGGTGCCAGAAGAACCCCTGCTATTTATCAAGCCGGCAACAGCCGCGGTACCTATGGTAGAAACCATCCATTTACCAGTGGGGCGCGGCAGTTGCCACTTTGAAGGGGAGCTTGCCCTGTTGATTGGTAAACGCTTGAGTAATGCCAACGTGGCAGAAGTCCCCGGGGCAATAGCAGGCTTGGGCCTCTCCCTGGATTTAACTTTGCGTGACCTCCAAGCGAAGCTGAAAAAAGCGGGACATCCTTGGGAAAAGGCCAAGGGGTTCGATAAGTCATGTCCACTTTCTCCCTTTGTGAAACTCGATTGGTTGCCGGACTGGGACAAGCTCAGCTATTCCCTATGGCTGAACGGTGAACTGCGCCAGCGGGGTAAAACCGAAAATATGCTGACACCAATTCTCGATCTGGTGGCCTATGTCAGCAGTTACTTTACGCTCGAACCCGGCGATGTGGTTTTGACGGGCACACCGGCGGGAGTGGGCGAATTACACCACGGCGATAATCTGGCAATGCAGTTGGAAGATGATTGGCTGCGTGTGGAAACGCAGGTGGCCTAATTCGCGACTATGATATGACTCTTTGATTTGTGATCACATTTTCGATATAACCGGGAAAACTATCTCCAAATTAAATGAGGTGTGTCATGTCAGCGAAAAATAATATCCCCCAAAACCTGCAGGAATGGCAGGCTCTGGCGGCCTCACTGAAGATCGAGGGCCGTGCCTTTATCAATGGCAGCTATGCCGATGCCCTCTCCGGTGAAACTCGCGCCACTTTTAATCCCGCAAATGGTGAAGAGCTGGCGCAAATTGCCAGTTGCGGTCCAAATGATGCGGACTTGGTGGTAAAGGTGGCTCGGGAAACCTTTGAGTCTGGCGTCTGGTCGAAAATGCCGCCAATGCAGCGCAAAAAAATTATGGTGCGCTTTGCAGAGTTGATTGAAGAGAACCTGGTGGAAATTGCCCTGCTCGAGAGCCTCGATGCGGGTAAGCCGATTGGCGATACCATGGCCGTGGATGTCCCTGGAGCGGCCACTACGATTCGTTGGAGCGGTGAAGCAATCGACAAGATTTACGATGAAGTGGCCCCGACCGGCCCCGGTGAGCTGGGCTTGGTTACCCGTATGCCTCTGGGGGTGGTGGCTGCCATTGTGCCCTGGAACTTCCCTTTATCCACCACCGCCTGGAAACTGGGGCCGGCCCTGGCCACCGGCAACAGCGTTATCCTGAAGCCCGCGTCTAACACACCGCTGACAGCGATTAAGCTGGCGGGCCTGGCTAAGGAAGCAGGCCTGCCGGATGGCGTGTTAAATGTGCTACCGGGACCGGGAAGTAGCTTGGGCAAGGCCTTGGGTCTGCATATGGATATCGATTGCCTGACCTTTACAGGCTCCACCGAAGTAGGCAAAACCCTGACCGAGTACTCAGGTCAGTCCAACCTCAAGCGTACTTTCCTTGAGCTCGGCGGTAAAAGCCCGAATATTGTATTTGCCGATGCAGATCTGGATAAGGCGGCAGAAGCTGCGGCCCTGGCCATTTTCTACAACCAGGGGGAGACCTGTACCGCCGGATCGCGTCTGCTGGTTGAAAAATCTATTGCCGATGAATTTATTCAAAAGGTGGCTAAAGCGGCAGAGTGCTTTAAGCCCGGGCATCCGCAAAACCCAATTACCCGTATGGGTGCCCTGATCGATCGCAGCCAGTTTGATACGGTTGAATTTTACGTGGCCAAGGGCCTGGAGCAGGGTGCCCAATTGGTTTGCGGCGGCAAACCGGTAGATGAAGTAGCAGGCGGTTACTACTATGAGCCAACGGTATTTCGCGGTGTCACCGGTGACATGACGATCGCCCGTGAAGAAATCTTTGGCCCGGTACTGTCTGTTATCGAGTTCGAGACAGAGGAAGAAGCACTCGCCATTGCCAACGACTCAATCTACGGCCTGGCGGCGGGTATCTGGACCAATAACCTGGGGCGTGCCCACCGTATGGCCCGGGATATATACGCCGGCTCTGTTTGGGTAAATAACTATTTTGGCGGTGATATCACTGTACCATTTGGCGGTTTTAAGCAGTCTGGAAATGGCCGCGATAAGTCGCTACATGCGCTGGATAAGTACTGTGAACTCAAGTCCACCTGGATTGATTTGAGTTAGCTTCTCAGATTTGAGGGCCGGACTCCCGGTCCTCATGCATTTTTCCCACTCACGCCGGAATTACCACTAGACATACAGGGCTCCGGTGTAGTCAGTGTTTATCTCCCTCTACCTCCATACCAGCTGCCGGATCGACGCGCAGTGGATTTTCTGGCGTGAATTATCTAGTCAGCTATACCTAACTTATTGCCCTGAGAAAAGTTTGGGGCGACATTTTCAGGATATGAGTATTCCAGTTCACGAGTTTTATAGCGTGTAGGGGTGCTGATTTGAACAAAACTACCGTTCTATTTGTGGCTTTAAGTGCCATTGGTGCGACCTATGCCCATGCTGAAAAAGCGCCAATTTTTGGCGAAATAGCAGGGCTTGTTAGCGCAGAAAAAATTTATACCGGTATGTCTCACAATAACAATCTCAAGCAGAGGCAAAGAGAGTGGATCAGGCTATTTGTCAATCGTGGTGATCAAGTCAGAAAAGGTCAGAAAATTGCTGAGCACCGCAATAGAAAAGGAAAAGTTGTCCTTGAATATATTGCCAATCGCTCAGGCAGAATTCTATTGAACAGCCGTTCAGCAGTTGACTCCGTAGAGTCTATTCTGGAGATCATTACGGTTGGAGAAGAGAAATACTGTGAATATGAAAACTGTGGTTTGATCGGTGTGCGCTGAGAATTTTCAGGAATTGCCGGCTTGGCAGAAGCAGGGTTTGTTTGCAGATTTATAGCTGTGTAATCTGGGGATTCCTGATATTTGTGCGGCCCAATTATGAAACTTATTTATACCCATGAAAACCGTTTGCTGGTTGAGTTGGCAAAGAGTCGACTTGAAGTTGCGGGAATAAAAACACAATTAAAAAACGAATATGCCCAGGGGGCTACTGGTGAATTAGCCCCTAACCAGGTTTGGCCAGAATTATGGTTAGAGCGTGACCGCGATTTGGATCGAGCCCGACAGGTCCTGGCTGAGGCTGAGGTGGATTCGAATAGCTGGTTCTGCCAGGCATGTGGGGAAGATAACGGTGCAGCTTTTGATTACTGCTGGCAATGTGGAGAACCCAAGTCAGCAGGAGCTGACTAAAGCGGAGTTTTGTGGGTCGCATATCACAATGCAAGTACTTCTCAACATTGATGTCGATGACTTAAACCGGGCGATCAATTTTTATCGAGATGCATTTGGCCTCTACGAAGGTCGCCGCCTGGGAACGGATATGATTGAGATGCTCGGTGGCACTGTGCCTATATTTCTACAGCAAAGGGATTCGGGGATCTGGCCGATAAACAGTAAAAAAAATATAGGTAGCTATGATCGGCACTGGACGCCAGTAAATATGGATATTGTTGTAGAGGATTTGCTTCTGGCAATAGAGCAGGTGGTCGATGCTGGTGGACAGATACAGGGTGGAATTCAGCAAAAAGAATGGGGAGTTAAGGCTTCATTAACTGACCCCTTTGGAAATGAGTTCTGTCTGGTGCAGTTTGATGGCGGCGGTTCTGATACTATCAGCTTGTAAGAGAGTAGCCATTCAAATACTTAAATCTATCGCTTTTCAATTAATATGTTCTTGTTATCTTAACTCATAGATTTATGGCTTTTTCGATGACTAAAGTATGGATTATGTAGTGATAATTCGTAAAAGATTTACAGGTGTCTTATGACTGTTACGTCCCATGGTGTGTCTATCGGTTTGGAACAGAAATCCGATTATATTTTCCTTACTGTGAAGGCCCGTGGTAAGTTGACCCATGATGATTACGAAACCATGGTGCCAATGTTGACCGCAGCAATAGAAAAAGTTGAGCACCCAAAGATAAACGTATTTATGGATGCTCGAGAATTGGAGGGGTGGGAGCCTCGGGCGGCTTGGGATGATTTTAAATTGGGTATTGAATACGGCCGGGAGTTTAACCGGGTTGCCGTACTTTCAGATAAACGCTGGCTAAAAGTCGCCGGAAAAGTAGGTGGCTGGTTTATTGGTGGTGAATATCGAACATTTGAATCAGAAACTGAGGCGAAAGCTTGGCTGGAGGAAGATACCTAGATTTTGAAGTGATAAAGCCAGAATAGAAAAATAAAGTATTTGTCCATTAAAGGCTTATTAAATAATAAATTATATAAGGATTAGACCGTATGTTTGAATGGATAGCCAGCCCTGAGGCCTGGATAGCATTGGCCACGTTGGCGGCGCTGGAGATAGTGCTGGGCATCGATAATATTATCTTTATCTCCATTTTGGTTGGACGGTTGCCTCCAAAACAGAGAGAGCCCGCGCGCTTTATTGGTCTTACCCTGGCAATGGTGACCCGGTTGGCTCTGCTTTTCTCTATTGTATGGATTATGGGCTTGGTCGAGCCACTATTTAGCATCTATGGCATGGAAATTTCAGGTCGCGATATTATTTTGGTTGGCGGAGGGCTGTTCCTAATCGCTAAAGCTACCCATGAAATTCATAATAGTCTCGAGGGCGAGGAGGAGAGTGCATCCTCTCTCGGTAGTGCGGGATTTTGGATGGTGCTACTACAAATTGCACTATTGGATATTGTCTTTTCCTTGGATTCTGTAATTACCGCTGTCGGATTGGTCGACGAGATCTCAATCATGGCAATAGCGATTATTCTGGCGGTAATCGTTATGTTGGTAGCGGCTAAACCAATCGGGGATTTTGTTGATCGTCATCCTACCGTGAAAATGCTGGCACTATCCTTCTTAATTATGGTGGGCTTAACTCTGGTGGTTGAAGGGTTTGATGTCCATGTACCTAAGGGATATATCTACTTTGCCATGGCGTTTTCAATGGCTGTGGAGTTCCTCAATTTGCGTATGCGCAGCAAGAAAGTCCGTAAGACCCCACCGGTAAGGTTACATCACGCTCTACGTGAAGATAGTTAATATAGTGAGAGGGTGGAGGTGTTCCTCCACCTCGGATTACTGTCTGGTTTGCAATAGTACCCTTAGTTACTATTTTTAAGCTTCAATATTAAGTAAGTAAGGCCCAGCGCGAGAGTGGCAGTAGATAACCCCAAAAGTTCGCCAGCATTGACCTTATCCAGATCTAAAATAATAAATTTTCTGGATAAAGCCAAAATAGCAATAAGTACGACAACTTTGGTTTGAATAATACTCTGTTGACGTGTAACTACATATTGAAGTGTATGGCTAAATTCCAGTGCAATCAGTAAAGTAATAATCTCGCCAAATATTGTTTGAAATACTTTGTGGTCCAGAGGGTCCTGCATGCCCACCAGTAACATATTGTATACAGAATATCCCAATCGACTGATCGCGACTATTACGATTACAACAATAATAAAAGTCAAAATTAAGGCAATCAGGCTTTCAAATTTTCGATAGTAGTTGTGAATTGCCTTATCTGTAATCGAAGTTTTTTCTTCTGGGCTGTCCATGCCTTACTTCTCGTTAAACTCATAAAATTAAAGCTAGTTTCTGTCAGTGAGCTTCTTAATCCAATCCTGATTTAATTTCCTGTTTTAGTAATGAAATTACCTTGCTACTTAGCGGCATCATTCGATGTAGTATCACTGGAACTTTGTAGGATGTTCCCAAGCCCAGGATAGCACTACTATGGGGTATAATGGTTATGTCATAGGGTGTCCAGATTGAAGCCGGCTCGGTAACCTCCAATTTTTGAATGCCCAAGTTCAACGCGCGTAAAAAATCACTGCCGATCCGCAATTGTTTCCCACCTTTGTAAGGAAGAAAGTTTGCCCAGTAACTACCATGGTGGGGAGAGGAAATTGATATAAATTTATGCACCCGCTCCAAACCATTAAGGGATTGTAAATAATACCGAGCGATTATCCCTCCCATGCTGAATCCCACCAGGGTACAGGTAGTTTCTTTATCTACGATATGCTCCAATTTTGCGAGAAGCTGGGACGAAAGGTGTTCCATACCATGCCAGCCGGAGTTATAGCGTAGGTGGATATAGTGTACGTCATAATTTTCGGCAGCTAATTCGTGCTGCATTCTAAGTAAGGAGGTTCCTCGATCAAAAATTCCAGGTATTAAAAGAACAGTTCGACTTTTACGTTTCATTCTTGTCGCAGGAGAAGTGATGCGTTAGAAAAAGCTTCAATCGCAATAGTTATTTGTCTGCCAAAAACTATTGGGAGATTGATAGAGAAGTGTAGTTGCAGAACTATTGTTGGATGCCACAAAGTAGCAAAGTAGTCTTAAGGGATAAGTTGGAATGCCGGCAACTATGTCTTTTATTTATATAGACGCCGGCATCTGAAATAGAAAAGTAATTTAAGCGTCTGTTTGAGGGTTTCCAAATAGAAATATTAATATTTCATCGAGTCTAGAATTCCATGATTTCTCATCATGGGCATGACCCTCAAATACTTGGGTTTGCCAATTTGAAGAGGAATACCCTTTCTGGCGCATGATTTTATCCACAGTCCGTTGCAGAGGTGGGTAATAAGCATCCAGGGTTTCTGTACCATGGTCAAAATAAAATCGGTGACTTCCAGGCTTAGGTAAATTTGCCTCTAGATAGTCGCGAATAGCCTCAGCTATCGGTAGTTTGTCGTCGGGGTTAATCCCTGGCCAATGGGTGGATATAGCTGCAGCCGTAGAGAACACTTCGGGGTACTCTGTGACCGCATAGAGTGATATTAATCCCCCCATACTCGCGCCGGCAATAAAGGTGTCGCTGGGATCACCACTCACAGCGTAATGACTATCAATATAGGGTTTAACCTTGGTCACCAAAAATTGTAAGTAAAGATCTCCACGCAATTCGACTTGGTTAAATGGATGTTGGACCTGTGAAGCTTCTTTAGGCAAAAAACTCCGAGCTTTCTGGGGGAAGTAGTCACCGTGGCGAAGTGTCTCAATGTTATCGATAGCGACAACTATGAAGGGACGTACCTTCTTTTCTGCTATTAACCGAGAGGCGACTTCATCCATGCCCCACTCCTGACCATTCCAGGTGGTTATACTGTCGAACAGCATCTGTCCATCGTGTATATAAAGGACGGCATAGGGTTTCTGTGTGGGATATTGATCAGGCAGCCATACACGAATAGGGCGTTCAGCAAGCCCTTCCAGTGTCAGGGAGGGCAGTGTTTCAAGCTTTCCTGCCGATACTTGTATTTCTTTAGGAGCTTCTTCAGCTGTACACGGTGGTATTAGACTGAAAAGAATACCGAATAATAAGATCTTATAAATATCCATAGCGCCCTGCCTTTGGGGTGTAGATAAAGTTCTACTCTATCTATAAAACCAGTGGCAGGGCTCCTCCCCCTAAGGGGCTGACTTTGGTGTTGAGCCTTTTTTAGAAATAACTGCGGACATCCCAGGTTTCACGTTGATCATCCAATTCGAGCATCGGTCTCATTATAGAGCTATGCCCCTGTCCACCGAGAACGAAAACTTTGGTACCCGGTTGGGCGACGGCTTGGATATTGGCATACATACGGAAGTTTCTGGACCACCATTTGGAGGATAGATCGGCACCGATAAAGTTATCACCTTGGCCAACGTCATTGAGCATTATATAGGAGCCTAGGTTTACTTTGTCTTCGGCGGGGTCATTGTGTTTATCAAGAGCTTGCTCCAAGGTTGATGAGGCATACAAGTCATTGAAGCGTTTTCCCCAGGCTTCAAGGTAATCATCTATCAACTTTTTCCTCTCGGGAGAACTCTTCTCCAGATAGGATAAAAGCTCGCCGTAAGGAAGATCCTGATCCGAATCATAGCAATTTACTTTTGATAGGCCCGCCTTCTTGGCTACCCTAAATCCCAGTTGTTCGCTTTCTCCTATATTTAACTTATGCTCACCTTTAATATATTTGGCAAAGCGAAGGTTCATTTTGCTTTCGTCATTGGTGTGACATTCCAGAAGAACATGTGTTGGTGAGTCAGTGGCAATCCGTGAGGATAAGTCTTCCAAATAGTTTTGATTTTCTTCGGTATAAACATTAATAACTTGTGTTTTCACCATATCCTTACCGGGGTTGCTAAAATGAAAACTACCAAAAAGCATAACCTGTGCGGGCTCTGTATTTTTTACTGGATCCGCATAGGCATCCAGGCCAATAAGCCCCAAAGAAAGTATAATTGAGCCAGAGATTTGTCTTGCTATGTTTTTCATTAAATATCCTTATTTTATTATTTAGTTTCTATAGGTTGCCTAATTGCCGTACGAAATGAATAGCTCTGAATTTGATATTAATGGATGGATTCAAAATTGAATACTATAAATTAATCGTATCTACTTATAACAAAATTAATAGAGTGATTTTTCTGATCTGAAAGTTTTTATGGTCGAGTTAATACGATGAGGCTTGAGAGCTCGGGGCTATTTTATTAATAGCCCCAAGTTGGTACGGTATCATTGTTAATGTATGTTTACTTAAGTACCACTTCTTAATCTGGTCACTTCAACATCTGCATTACGCATTTTAGCGGAATGGGCTACTTCCTTGCTGACAATAGTCTTACCTATCGGAGAGAGTGAAATTGCTGCAAGCTTAAGGTGCTGCAAACCAAAAGGTATTCCAATAATGGTAATGAAACAGGCAATAGCATGCAGAAGGTGGCCAATAGCGAGCCAGATGCCAGCCAATAGGAACCAGATAATATTTCCGACTAAACCAAAGCCACTTGTCCCAATATCACCGCGCAGGGTGAGTTCTTCTCGGGAAATTGCCTCCTTGCCGAAGGGGAAAAAAGAAAATTTGCCGATTACAAAGCAGGCTCTTCCCCAGGGAATACCAATAATACTGATAAAGGCAATCAGCGAGCAAAACCACCAGCAGAGTCCCATAAAGACACCACCAAAGATAAACCAGAGGAAATTTCCAAGTGTTCGCATAACTACCCCTACCAATTCGGTAAAATTTATTAGTGAAAACGGTAATCTACTGATGTTACCGTAAATCCTAATCGCTATATCATTTATTTAAATTATAGTAGTTAGACGCAAGTCCTCACCTTTTAGATTCAGTTATGGATACTTTCCTCGGCCTATACATGACCAACTGGTCAGTCTGGGCGTTGGCTTGGATTTTACCCGTTGGGTATGAAGGTTACGGTATCAGCTCATTTGCCGGAGCATTACTATTCAGCAAACGATGACATTGACTACTTCCTGTTACCGGTAGACCTGACTGCAATATACCCAATTGATCCAAGACAGTCGCTTGGTCCCAGTAAATATGCTCAGAACAGATTTTTCTATTGGAGAAGCTAATAATTCCCACATGGGGGACTGATAGCTTCTTCCCTGTTGCTTCGATACCAGGTGCGAACCAATCCATACGAATAGAATGGGTAAAGTGAAGAATAAACTCATCCACTAGGCTGTCTTTGCCCACGGTGCGGGAAAGAAGCTGTAAATTTATATCCGCTGGCATTTGAGGAATAAATATATCCCTATAAAATTTTCGTAAGGGTTCTTTTCCCGTTGCGCCGGTATTAACCGGTACATGAATTAATACGGGATTTTCTGTCATGGTAGCAATTGCGGCGTCGGCATCTTTTAGATCGAATTCGGCCTCGGTATGGGTTTCCCAAAGTTTAATTAAGTACTTTTCATCGTCATTGTATTCCATCTCATACATCTTCCCATTTGAGGCGCAATATTACTGGTCGTTGAGTTAATCTATCTTGTGCCAAAGACGGTATCTCGATGTTTATAAATATCAATAAGGTCGAGAGCGTCAACAGTGAATATGACGATCTTGCAGCTACCTATAGTTATGGCTAATTTTTAGTACAGAATCAGAGTGTTTGTAGCACAAAAAGGCCATAAATTATTGAGGAGGAGATGAAGGGAAATTGTTTGAATGTTTGCAGATTTAGGGAGCCTCTGAATAACTGCGTGATACCTCTGGCTTGCAAAGCGGTTCACAATCAAGACGCGGCTTCGCAGGAATGTCTAGACCTTTCAAGAAGTCGCAACGCGGAGTGTGAATCGCTCTGCGAGCCCCGAAGAGCGGGCCTTGAAGGCTACAGCTGCTGCGTTGCAGCTCTTGCCAAGGGCTACGGCCATTCGCGGCGAGCTGCGCCTAACATCTGCAGCCTTCAAGGCCCGCAGAGGCATTACGGAGTTATTCAGAGGCTACCTCGAATGCGTTACCCGTTCTACAAAGATAATGCATTCTTAACCCTTTAGCCGCGCCAGTAATTATTGGCTGCTGCAACAGTTTGGAAATTAATGGCAACAACCTGTGAGGAGGCGATCAGGCTGTCTGCATTTTCCTCATAGGCGGACCTCAGCTTACCCCGTACTTCATCTGAAGGCTGGGTATACTTAACTCCCATCCTGGATAGTTTCATTGCAAGTTCAAAGCCTTGTTGTGCATTTTCAGTAATTAGGCTTTCTAACCAGATTTGCGACATGGACATCCCTCTCTATTATCGGGTTGATTGATAAAGTTGTGGGAGCTGCTGAGCCCCAGTTATTTTGTGTATTTACTAAGGATTGATATCAGTCCAATATGTATTGGCTGATATATTTGTTGAACTGAATAAGATCGAAAGAACCTCTTATTTCGAACCTTACCTTGCCGATCTCGCTTAAATAAACTTCTATTTCACAGTCCAGATCAAAAGTACCAGCGGTCTCAACAGAAAATGCTTGGATCTTACTGAAAGGTAAAGAGGTGTAATCTACTTTTGAGCCGGTGATACCCTGAACATTGGCGGCAATAATGCGTTTGTTGGTGAAAACTACCTGATCGCGAATAGTTTTAAAACCTGCAAAAATAAATTCCCCCTCGATCAGGAACTTATTAAAGTCATCCCTGGATTCAGAGATATCTATAGGCTTGAGTTTAAATACTGGTGAGTTTTTAAAATCTATCACGGGTTATCCCTGTAATTCTATTGGAGGAGGAGATTACCACTGTGGCGCATTAAGTTACAGATGATTTACTTTTTGGTTGTGTTTTTATGTTTAAATTTATTTAATTATTATGACAATTTCCACAATAAAGGACCGATCATAAGTAGTTGGTAATTTTTAAAATGCTTATCTCTCTATTTACTGGATTCTTGACTCGATTATTTCAGTATCACCAGGGATAAACAGCAGTGGCTATATCTGTCTATTGATTTGCAAGGCTTCCAAAAAAAGCTGCACAGCGGGATGAGTTGTTGCACTTTTTTTGAAGGTGACAGCATTTTGTATTTGGTAGTGAAACTTCTCCGGTAGCAGGGGGAGCAGGGTTCCTTCCCCGACATATCTGCGGGCCAGGTATTCCGGTAGGAAACCCACAAAGCATCCAGAAAGTATCATCGCCAACCTGGCCGCCATATGGTTGGCTGTGGATCGCTTGGGAAACAATCGATACAGGTGCGCCGCACCAGAGAGAACAGTATGACTGGGCGCAGCTAACTCCTGCAGGGTGAGTAGCTCCTCATCAATAGCTGACACCTGGGCACAGGGGTGGCTGTTACTGCAATAGAGAATCGATTGGTGATAAAACAGGGGTTGGTACTCCAGCCCCGGTCGGCGTGAGTGCAGGGGGTTGATACCGATATCGGCGCGGCCTGCGAGGATTTCCAGCTCGAGTTCCTGAGGGGCGGCCAGTTGTACTTCCAGGTGGAGTTGCGGGGCCTTCTCACGCAGTTGGGTGATAGTTCCGGGCAAGTTCAGTTGCGGTATTTCCAATACATCGTCGGGCATTACCAGGCGCAGGGTACCGGTGAGTTGGGATTGGATTGCATTGACCTGGCTTTTGAAGGTATCCAGGTGCCCATCGAGCTCCAAAATAGCCCGATACAAGGCCTCCCCCTCCGGGGTCAGTTTGAAGTCGGCCCTGCCTCGAGAGCGCAAGCACAACTGCATACCCAGCCGTGTCTCCAGGTCGGAGATATGCACACTGATCGTGGAGCGGCTGATATTCAGGGTGACTTCGGCAGGGGTGATGCCTCCGGCGTGCACAACCTCGCGGAAGACGCGCAACAGGCGCAAATCCATATCGCTGAGGCGGCCTCCCAGGGCGTTTTTGGTTTTGCTCATAGCTGCACTTCCTGGGGCGCTGAGATGGTTTCTGGCTGTAGATATAATTAAAGTTTGATAAATATAAACTTTAGTTGGAAAAATACTACTATTCTCCTCAGTCAGCTGCGGCCAGAATCGCCGCATACTACTAATAACATCTATTTACTAGGAATTTTCCTGTGAAACTTGCAAATTCGGACCTGTTGAAATTTCAGAACTATATAGCGGGCGAATGGCGTGACGCTGCCGCCACTGTAGATGTATGTGACCCGGCAAATGGTGAGTTGCTGGGCCGTGTGGCCGACGGTACCACAGAGGATGCCGAGGCGGCAGTGGCGGCTGCCAGTGAAGCCTTCCCGGCATGGAGCCGCCGTACAGCTGGTGAGAGAGCTGCGGTGCTCAAGCGCTGGTACCAGCTGATCGTGGATAACAGCGATGACCTGGCAATGATCCTTAGCCTGGAGCAGGGCAAGCCGGTAGCGGAAGCGAAAGGTGAGATTATCTACGGGGCTTCCTTTATTGAGTGGTTCGCGGAAGAGTGCCGCCGGGCCTACGGCCAGACAATCCCGACCCACAACCCGGCCATGCGCCTGAATACCATCCGCCAGCCGGTGGGCGTGGTGTCCTGTATTACTCCCTGGAACTTCCCCAACGCCATGATCACCCGCAAGGCGGGTCCGGCACTGGCGGCGGGCTGTACTGTGGTGATCAAACCGGCCCTGGAGACGCCACTATCTGCTCTGGCGCTGTGTCAATTGGCGGAAGAAGCGGGCCTGCCCAAGGGGACTATCAATGTAGTTACCGGCAGTGATTCTCCGGGAATTGGCAAGGTTCTGACCCAAGATCCCCGTGTGGCCAAATTCACCTTCACCGGCTCCACTGCTGTGGGCAAGCTGTTGATGTCCCAGTGTGCCAGCACCGTGAAAAAAATGTCCATGGAGCTCGGCGGCAACGCGCCGTTTATCGTATTTGACGATGCGGATATGGATACCGCAGTCAGCGCCTGTATGGCGACCAAATTCCGCAATGCTGGCCAGGTGTGCGTGGCCACCAATCGTATTTACGTGCACGAATCCGTGCACGATGAGTTTGTGGAAAAGCTGCGCGAGCAGGTTGCCGCCCTGAAGATCGGCCACGCTACCGAGGAAGGGGTCAATATGGGCCCGATGATCTTCCGCAGGGCTGTGGACCGGGTTCAAGGGCTGGTACAGGATGCGGTTGAGGCCGGAGCAAAAATTGAAATTGGCGGTGAGCAGCTGGCCAATGGCGATAACTTTTTTGCGCCAACCATCCTCACTGGAGTTACCGATACCATGCGTATCGCCCAGGAGGAAATTTTTGGCCCTCTGGCGGCGGTACAGAAGTTTTCCGATGAGGAAGATGTGGTTCGCCGTGCGAATGAAACGCCCTACGGCTTGGCGGCTTACGTGATGAGTGAAAACATTCGCCGAGCCAATCGTGTGGTAGAGGCGCTCGATTACGGCATGATTGCCTGTAACACCGGGGTTTTCTCCACCACTGTGGCACCCTTCGGTGGTGTTAAAGAGTCCGGTATTGGCCGCGAGGGCGGTGTCGAGGGTATGGCCGAATTTTACGAGACCAAATATTGCTGTTTCGGGGCCTGAGTCCCGGTCTGAACACAACTGGCCTGCGCTTGTCCTAGGTGACAAGCGCCCGAACCGATTTTCGGGAGCCTGTGGCTCCCCTACTTAAGAGTTTGAAACTTCAGGGAACTTGCGGAGATTAATACTATGTCTGAGATGCAAACCGATGCTTTCTGGATGCCGTTTACCCCCAACCGCACCTTTAAGTCTGCACCGAGAATTGTAGAGCACGCCGAGGGGATTTATCTCACGGAGAAAGGCGGTCGCCAGGTTATTGATGCGACTGCGGGTTTGTGGTGCAGTAATGCGGGTCACTGCCGTTCTGAAATTGCAGAGGCAATTTACCAGCAGGCAAAAACACTCGACTACAGCTCTATTTTTAATTTCGGCCACGAATTGGGTTTCGAATATTCCGAGCGTCTGGTAAAGCACACTCCCGATGGCCTGGACCATGTGTTCTTCGGTAATTCCGGTTCCGAGGCAGTTGAGAGCGCCCTGAAAATTGCCCTGCAATACCAGCGTGTACGCGGCAAGGGCACTCGCACTATGTTTATCGGCCGTGAGAAGGGTTATCACGGCGTAAACTTCGGCGGTATTTCTGTGGGCGGTATTCCTCCCAACTACCAGGGTTTCGGCCAGCCGGTGAAAGCCAACCATATGCGTCATACCCTGGACATTGAGCGCAATGCATTTAGTCGTGGCCTGCCGGAGCACGGTATTGAGTTGGCTGAAGACCTGGAGAGACTGGTAGCTTTCCACGGTGCCGACCAGATTGCCGCTGTGATTGTTGAGCCGTTTGCCGGTGCAGGCGGTGTGGTACTGCCTCCCAAAGGCTACCTGCAACGCCTGCGGGAAATTTGTGATAAGCACGACCTGCTGCTGATTTTTGATGAAGTCATCTCTGGCTGGGGCCGTACCGGCTCTGCATTTGCCTCCACGGAGTTCGGTGTGACCCCGGATATGATCACCTCCGCAAAGGGGATTACCAATGCCACAGTGCCCCTGAGTGCGGTATTTGTCAGCGATGAAATTTATAAAACCGTGATGAATGCGGCTCCCGATGGTGCGGTGGAATTCTTCCACGGTTATACCTACTCAGCACATCCGGTTGCCTGTGCTGCGGGTATGGCGACTTTGGATATTTACGAGCGCGAAGGCCTGTTGACCCGCGCTGCCGGTGAAATTGGTCAGCATTGGGAAAATGCTTTGCACAGCCTGGCTGACCTGGACAATGTGATCGATGTGCGCAATTACGGTTTAGTGGGCGCTATTGAGTTGCGCGCGCCGCAGGATCTGAAAGGGAAATACGGAGCTAAAGTCTCTGGTATGGCCTGGGAAGCTGGAGTGATGGCCCGCGGTATTGGCGATGCCCTGTGTATGTCCCCACCGCTGATTATCGAGAAGCACGAGATCGATGCTGTTGTGGATAAACTGCGTGGTGTGATCGGCGCTCTGGCCTGATTATACTATTGCGGCAGCCCGTTCGGGCTGCCGTTCTCTCCAAATTACTCTTGGGTCAGAAGGAAAGAATACACTTCTCTCGAGATGCGCTGTGTATACACCCCTATAAGCTCATAATCGCCATCCATATGCCTCATATGGTCCCCCGAGCGAAGTGTATTCTTTCCTTCCTGCCTTATTAGTTTTTTCCCTTCCTCTCCTTTCATGACCCGCAGGGCAGTTTGCATAACTTCCCAATTGTCGTTTAGAGCTACACTGAAAATAGTGGCCTGCGGCGCGGTCACAGTCTTTGCAGAGTCGACTGCCTGGCCGCGCTCGTAGGCTGCCTTTAAAAACCGCCGGGGAAAAATTCAATTCCCTGATGGTAAGGGATTCTTCAATATGGAAAGTTACTCAACCTGGGGACTTTTCTATGTCCGCTGACACTCCTCCCCTGGCGACCGGACCTATTTTGCAGGTGTTGTCTGCAAACTGGTGGCTACTCTTGCTGCGCGGTATTGTCGCGGTGATTTTTGGCGTGCTGACTTTTGTCTGGCCGGGATTGTCCCTGTTGACCCTGGTGTTACTTTTTGGGGTTTACGCTTTCCTGGATGGTATTTTTTCCCTGGTTGCGGCGGTGATGGGGCGGCATAAGTCCACTCCACTGTGGTGGTTGATTGTCTCGGGGCTGATCAGTTTGGCTGCGGGAATTGTGACTTTTATTTTCCCGCAGATTACCGCTTTAGTGTTGGTCGTTTTTATCGGTGCCTGGGCCCTGGTGCGGGGTATCTTTGAAATTGTCGGTGCTGTTCGCCTGCGCAAGGAAATTGATAACGAGTGGCTGCTGATCGCCATTGGTGTTCTCTCGGTGATTTTCGGAGTTGCGATTTTAGTCAGCCCCGGGGCTGGTGCTCTGGCGTTGCTCTGGGTAATCGGTGCCTATGCGATTATTTTGGGGCTGCCATTGATCTGGTTATCTTTCCGACTGCGCAAGCATAATAAATCTGCTTCTTCATAACCGTTTAACTCAAATACGCTCAGTAATAAAAAAGGCCGGTATTACTTAGTAATACCGGCCTTTTCGAATTGCTATTTAGATAACAGCTTTTGTTTTTTATTGTTTAGCGGCGAGATTGACTGCCTTCGGCAATGCCCCCATTAGCGCTTTGCCTTTTTTCTCCAGTGCCATACACAGCTGGATTCGCTCCTCGGCTTGGGCGAGGCTGCGCTGGTATCCGGGAGCTAAATCACCTTTCTGGGCAAAGAGTTGTTGCAGTTCGCCCAGGTGCTGTTTATCGCAGAAGGCAGCGGCAAGTGATGGGGTGCGGCGGCGGATCTGGGCCGGAATCTTATCTACTACCTTGTCAAAGTTCTGTTGCAGCCACTCCCAGTGCTGTTCCTGAACTCTGGGTTGGGCCAGGGCGTAATGGATCAGGCCAAATGATTCTCTCGGCCCCATTTCGTCGCTGAGCGCTAATGCTTGAATGGTTTCCACTTGCTTGGGATTGTTGCTGGTACCGATGGCATTGGCACTGGCATTTTCAAAGCGGGGATCATCCAGCTCGGCGCGGACTTTGATCAGGTGTGCGAGGAAATCCTCCCCTGCATCCTGTACTGCCACACTCAGGGCTGCCTGATATAGGTCGGAGCTTAATGCCTTCGCATCCCGTTCCTGTTTAAAGCCGGTAAAGGCGGTTGCCATTTCTTGTAACTGCTTGCGCGAGTCAGGATCTTCTGCAACTTGCGCCATAAAGGTTAGCAGGTCGCTGTGCAGCATCTGCTGGTCGCTATCACTGCTATTGGCGCTGCGATTTAGTATCGGCAGGTACAGGTTCTGGGCAAAATTCAGGAATGCAGAGCGCTGGGATTCACCCAGGTAATTATCCCGGTACTTCTGCAGGTAGCGCAGTGGCATGGTGATCACCTGGCGCTTGTCCGCCACTGCGGATTTGCGCACTACTTCCAGCAGTGGTGCCGCAGTGAGATTGCCGGCCTCGAAAGCTGAGAAGGCGCTGTCGATAATGGACAGCTGCTCAGTGGCAGAGAACTGGGCAAATTGTTTAATCAGTGCCTGCCACTGAGCCTTGGGAAGGTTCCAGCGGTAGTAGCCGCTGCCCTGAGCATTGGGCATTACCCAATTTGGGCAGGCACCGCCGGTAATCTCCAGGGTTTCCCTTGGCTCAGTCAGGATCTGGCACTGCTGCACGCCGCTATCGGTGCTGAAGCAGAAGGGGATGCTCCATTTATCGCTGGCGTCGGCGATAGGGGAGCCGAGTGGCTTGTAACGGCTCTGCTGAACCACTAGCGAGGCCTTGCCGTCGCTATTGCAGTCCATGGAGATATCCAGTTGTGGAACCCCTTTTTGCTCGACAAAACTGCGGAAAGTCTCGGTCAGTTCCGGGGTGTTGGTTTCCTGGCCGATCACTTTGTAGAAGGGTGGTGAGTCGGCCACGCTGTCGGAGAAGGTTTCCAGGTAACGTCCCAGTGCCGGGCGGAAGTTTTCCGCTCCGAAATAGGTGTCCACCATGTGGATAACGCCCAGGCTCTTCGAGTAAGTGATCGAATCGTAGGCGTTGCGAATATTGTTGTTGTCCGCGATGGGCTCACGAATGGCGCGGGTGCTGGCCAGGGAGTCTAGCTGCATGGCGCCGATCGCATAAGTCGCTGCGTTGAGGTCGTGCCCCTCTTCAGGTTCCATAATGGTGAGGGCCAGCGCCTCCCCCCAGGTAGCAAAACCTTCCTTCAGCCATAGGTCGTCCCACCAGGGAGGGGTGACCTGATTGCCAAACCACATATGGGCAATTTCGTGCGCATGAACTTCTACGAGAGCCAGGCGGGTGCCGGGAGCCGGGTTGTCGCCCACCAGGATACGCTGTTCGCGATAGGTAATTGCCGCGGACAATTCAGTAGCGCCACTGGGCCACTGGGGGGCGGCAATAATGTCCAGCTTCTTGAATGGGTAGGGGCGTTGCAGCTGGGTCTCGAAGGTCTCCACCATTTTGGGGGTGATATCGAGGATGTAGTTCATATCCTCACCGCGACCTTTACGGGCGAAGCCGCGCAGGGGAATGGGGTCTTTGCGGTATTTGCTCGGCGGTATGGCTGGGCGCTCAACCTGGTCAAAGGGCCCCACTGACAGGGACAGCAAATAGGTTGACATCGGTGGTGTGGTGGCGAAAGTGACTTTCTCCATGCCGTCACCTGCCGCTTCGCGCTTCAGCTCGGGCCCATTGCTAATCGCTGCGTAGCCTTCGGGTATTGTCAGGCTGACGGTAAAGGGCGCTTTCAGGCCTGGCTCGTCGAAACCGGGTAAATACTTGCGGGCCTGGATCGATTCGGATTTTGCCAGGGCATAGGCATCGCCCTGTTCCTCGACCTTAAAAAGCCCGGCCAGGTTGCGATCAAATGCAGCACTGTAGTCGATATGCAGTTTGAAACTGCCCGCATCGATCTTCTCCGCAAACTCTACTGCGGCAACACCACTGTCCAGTACCTCCCGGTATTCGGCCGGAATCTGGCGGCCGTCATCGAGCTGTGCGTAGACTTCGCGCACATCCAGGTTTTTGCCATGCAGCCAAATATGTCGGGCACCTTCCGCCAGCTGGATATCGATATCCACCTTGCCGGTGAAGGTGTCTTTGCGAGGGTCCAGCACCAGTTCCAGTTGGTAATCCAAGGGGGTAGTGCCCTCGGGCAGGCGCCCTTCGGGAGCCTTATCAAAATCGAGGCCTTTAGCCTCGACTTCCTGGGCGGTACTGGTTTTTGCTGGTTCCGATGCTTTTTCTGCGGGGTTACAACCTGCTACTGAGAGCAGGGCCGCGGTTAGCAGGGCGAGCGGGATGTTCTTTTTCATGGTAGGGGGAGCACTCAGCCAAAAGGCTGATTGTACCGCTTTGGAGAAAAATTACGCGATGCAAATAGTTGGGCTGAGGGGAAGGTGGGAGGAAACCCGGCAGTGGATGCCGGGTTTCTGTGGGGAGACCTACAGGTGCGGTACGGTCAGGCTAGAGACCTTGCTGCTGCTGTAGGGCACTGTGATGGTGTAATTGGTATTTTCCGGCTTCTGGTAGATATAACCCTGAGTATCGATGGCCAATACTACACGGTGGCCAACCGGGACATCGTAGCTGGTGGTGAAAAAGTCCACTTCGAACTTTTGTTTTTGCCCAGACTTGTCTGAATGCAGGGTAATGGGGGCGTGAGTTATCAGACGCCCCAATCCCAACGGACCCACATCGTAGAGGTGCACGTTGAGTTGCACTTCTTTTTTGCTGGGTTCCACCCACATTTCGAGTTTGGGTTCGCCGCGAATCTTCAGGGTTTCCCACTGAATCGGTGATTTGTACTCGATGGCGTAGTAGCCGTTGATAGCGATCATGGGCGCGTAAACGGGGATACCGAAGCCTTCCAGTGCATCGGAAACCAGCGGGATACCGGTGCCTGCAAAGGTATCTGAGCCGCCGAGGAATTCATTACTCCAGCTCCAGCCGTCGTACTTGTCGCTCTCCATTTTTGCATTGTTAAACATGGTAAAGCGTGGCTGCAGGTACCAGGTGGTGCTTTCGTCCGTTACCGGGTAGTCCTCGAATTGCTCCAGCTCATTGCTGATACGCACAGTCATATCCACCTTGGGTTCGGTGTCGATCCCGTTGTCCTCGCCTTTAAGGTGGTGGTCGAACCAGCGGAAACTGGTGGACCAGATATGGCCATTGTTACCGGTAAGAGTCTCGGTAATCGCGTGGGTGCCGGGGTTTAGCATGAGTTTCTTGGGCCCTTCGAGCAGGGAGTAGAAATCGGTCATGCTATTCGGCTTAAACAGGTAGTCGGCGAAATTGTTTGAGAGCAACACCGCTGTGCCGTTTTGATTGATTTCGTCCACGTAACTCATTGCGGAGCGCTCAGCACCGAAATTAATTACCTGTTCCATATTTTCGCCGTCGCGCAGGTTGCTCCATACCTGCTCGAGTTCGGCCTCTTTCTGGAAGGCCGTAGTAACAAGCAGCGTGCCCCATACCAGGTTGACGGTTTCATTGGGGTACAAAGCTTCCACTACATCTGCCCAACCGGATAGCGCAGCTACTGCATCGACGCGAGGGTGCTTAGCGGCACTCAGTAGTGAAATTCCACCGCCGTAGGAAATTCCGGCCATACCCAGCTTGCCCACCGGGTAATTGGTTTCCAGCCAGTCGATCAGGACTCCCACATCGTTAAGGCTGTTATCCCCTGCGACGTCAACAAGTCCTCCCGAGTGCCCAAATCCCCGGGTGGAGTAGCTGAGTACCAGGTAGCCGTTTTCTGCCAGCTCTTTGGCCTGGAAGTGGTACTGGTGCTTCTCCAGCCCCCAGCTGTTGGTAAAAATAACGGTGGGGTAACCGTCTGCAGGTGCAGGTGTCTCCGGGATAAATAAGTTCGCATCCAGGACCGTACCGTCAAAAGAAGTAATATCCACGTCGGCGATATATTCCGGTGCCGACCAGGCATGAGCAGACATTAGGGCGCCGCCAAGCAGCGCCAGTAGTGGCTTGGTATTCATTAGTTTTCTCTCATCTGATGAAATCATTATTATTTTTTTGACCAGGATTCCCTCCTTGGTCGACCCCGTACTATAGGAGTTCATCCTAGTTTTGTACGTAAACAGGGCTAAATTTGAGACGTTTGTCTCGCTTCATGTCGCAATCTGCTGCAGAAAACTATTTGTGAACAGCTATCTATTTTGTGTCTTTCCGGTCACACAAAAATAGGCGAAAAGCCGTTTTGTGATCAAATTGATCTTTTTTTGATCAGTGAAAACCGGTACTGTGTCGTCTTCGCTAATCAGCTAGGGAGGGCTTCAGCAACAATGACTCGGTGGCCCGAACTATGGTTTCTCGTTCAGTTGTTCTATTAGTACTTTGTTTCGGATTTATCGCTTCAGCCTACGCCGCGCCGCGTGGTTTGGGGGAGGTGACCTGGTATGAAGTCGACAGTGATAATTTTCGCGTGATTACCGATGGTGATCCCAACGCAGTCAAAAGTCTGGTAGCAGACCTGGAGCGCTATCGCGCAGTGGCCCTGGAGTTACTCGATGCAGATCCAAAAAGCGAGCGATTAACTATTTATGCGGCCGCAGACCGGGACACCTATGCAAACCTGGTGGGTGTTGAGCTGGCGGATATGACCAACGGTTTGTTCGATACCTCTGCGGAGGGTAACTATGCCCTGGTAAACCTGGATGGTCGCAGCGTTGAGAGGCAGCTCAAAGCGCGCGAATTCCTGTTCCATGAATACACCCATTTTCTGAGCTATAACGGCAACACCACCCACTACCCCTATTGGTATAGCGAGGGGTTTGCTGAATTTATGGCAACCATGTCATTCCCGGAAAAAGGCACCTACGAAATTGGCTCCATTCCCAGCGAACGGGCCATGACCCTGATGTATACCGGGCTTATGCCGCTGGAAGACCTGTTGCGCGCGACGGTGTACAACACCGATGCGGACGAAAAGGCAGATGTCTATGCCGGAGGTTGGATTCTGTCTCACTGGTTGATGATGAAAAGCGGCAAGCAGGATAATTTCGATAATTTCGTCAAAGCCTATAACGATGGTGCCGACCCAGTACTTGCCCTGGAAGAAGCGCTGGGGATGTCGGTGAAAGAAATCGAAAAGGCCTATGTAGCCACTTATAAGGCGGACAGTTTTGAACATTTTAGTGGCGCTATCCCCGCGGACTTTAAAGAGGCCAGCCCTACGATTAAACGCCTCAGCAAAAGAGAGTCGGTGAGTATCCTGGCTGGATTTATCGCCCAGTCCGGTTACAACCTGCTGGCCTTGGATGAGTTGATTGAGTATGCCTACAGCACGGGTATTTACAGTACTGAGTTGGCTGCGATTAAAGCGAGTGCCGATCTGCGATTGGGTAATTTCCCCCAGGCTAGCCACCTTTTGGCCAGTGTCCCCACTAAGGACCGGGGCCAGCTCTGGTACTTGAGTGCCCATGCCTGGTTAACGGTTAATCAGCAGGCGGTGGCGCCCGGTAGTAAGCGGGATCTTCGCAGCTTGAAAATGGCGCGGGAAGAGTTCGACTTCCTGGTGAAGGAAGAACCGAAAAATGCATCTCACTGGTTTGGCCTGGCGATGGCTATGGAGATGCTGGATTACCCCCGAGAGGAATATCTGGAAAAGCTGGAGCAGGCTTACAAGCGTGCCCCCCGTGAGCTGCATATTGCCCAGTGGCTGGCAGAAGAGCTCTACCAAAAGAAAGATGCGGAGTATTTTGCCCGAGTGGCGAAGCCGCTGATGTTCGAGCTCCCAGACGAGGAGCAGAACAAAGAAATAAAAATGAGGTTGGCAGAGCTGAAGGGCAAACCCAAGTCATCATAGCAACCATAAGAGCGCTCACTGAATAAAAAAGGCTTGTCACTCTGTGTAAGAGACATCCGACATTCGCCAACGTATATTTGCCCGGCAATTGACTTTGCCGGGCTTTTTTTAGGGGATAATTTCCCAGCAAACTGGTACGATTTCTGTAACAGCGGCAATTCCATATTGCGAAGCATAGCGTGCGCGTTAAGGGTAATGCTTCTCATAGAATAAGAAAGGGTGCACTGTGAGCAGAAAACGGTTTTTCGTTATATTTCCGCTATTTGTCTTAATATTGCTGTTTGCCGCATGCGAGAGTAATAGAGATCCTGTTGTAGAAAACTCAAAGCTTTTAACGGGATCTCTCCAACAACCGATACCAACGCCGCAGAATAAACAGCCCGCAAAGCCGCAGTTTGAAAATTATGTAGAGCAAGGAGATTTGCCAGCCCTGTTAGAGCGAGGTGTATTGCGCCTGTTGGCTCCAAGGGGCCCCCAGGAGAGCGCCTTACCACGAGAAGGACTACCTGCAACAGAGTGGCGAAAACTTGCGGAAAATTTTGCTCGCAGCCGGGGATTAAAGCCTCAGTGGGTTTACGTAGATAACTTTTCCGATTTAATTCCAGCGGTTGTTGATGGACGTGGGGATGTAATTGCCACCAATTTTTCCCGCACAAAAGAACGCAAGTTATTACTGGGTTTTACCCGCCCATTACAATATGTTGATGAGTTGCTAATTACTCATAAAGAGTTCGAGGTGGAAGAGGCTGTGCCCTTACAAGTCGTGCTGCGGCGGGGCAGTGCATTTGCTGAAACCCTGGAGCAGCGAGCCGATACGGAAAATTACAGGATCACTTACCTCGATAAGCCGGTTGCAACCAGCGAGCTTATCGCGGCTGTAGCAGCTGGTGAATACCCCGCAACAATTATTGATAGTAATTTGGCCGATGTGCTTCTAACTGATTACCCGCAACTTACAGCCACCACAGAACTTGATTCCCGCAGGCCTATCGCCTGGGCTGTACGCAAAAATGCTATCGCTTTGAGGCGTGAGTTGAATGAGTTCTTTACCGCAGAACTGGTATTGGCCAGTCAGAACCGAGAGCAGCCTCTGAGAGATTGGCAGGCAATAAAGGAGAGCGGAACTTTAAGGGTGCTTACTCGCAATCACCCCGCTTCCTACTTTATCTGGCGCGGTGAGTTGATGGGGTTTGATTACGATCTGCTAAGGAAGTTTGCCCGTGACCATAAATTACGCCTGAGCATGGTTGTGCCCGATAAAGATCAGGATTTGGTCGAAGCATTGAATGATGGAATGGGGGACATGATTGCTGCATCCCTTACTGTTACCGAGGCCCGCCGCCAGCAGGGATTGGCATTTTCCAAGCCTTATATGACAGTTACGGAACAGGTAGTAGCCGCAAAATCAAATGTGCCTGATAAAGAGCTACCCCTTCCCGAGATCCTGCTTTCAGGGCAAACAGTAGTGGTTAATCCCACCACGAGCTATCACGAGAGTCTGGTCAAAATAATGGAAAAGCAGCACGGGCAAGATATGGTGCCGCTACAGATCCATCGTTTAAAAGGCGCTACCAGTGAGTTTCTTATTGATGCAGTAGCCAGGGGTATTTTTTCCTATACCGTAGTTGACTCACACTTGGCCGCCATTGAGAGCACTTACCGGGATGACTTTACTGTAGTGGGGGAGTTGCCAGGGGAGCGAGATATCGCCTGGGCCGTTCGAACTGGCCAGCCGGTATTACTGGAACAACTGAATAACTTTCTGAACAAGCACAATCGGGACCTGTTCTTTAACGTTACTTACAATAAATATTTCAAGGAGCAAAAGCGTATCCTCCGACATCAAGGGCAGCGCCTGCGCAGCACTGATGAACTATCGCCCTTTGATCCCCTAGTAAAGAAATATACTGAGGCTACCGATCGGGATTGGCGTATGGTGGTTGCGCAGATGTACCAGGAGAGTCAATTTAACCCCCAAGCGCGCTCCTTTGCAGGTGCTCAGGGCTTGATGCAGGTATTACCTCGGACTGCACGACAGATGGGAGTTAAAAATTTGTATGATCCTGAAAACGGGATCCGCGCAGGTGTATCTTATCTGGGGTGGTTGGATAAACGTTTTCCTGAAAATATACCCCTAGAGCAGAAGATCTATTTTACCCTGGCTGCATATAATGCGGGTCACGGCCATGTCAGGGACGCCAGGACGTTAGCCCGACGACTGAAGTGGGACCCTAACCAGTGGTTTGGCCATGTTGAAGAGGCCATGTTGCTGTTGTCCCAGCCTGAATACTATCGCGATAGTCGTTTTGGTTACGTGCGCGGCAGGGAGCCAGTTAATTATGTGCGTGAGATACGGGATAGATATATTGGATATTTAGGAGTTGAGCGCCATCAGAACTATACAGATATTGATGGCAGCATTGCTCCCAATTAATTAATGCATCCCATCAGTGGGCCTCTGCAAGCCAGAGGCATTGTGGGTTTGCTCAAGGGTACTTTATTATTGCCCTTTAGCTCCAGCGCAGCTGTATTGCGGAGGCGAGAGTTTCTTGCGGCCCAACTTTAGAGGCTCCACCAATCAAGTAGAGGCTTTCTCCTAGGGCTACTGCTCCGTGACCGTGCCGTGCCTGGGGCAACTGACCCTGATTGTTCCAATCATCTGTGACTGGATCGTAAATCCAAATATTGTTAAATGCTGTACCAGTCTTCCAGTTGCCATTGGGGCCAAATGCCTCACCGCCGGTAACTATTAATTTATTATTTAATGGGGTTACTGTGAGTCCGGCAGCAGCCTGGGGTAGGGGGCGGATCTTTTCCCATTTATCCAGGCTGGGGTCATAAACTTCGGCATAAGTTAGATTCCTGGCCTTGCTACCATTGTCGCTAACCTGGCGGCCACCAACAACATAAACTCTGTTATTTAAAGTTGCCCCACCTGCGGAGGTTCGCTTGATACTGGCTGGCGCCACTTGCTCCCAATGATCCCCTCTTGTAAGCACATAATGAGAATTGGTATCTCTATTTTTAGACTGTTCGTCGGGGGCCCTACCGCCAATGACATGGATGTTCTCCCCAATGTTGGTGTAAATAGATTCAGCCAAGGGCCGGGGGAGAGGGCTGGTTTCTATCCAATGCTTATATTCGCTGGAAAGTTTATAAACGGTATTTCGGGCTTGCCAGGCGCTATCCGAATCGCCAAAAAATCCACCGATGCCATATAGGCTGTTGGAGTTACTGGCCATGCCGAGGTGATGTCTTGCCTCAGGTAAATTGGGCCCTGGCCTCCAGTTTTGTTCCTTCGGAGAAAAGATATGTGTTTGTTTAGTTGGAGAGAGACCGAAGAAAACTGCCGTATCCGATGGGATAAATCCCCCTGCCACATAGATCTCGCCAGAAAAGACTGCGGAGTATATCTCCTGTAAAGGCATTTCCAGGCTGGGAAGGCTTGATACAGATAGGCTGGAATTAGCCTCTTTAGCGGTTAGATTGACTCCACCGAAAGTAAGGGAAGCTAAGCTGGAATATTTAATAAAGGATCTTCTGGATAGCGCCATGGTAACAAACACTCTCATACTGACTGATAAGGGATACCTATTGACTATAATTTTTTACCTAAAAATAGGCTAAAAGGGTCATTTTTATAGTGACTGAAAGGGGCGCAATCGTCAAATCCATAACGGCGATAGAGAGCGATTGCGGGAGCAAAAGCTTCAGCGCGACCTGTCTCCAGCTTTATCTCTTTATATTTACGCTGCTTTGCCTCCTCCAATATTCTTTCTATCAAGGCGCGGGCAACGCCTTTGCGCAGGAATAGAGAATGAGTTTTCATGGATTTTATTTCGCCCAAATCAGGGTTGATCTCTTTTAGGGCACCACAGCCGGCCAAAACTCCATCAATTCTCGCTCCCCAAAAGGTAATCATGGGGTCATTTAACTCATCAGGATTTAGTGCGTGAACGCTTCCAGGTGGGGAATGTCGGTACATTTCCCGTAGATGAGATTCAAGAAGATTGTTAATGGAGCCATCGGACAGGTCGTCTAATTTTACTGATATATACATCTTTATTTGATTGTCTTTCTTTTTAAAACAATGGTTCAAGTAGGAACGCCCGTTAATTTTTTGGGCTTTGAAATGTCACTGTAACAAGATTTTTAGAGAAGAATAAGTATAAGTTAGCTGGTGCAATAGATATGCTTTATTAGGGGGCATTTAGATAAAATATGCACCGTTTTATTACGCGTAATACCCGGCCAAAAGCCTGGTAAGGGAAACTAAGGGCTGGATATTGCCCTTAGTTCAACATTAATAGCTAGTTTAAAGAAGATCTAGAGTAATCGCTTCCCGATATTGATACAGCGTTCACCGGAATAGCGATGATTTTTTAGTGCTTTTACCAATATGGGCTTAAGTTGTGGTTTTTCTTTTAGTGACTTAGTAATCTCATTTACATTTTCTCTAGAACACATTAGCGGTAGGGCGTAAGCATAAGCAGTAAGCAATTCCTGAGATTCATCTTCATTGACCTGAGCCAGTGAGTCAAAAATCGGTTGACCGTGGATGTTAAATAGCTCTATTTGCTCTGGTGCAAAAAGGGACTCTGTAATTTTTCGAATTTCACTTAACTTGAATTTGTCTCGATTAGATATAAGGTTATCTACCCACTTTGATTTGTTTTCGGATTGGGGGCGAATAACTTCAGCAGATAGTGCGTTGAGTTTAGATCTGTCGGAGTTATCTTTTGCCAATTCTCTTGTGATTGCCTGCTCATAATCTGAGAATAGATAACGATTCTGCAACTTGATAAGTTTCCAGCGCATATCAGGATCGAGTTCCAGTCCTTTAATGGCAAACTCTCCCATTAACAGGTCTCTAGCATGACTTAATGCTGGTGTGGAGTGGGCGATATTGGTAAAAACACCAAACCAGACTTTTTGTTGATCACTACCTTCAGCCGCCTCTAGTAGTTGACCCCAGACAAAGCTCTCAACAGTCTGAGTAAGTTCGTTACGACGCTTTGTGCTTAGGGGGATTTGAGTCAGGAAATCGTAAGTGAATTCAATATATCTAGCGTTCAAACGAATAATGTTGATGTCTCTTTCGTCGACGCCATTATTCACTATAAAACTAATATACTCATCCAGGGGCAGTTTTGCGTCATAGGTGCTATCAAATAGGCTTTGCCAGAACATTAGTCGTGCAAACGGTTCTTCAATATCATTGATATGCTGAGCCATATTCTTGATGGTAACTTCATCCAGATTTACCTTCACATAGGCCCAATCTTCTTCATTGGGGTATAGCCCCTCTGGGCAGGGTAGCCCCACGGCTTCTTTTACTTCGGTTCTGGCACCACTATAAAGCACTGGAAGGGTTGCAACCCGTTTCATACTTCCAGCTTTCCTTTGGTAAACCCCCAGCTGTGTGCGCTGTTCCCTTAATATCGGGTATTCCTCTGGTGCTGTTTGCTGAATTACCAGATGATTGATTTTGTCATCATCGCACTGGAAGCTGGCTTCAATTGTGTTGAGGCCGGCCTGGTAAAGCCACTGTTGCTGCCAGGAATTAAGATCTTTATCCGCAGCTTTGCCCAGGTGGTTGATAAAGTCATTGAGGGTTGAATTGTCATAAGATAAGGCCTTTAAGTAATTACTGACGCCTTTGCGAAATTCTTCTTTGCCCAAATAGTAGGGCAATTGCTTGAGTACTGAGCCGCCTTTGCCATAAGTAATTCCATCAAAATTGGCAAAGGCTTCGTCAGTATTGTTGACTGGTAATTGAATAGCGTGGGTAGTGGGGCGTTGATCAGTGTGGTAGGCCCATTGCTTGGCGCCTAAGTAATAGTTCTCCCAAGCGGTAGTGAATTCGCTATTTTCGGCTAGAGCCAGATTGGCCATGTAAGTGGCAAAGCTCTCATTGAGCCAAAGGTCATCCCACCAATTCATGGTGACCAAATTACCAAACCATTGATGGGCCAGCTCATGGGCAATAACATTGGCGAGGCGCATCCGCTGGGCCTGGGTCTTTTTTCCTCGGGATATGTAAGAATCGTTAAATGTTACAGCCCCAACATTTTCCATAGCGCCGGCGTTAAAATCAGGTACTAGTATTTGATCATATTTTTTAAATGGATAATCAATTTCAAAGTAGGGCTGAAAGAACTCAAAGGATTGTTTGGTGAAGGTAAACCAGTCTTCTGTTTTTACGTAATTTGCCAGGCTCTGTCTTGCCATTAAGCGAAGGGGAATATCTCCTGCCTTGTCTTCCCAGATGTGGTAAGGACCTGCATGTAAAGAGAATATGTAAGATGAGAATTTCTTGGTTTGAGGAAAAAACCAGTGGTTTGATTTTCTTTTCTCTTCTACTCTCTCCTCTCTTTCCGCGCTAACTACTACCCAGTCTTTTGGAGCCTTTACATCCAGGGTGTAGCGTGCTTTCAAATTGGGTTGGTCAAAATGTGGGAATAGGCGATTGGTATCATAAGGTTCAAAGTCCGTATATAAATAGACCTTTTCGTCTTTGGGGTCTTTAAAGCGATGTAATCCTGAGCCATTGTTAGAGTACGGGTGTTGATAATTCACCGTAATCGTGTGGGATTTTTCTGGTAGATTTTGATAATCAATAGAAATAAAGTAGTTGTTGTACTCAAATGGAACAGATCTTCCATCGACCTGGATTGAATCAACCGCACCACCGGAAAAATCGATAGTGAGCGGCTGTTCAAGTATTTTTCTAAAATTGATATCTGCGTGCACAATTCCGGAGAAGTTCTTAGCTTGACTATCCAGATTGATGCTCAGCCGATAGTCCACTTCAGCAATTTGCTGACGACGAATGTCAGCATAAGATTCTGAAAGTCCTGGGGCTGTGGTTCTAATAGGAGATGAAATTTTCTTTGCTGGTGAGCTTATTTCTTGCTTAGTAGTTCTTTGCTCACAGGAACTTAATAAAATACCACATAGAATCGCTATAACCACTTTGTACTTTAGTAATACATTTGTAAGGCGAATATATTTGTTCATGGCGCTATTTTTAATATAGAGTTATTGAATTACTATTTGCGATTTACTTTGTATCATTAAAGATAGCTAGGCGGCGATATAAATTTTCCGTATCAGTAGGGGGAATCTTTTATACAGAGTGAGAAGGAATAGGTTCTGGCTACTGGCCGTTTGCGACCTCAGTAATTGATTCCGCTAATGCGTTGATAACTCCGTCAATCTCCTCTGCCTGTGCTATAAATGGGACGCCGATTTGCAATGTGTCGCCGCCGTAGCGAATATAAAAGCCTTTTTCCCACATCTTCATAGCAATTAAGTAAGGCCTGAGTAATGGCTCATCCGGAGCTGATTCGATTGTCAGGCCTGCGGCAAGTCCACAATTACGAATATCTTCTATTAACGGTAATCCATTGAGTTGATGGATATGGTCTTCCAGGATATGGGCAAGCTCCGTAGATCTCTCAAATAAATTTTCTTTCTTTAAAATATCCAGTGTCGCCAATGCCGCTGCGCAGGCTAGTGGGTGCCCAGAGTAGGTATAGCCGTGGGGAAGCTCCAGTTGGTATTGAGGTCCTCCATTTTCCATGCATATCTCGTAGATATCTTGACGCACAGCCACAGCGCCCATGGGAACAGCGCCATTTGTAAGCTGTTTGGCTGTATTGAGCATATCCGGGGTCACTCCAAAAAACTCTGCTCCGGTGGCTTTCCCCATGCGCCCGAAAGCGGTAATGACTTCATCAAATATCAACAATATGTCGTATTGAGTACATATTTCCCTAAGGCGATGGAGATAGCCTTTTGGTGGGGGCAATACTCCCGCAGACCCCGCTACGGGCTCGACAATAACAGCGGCAATGTTTTCAGAACCGTGCAGTTTGATAAGTTCCAGCAACTCGTCTGCCAGGAAACTTCCCTGTTCAGGCTGTCCTTTAGCAAAGCGGTTGTGGGGTAAAAGGGTGTGGCGAAGGTGGTCAGAATCTAAAGATGAGCCAAAGATTGCTCGATTAGTGCTAATACCCCCCACACTAAGACCGCCAAAATTAACTCCGTGATAGCCTTTCACGCGTCCGATGAATTTTGTTTTCCCTGGAGCACCCATCTTCTGCCAGTAGGCTCTAGCTATTTTTAGAGAGGTTTCTGCGGATTCAGAGCCGGAGTTTGTAAAGAAAATACGATTGAGCCCCATGGGCATCATCTGGCTGACACGCTCCGCTAGTTGGAAGGCTCCCGGGTGGCCATATTGGAAAGCGGGGGCATAATCCAGAAGGGCTGCTTGTCGGGTAATGGAGTCAATTATCTCCGGGCGGTTGTGTCCAGCACCACAGGTCCATAAGCCAGAGAGACTATCGAATATGGGGCGGCCATCAGCACTACGGTAATAGCAGCCGTCGGCTGAGGTAATAATACGGGGATCTCTTTTGAATTGACGATTCCCGGTAAAAGGCATCCAGTAAGCATCGAGTTGCGATTTACTAAGTCCCGCTGATTTGTCGTTCATTTTTATTTTCCGACATTTGGCCTTATCGCATTAATTTTGGACCAACTTTTCTACTTTATAAATTGATTCTCACTAACTTTAGTTTCATAAGTGGGGTTTATTAATAGAGTATTGAAGTATTGCCTATGGCAGGAGTTGAGTGCCGGGGGAGGGTTTGCCGGAATGGCCTAAGGGAGAGAGGGAGATGAGAGGAGAAGAGAACCGGGGGCATTAGCCCCCGGTAATATTGCTGATTAAACAGCAGTGGCGATTCTGTCCACATAGGGGGCGAGTTCTGGTTTGTTCTCCAGAATCTCCTGCCGGGACAGACCGTCGATCTCGTGGGGGAATACCAACCACTCTTCGGTCTTGTGGATAAAGTAATCCGGCTCGCGCTTGGCCTTGTTGTTCTTCGGCTTGTAGTAAGGGGTCGCGATACGAATCTCCGGCGTGTTCTTCTTACAGGCAGCGCGTAGGTCTTCGATAGTTTGCTCAATACTCAGGCCAGAGTCGTGCACATCGTCCACGATCAACAGGGAGTCATGGGACTCCAGGCGCTTGATCAGGTAGTTCAGGCCATGCACGCGCACTTTCTTGTCGCGCTCACCGATACCGAGATAGGAGGAAGTGCGGATAGCGATATGGTCTGCATCCACTCCCATCACGTGCAGCAGCTCTTGTACAGCGATGCCCACAGGAGCGCCACCGCGCCAAACACCGACAATATAGTTTGGGCGAAAGCCGTCCTTATAGATTTGCTCGGCGAGAGCATAAGAGTCTATCAGGAGCTGCTGTGCGCTAATAAAGTGCTTTTTCATCAATGTACCCCTCAGAAAAAGGCAAACTTGGCAACAAAGAGTGCCGCTAACACGTAGACACTGATGCTGACGTCTTTGCTACGTCCGCTCAGCGTTTTAATAACTGCGTAGGAAATAAAGCCCAGGGCGATTCCGTGCGCGATCGAGAACGACAAAGGCATCATCACTGCGGCGATTACTGCCGGTGCGGCCTCGGTAATGTCATCCCAATCAATAGATGACATACCGGAAGTCATCAGGACGCCAACATACAGCAGAGCACCTGCGGTTGCATAGGCCGGAATCATACCGATTAGGGGCGAGAAGAAGGTCGCCAACAGGAATAGCCCGGCGCAAACCACAGCGGTCAGGCCTGTGCGACCACCGGCGGTAATTCCTGCAGTACTCTCTACATAACAGGTAGTAGTGGAGGAGCCCAGCACAGAACCAACGACAGATGCGGAGCTGTCGGCCATCAGGGCCTTGCCCATTCCAGGCAACTTGCCATCTTTATCCAGCAGTTTGGCGCGATCAGAAACGCTTAACAGGGTGCCTGCGGTGTCGAACAGGTCGACAAACAGGAAGGCAAAGATCACGCTGATCATGCCAACTTCGAAGGCGCCAGCGATATCCAGCTCCAGGTAAGTCGGTGCCAGGCTGGGAGGTGCGGATACCAGACCGGTGAACTCTACCTTACCAATTGCCAGGGCGATGACGGTTACCGCAAGGATACCGATCATCACTGAGCCCAGCATACGGCGGTAGGACAGGGCCACAATAATAAAGAAGCCCAGTGCTGCCAGGATCGCCTCAATTGACTTGAGGTCGCCCAGGGTTACCAGAGTAGCGGGGCTGGCCACAACGATACCGGCACTCTTCAGGGCAATGATCGCCAGGAACAGGCCGATACCCGCTGCCAGGGATTGTCGCAGGGAGAGGGGGATACTATCGATAATCCACTCTCGCAGCTTGAAGATACTGAGCAGCAGGAAGATTACCCCTGATATAAACACCGCACCCAGGGCTACTTGCCAGCTGTAGCCCATTTCACCGACGACAACGTAGGCGAAGAAGGCATTGAGGCCCATACCTGGCGCCAATGCGATGGGGTAGTTGGCGTAGAGCCCCATAATCAGGCAGCCAATAGCGGCTGCAAGGCAGGTCGCCATAAACACAGCGCCCTTATCCATACCCGCTGCAGCCAGGATATTGGGGTTCACAAAGATGATGTAGGCCATCGTCAGGAATGTGGTAACGCCGGCAATCACTTCCCGGCGAACATTCGTCTGGCGCTCTGAGAGCTTGAACAACTTCTCCAGGAATGAGGCATTGCCTCCCACCTGTGGGATGTCGGACCCAGGGGTCGCCGATGTTTGGATATCAGTGGGTTTCATATCAGAAGTGGTACTTTACTAGCAGGTTAACGTTGCGCTCGTTGGAATCGACACCATAAGTGCCATCTTTGATTCCGAACTTGTCGTTCCAGTGTACGTACTCAATACCCGCGTACAGGGTCTTGGGTTCACCCCAGGCGGCGCCGGCATCCCATTTCAGCTGGGAGGTAAAGTTAGTGCTCGGATGTGAATCTTCAGAAGCACTGGTCCAATCGATAAATCCGTCGTAGACAAAGCTGGCATCACCCAGGGTAAAAGGCATGGCCCAAACCAGGGTCAGCTGCTCGTTGCTGGCCTTGTCATCGTTATCGCGGTGGTAAACATTCGCTTGTACAAAGGAGAAACCGGGTACCGCGAGATCAAAGCCCACACCCGTCAGGTAATTGGTAAAGTGGGGGCCGGTTGCTGCCAAGTGGTCCGGATCATCCATATTGCCCAGCTCAACTGCTGTGGCGATCAGTACATCGGTAACCGGTCCGAAAGCCAGTTCACTGCCGCTGAGCTTGCCTAAGCTCAGGCGGGGAGAAATCTCACTATACAGTTCTTTGGAGCCATCTTCCGAGTCCAGGTAGTCGGCAAAAATAAAGAGGTCACCCCAGCTGTGGCCACTGGCGTGCTCAAAAGTTACTACGGATCTCTCAGAGTCATCCGTGTTCTTGCTGTAGTCGACTTTGTAATCGTGGCCGTAAAGAAGGCTCAGGCTGTTGTCACTCCAGGTCATCTCAGCTTGGGCAGCTACGGACAACAGGCTAGAGGCCAGCAGTAGCAGGGGCTTGGTTGGTTTCATTCTATTACCTCTGTTACAGCGACAGGCGAATTTCGCACTGGCGGCCGATGAGAAAATCGGCAGTTGGTTAAAAAATAGTCGCGGAATGTACCAGAACTTAACCCCTGTTTTCCAGTGTTTTTTCTCGGCATTTACGCTTTTTTCCTAGCTTTTTAAGTAACTCTGCACCAAAAAATCACGCTTGGGGAAAACGAGATACTCATTTATTGGTTAGCGATGGGTCGGTGTAGCAAAAAAGTATTGTTTAATTGGTTTGATAGTAGGGAATCGCTACATTGCAGGGGCAAATTAGGTAAATAGTCCAGAAAGTCGGCATCTGCTCCCCAGTGGTGCTTGCACAGGCAACATGAATACTTTTGGTGCTTTTAGGGGTCGCGATAGATGTTGTTTAACTTTGATGACACTGGAAGTCATCCGCTTGGTAGTAGAACAAGGATGGTTGAAATGTATCTTCTGAGCGCCTTCCTTATATAGGCAGGCATCGGCCTGAGGTCGATGGTTATAGTTGGGAAAAGTAAATCGACTTTTAACCTGTATAAAAATTATTTGGCTGTTTGGTTTTTTTACTAATTCGTAGGAAATTGGCCGAGGAAGGAATCTGGATGGATTGCAGTAGCGGGGGGCGACTTTAGGGGGCTCAGGTGATGCCTACCGAGCCCCGTATTATCTGGTGGTGATTGGTTACAATTTGCAGCTTTTGAGTCCTGGGGCGAGTATTGTTATCGCCCCAATATGCCTTTTCCGATTCGAGTTTGGAATCAGGCTACTTGCTGTTCTGTACCTGACTGGTGCGCCAGGTATTCCTCGTAAGTGCCTTGAAAATCGATCAGTGCTTGATCTTTGATTTCAATAACTCGGGTTGCCAGGGATGAGACAAACTGACGATCGTGACTCACAAAAATAAGTGTGCCCTCATATTTCTCCAGTGCCTTGTTCAGGGCTTCGATGGCTTCCATGTCCAAGTGGTTGGTTGGCTCATCCATGATGAGCACATTGGTGTCCATCATCATTAGCTTGCCAAACAGCAGGCGATTTTTCTCGCCGCCAGAGCAGACCTTTGCCTTTTTATTGGCATCATCTGCGGTAAATAATAGTCGGCCCAGAATACCTCGCACGGCCAGATCATCGTGCTTGGGAGTGCGCCACTGGGACATCCACTCAAATATTGTCAAGTCACCATCAAAATCTGTACTGCTGTCTTGCGGGCAGTAGCCGATAGCGGCATTTTCTGACCACTTGACGACTCCGCTGTTTGCTTGGATCTCATTGACAAGACAGCGCAGGAAGGTTGTTTTACCAACGCCGTTCTCACCGATAATTGCCAGGCGCGCACCGGCTTCCAGCAGCATTTCGCCACCTTGAAATAGCGTTTCACTGTCAAAACCATGGGTAAGCCCCTCAAGAGTCAGCGCCTGGCGGTGCAATTTTTTACACTGGTTAAACGTAATATAAGGGCTGACCCGACTGGAGGGTTTGATTTCGTCCAGCTTGATTTTTTCCATCTTCTTCGCGCGGGAGCTGGCCTGCTTGGCTTTGGATGCATTGGCAGAGAAGCGGTTCACAAAGCTCTGTAGCTCGTCCAGTTCGGCACTTTTCTTGGCATTCTCTGCGTGAAGTTGTTCTTGTATTAGCGTGGAGGCCGCAACAAAGTCCTCATAATTGCCGGGGAAAACCCGCAATTCACCATAATCTATGTCGGCCATATGGGTGCAGACAGAGTTCAGGAAGTGGCGATCGTGGGAAATGATGACCATGGTGCTTTTGCGTTGATTCAGTACATCTGCCAACCACTTGATGGTGTGGATGTCCAGGTTATTGGTCGGCTCATCCAACAATAAAATATCCGGGTCGGCAAATAGCGCTTGGGCGAGTAATACACGCAATTTCCAGCCGGGAGCTACCTGTTTCATCAGGCCAAAATGCAGGGCTTCGTCGATGCCAGCTTCAAGCAGGATTTCTCCCGCACGGCTCTCTGCACTATATCCATCCAGCTCAGCAAATTGGACTTCAAGCTCGGCTACGCGCATGCCGTCTTCTTCGCTCATTTCCGGTAGCGAGTATATCCGGTCACGTTCCTGTTTAATTTCCCACAGGCGGACATCTCCCATGATGACCGCATCGACGACGGTGTACTCTTCAAATGCAAACTGGTCTTGGCTCAAAGTACCCAAGGTGCATCCAGGCTCAATGGATACGTTGCCGGCCGAGGGCGCCAAGGCACCACTCAGGATCTTCATAAAGGTTGACTTTCCACATCCATTGGCCCCGATAAGGCCATATCGGTTGCCATTGCCGAACTTTACAGAAATGTTTTCAAACAGTGGTTGGGCACCAAACTGCATGGTGATATTCGCGGTGGAGATCAAGAGCGTATTCCTGAGGATTACAAATGGGCTCTGGTAAGCCAGTTTCGCCAAAATAGGAGGCGTGATGTGGGGGCCGCACTATAAGGATTTGGCGCTGAAGTGTCGAGGAGTACGTTCAATAACTAAGCAGTTTCTCCGCGGGTTCGATATTAGAGATTGAAATATATATGTTAAAGTGTACTCCTAGGCTAGGAGGATATTCCATTTCGGGGTGGGGTGCGATGATATGCATCTGTATACTCCCTGAGTTCGGGCTCTTTAGCTAAAGCTATGGGCCCTAATATTAGGAATATTCCCGGTATAAGTTGCCAGCGCGTAAAGCGGCCACTTTTATTTAAATAATTAACGGGATCACTTGATCTTATTTGTATCCTTTGGGTGGCTCCGACGGCAAAGTAAATGTTAATGCTGTTAGGGGGAGGGTTGAAGGGCTAATGACTAGCAGATGTCAGTCAATCAATTTTTGATCTCTATGAGGAGCTAGCAAAGGCTGGAGGCTATATGAAATCGAATTGTTTGCACCTTGCGATTCCGGCAGGGGACCTGGAAACCGCCAAGAAATTCTATTGCGATGTCTTAGGCTGCAAGACCGGCAACAGTGAAGAAGGTCGCTGGGTAGATATCGACTTTTGGGGTAACGAACTCACCCTGCACCAGAGTGAGGAGAAGCTCCCCAATGTTCGCCACAAGGTGGATATGGGAGAAGTGGCTGTTCCTCATTTTGGCATTCACCTGCCGGAAGATGAGTTTCAGGCACTAAAAGGCCGTATCGAAGCTGCCGGGCTGGAATACCTGGACAAGCCTTACCGTCGCTTTGTCGGCAATGAATACGAACAGGAAACCTTTTTTATCGAAGATCCAAATGGCAACGTTCTGGAAATGAAAACGATGGTTAATCCTGAACTGATGTTCAAGTAATCGTCTGGGCCCTGCAGATAGTTGAATCTGTAGGGCTGGGTTTCTCCGGCTATTCCTAGCCCTCCCTTATCCTTGCTAAGAATGCGATGCCTTAATCTGGGGTTGAGTTCTGATTGCCTGAATAATACCTCCTATTACTATCAGTAAGCTGCCGGCATAAGTATTCCAGGTTGGGAGTGTGTTATAGACCAACCAATCCAATATGCCGGAGAAAATCAGGCTTGTATATAAATAGGGAGATAAGCTGGCAGGTCTGTTTACCCGACGATAGGCTTTAGTGCGTAAGGATTGATTGCTGATTGTCGACAGGCTAAAAGCAATAATCACAATCACAAAACTTACCGAGTCCGATAGAGATACCGCGACTTTTGTAAGCTCCCCAAGATTTCCTTCAATCAATAAAATAGCAAGCATATAGAGGCTGGATAGGCCGAACATCTTGGTGGTTGAAGATATCGTATTTTGCTTCTTTGAAGAGTGGTGCATTACAAACTGTGAACAAGCTCCAAAGAAGCCCGATAGCAGGCCCACTATCATATAGCTGTCAAAGCCAGCAGTTGGCTTCAATATAAAAGCAACGCCGATAAAGCTGATTAAACAGGCCGCTAGTGTCTTCTTTTTTATCGGATCCTTTTTGGCAAACCGGGTAATAAAAGGGAGAAATAAACCTGACGTTGAAAATAGAAGGGCGGCGACAAGTAGAGAGCCTTTGGACAAATAATAAAACAAGCAATACTGAGCGAGACAAGTGAATAACGCCCTTGCACCATCAATCCTATCTATTCGATGAGTCACAGGGTTTTCATCGAAAACAACGAGGCAAATCCAGGTTAGGATTAAAAATGGGGCAAAGAAACGAATAAAGACCACCAACGATAAGGAGCTAAAGGTAGTTAGTTCTTTACCAAATAGCCCGGTTAGCGACATACAGCTGGCCGCCAGAATTGCGGTAATGACACTGAGGGCAAATTCTCTATTGGAAATACGGGTATTCATTATTTACTAGCACCCTCACTAGCAATAATCTCATCGACTGCTTTTACACTGGCTATCTTCGTGAGGAAGTTCAGGCTATTCTGTTTATTGTTTTCCGTGTCAGACTCACAGGCATCTGAGGCAATGAGTACTGAAAAGTCTCTATCGTGAGCTTCCCTGGCTGTCAGTTCGACTGTATTTTGTGTTGATACCCCACAGAAAATAATCCTTTCTATATTGTGGCTAGCAATAAGCACTGGGAGTTCGGTCCCATAGAAGCCACTGACACGCCTCTTATAAATAGATATATCGCTATCAGTGATATTGAGATCATCAACAAAAGCAGTGCCCCAGCTTTTCTGACGGAGGGCGCCTATATCTTTGATATAGCTGAAGAGGGGAGAGTTAGAGGAAGATTCCCTGTAGTCGGTGGAAAAAGCGACCCTGATATGGCAAATAAGATGACGTCGTGCTCTTCCCCACGCAAGGAGTTTATTGGTGTTCTCAATAACTCTATTCTTATGGACTCTTGGGGCCGCTGCTGATATTTGTCCCTTTGGATGACAAATATCGTTGATAAAATCGAGGGTAATGATTGCAGTCTTCATGACCAGAGTCTATTGAGGCGAGTATTGGCTCAGTTTAGTAATGATTAAGGAAGTCTTCGATAAATGATTTTATGATTTATATAGAGATTACGATTTTTTTGTCATAAATTGCTTTGCCCTTTTTTTTATTGCTGTCACTTCACTCTTATCAAGCTTATCCAAAAGGCTGAACATCATTGTCATTCTATGATTGCCCTCTAGCATTTTTCTTTTTTCAATTAAGAAATTCCAGTAGAGGCTGTTAAATGGGCAGGCCTTCTCTCCAGTTCGTTGTTTGACGTCATAAATACAGTCGCTGCAATAGTTGCTCATTTTGTTGATATAGGAGCCACTACTAATATAGGGCTTTGTTGCAACCAATCCACCATCGGCGAACTGGCTCATTCCCCGGGTGTTAGGCATTTCAACCCACTGAATAGCATCTATGTAAATACCGAGATACCAACTTTCCACCTGGTCAGGGTCAGTTTGTGTTAGTAGCGCAAAATTACCGGTAATCATAAGCCTTTGGATATGGTGAGCATAGGCATTTTCCAAGCTATTCCTGATAGTGTTGTGAAGGCAGTTCATGGACGTTTTGGCATCCCAGAAAAAATCTGGCAAATTATTTTTATTCTTCAACTTATTCTGATGCTCATAACTGGGCATAGACATCCAGTAGACACCGCGCATATATTCTCGCCAGCCCAATATTTGGCGTACAAAACCTTCAATCTGGTTAAGTCCTATTGAAATTTTTCCATCTTCCCAAGATTTTATCGCTGTATCGATAACCTCTTTTGGAGATATGAGTTTACTATTTAGGGAGAAGCTAATTCGGCTGTGATAAAGAAAGGCTTCATCTGGATCCATTGCGTCCTGAAAATCGCCAAAATGAGCAAGTAGATGTTTACAAAAATGACGAAGTAGTTTTATAGATTCCTCCCTGCTGGTTGGCCATATAAAATCCTCTGGATCAATCTCTCCAATACTCTTAACTCCAGACTTTTTTATACGGGATAAAGTTGAAGTGACATTACTTGTTATTTTTCCCTGCTTGGGTTTGCCCAGCTTTCCATTCCATTTTTTTCTATTGCTTTGGTCGAAATTCCACTTTCCCCCTTCAGGTTTTCCATTGTTCATCAGAATGTCATGCTTCTTCCGCATATAATGGTAGAAGCTTTCCATAAGTAGAGATTTTTTCCCCTGGAAGAAGTCTGCCAGCTCTTTTCGGGTGGTCAAAAAGTGCTCAGTGTCGTAGGCTTGAAACTCTATTGATAGTCTCTTCTCTAGTTGTAATAGTTGCTGATCTAGTCGGTACTCATCGGGAAGTTGGTACTCAAATTTTTCAATTTTGTGTTTTCTAATAATATCTTCGATATTTTTTGTAAGGTTTTGTTTGTTGTTTTTATTGTCTATTCGATAGTAGATGACATTACAGCCCCTATTTTTAAGCCACTCTGAGAAAATCTGCATAGCTTCAAAAAAGGCAACGATTTTTTGGATATGGTGAACAACGTAATCGGTCTCTTGGCGCATTTCAGCCATAAAGTAAATCTTATCCTCCTGGTTACCTCTAAACCAGGAGTGTTTTTGGTTCAATTGATCTCCTAATAGCAAGCGCAGCGTTTTCACATCTCACTTCCTTTATTTAGGTCTTAATATGCCTATAGATAGATCCTTCTATTCACTCCCACATTTTCTACAAAAGTAGAGTCATGGGAGATCAATAAAAATGTTCCGGGGTATTCTACCAGCGCAGTTTCTAGCGCTATACGCGACTCCAGATCCAAATGATTGTCCGGTTCGTCCAGTAGTAGCAGGTCTGGTGCCTCAGTGCCACGAGTAGCGGCAAGTAAAGCAACCTTTAGTCGCTCCCCTCCACTTAAAGTATTGGTAGAGCGAAGTGCAGAATCACCTCGAATATTCATTGTGGCTAGGGCTGTGCGCCAGAAGTTGGTATCTTTATCAGGGTGCAGGCGGGATAAAGTCTCCAGGGCAGATAGATTTCCATTTAGTTGTCTTAGGTTCTGATCCAGATAAAAACAGCTGCCAAAAGTTTTACACAAACCGCTGCGAGGTTTAACTCGACCAGCAATGATCTTTAGTAGCGTTGTCTTTCCGCTACCATTGGCGCCACAAATATGCCAGCGATCGCCACTGTGCATGGTAAGTGATATGGGATCACTCTGAATACCGTAGGGCAGTTTGAGATCCTCAACATGCAGACGAATACCACCCGTTAGCCCTGTTTTGCTAAGTTGCATATTTGGGAGCTTATGACTCTTATAGTCCTTTTGGCAACTTTCTAAATCTAGCTTTAACTTATGGTGCTGACGATCCAGGTTTCTAGTCAGCTTGCCTAAACTTTGCCCTGCACGATCTTTTTTCGCATCTAGTAGCGATTTACATTGGGAACCTTTTAACTTCTTACCCTGGTTTTTTCTGGTTGTAGTTTTTTCAGCAGAACTTTGCTTAAGTTTGTTTAGGCTTTTTATATTCTTTTTGGTACTTTCAATTTTCTTTTCTACAGACTGTCTCTGTATCTCTTTTTCTTTCTTGTAGTGTGAATAGTTGCCACCATATGTGCGTATTTTTCCTGAATCTAGTTCCACTATCGTGTCAGCTTGTTGGAGTAAGCTTCGATCATGACTGACCATTAGGATTCCGGCAGAATGGTTTCTAATTTTCTGCTGTAACCATTTTCTACCGTCTGAATCTAGGTGATTACTAGGCTCATCCAGTAGCAGATAGTAGTTTTTATAAGAGAAGGCATTGATTAAAGCCAGTCGGATTCTTTCACCGCCGCTAAGATTGCCGATAGGAGTGTCTAACGTGAGATTTATTCCGGCGCTGTATAAATGCTGTTGCCAAATTGTAGGTAGCTCCCATGAATCTGAGACACGTATCAGATCTTCGTCACTCTGATTGCCAGATTCAATACGTGAAAAACAGTCATAGAGGCCCGTAGGGTCGAATATATCTACAATTCTCTTGTTGGAATTGCTGCTCACTTGATCCACTTTAAGGTAGTCCGTATACCAAGTAATACTTCCCTGTTCAGGCTTTAGTTTCCCAATCAAAGCCTCTAAAAAAGTCGATTTTCCACTGCCATTATTTCCCACTAAGCCAGTAAATCCAGAATGGAAGTCAAGATGGATCCCCTTAAATAGAGATTTCTCAGGGACGTTTAAGTAAAGATTTTTTATAGAACAAATGCTCTGCATGTCACCCTCCGGTAGTCGGAATGGGTGGCGCAATACCATGATCTTGAGAGAAAGTTGTAGAGAATGGAGTACGCCACTTGCACGGGAATTGATGGCCTCTTAAGAAACCGGTTTATCTCCAGTGTGTGCAAGGCTTAATTCATTGGCGTAGATAGCTCCAAAAAGAAAAGTTGTTAAGTGTTAGCTTAATAAAGATTCAAAAATACTTCAAGCCCCAACCTAAAAGCGCTCACTTGGTACTCTCAACTCTTAAAATAGAGTGGTATAAGAGTATTATTGATATTACATTGAGATGATGCATTTTTACGACTTGATTTAGAGCAATAAGTGTTTATAAGCGGGGGTTACTATGGTATCTGAAGGTTTTATAGCAATTTGTCTATTGATCGTAAGTACTATGCTTTTTTTCTTTTACCGAAAATCACAGCGGGAACGATTTTTAAGAGACTATCAATTCCATCCGTCTCTCAAACAAAGAGTGAAGAAAAAATACCCTCATCTCAGCAACAAGCAGCTGGGTATGGTACTCGATGGGTTAAGGGAATATTTTATTATCTGCCAAACGGCTGGTAGACAAATGGTCGCTATGCCATCTCAAGTGATTGATGTCGCTTGGCATGAATTTATATTAAGCACACAGATGTATCGAAATTTTTGTAATAAATCTTTTGGACACTTTCTGCACCACACACCCAATGAAGTTATGCCAGATAGGGATACAGCTAGTGAGGGGATTAAGAGAGTGTGGCGAATTGCTTGTGTTCGTAGTGGTATAAGTCCTTCCAAGCCAAAATCGTTACCTCTGGTTTTCTCAATTGATAAAAAGTTGGGGATTAAAGATGGATTTCATTATTCGCTAAACTGTCGATCGAGAAATAGTCCCGCTGCGGATCACTGTGCCAGTCACATTGGTTGTGCCGCGAGCTGTCAAGGCGGAACTTCCGGCAGTGCCTTCTCTGGAATTTGGGGTGGCGGCTCCTCTTCAGACTCTGGAGGCAGCTGCGGCGGGGGCTGTGGTGGAGGTGGCAGCTAAAGGCAGCTATCACTGCTCTAGCAACCCTGTTCAAGGTGATTAATGAGTGACACCCTGAACATCGCAAAGCTCTTCAATTTCTTCAGCGCTAAAGCCGAGCTCACCCAGCACAACGTGATTGTGTTCTCCCAGAGCTGCCCCTCGGTTAAATAAGTGGGGCTTTTGGCCGTTAAATCTAAAGGGCGTGTTGATCTGTTTAATGTCTCCATTCACAGAGCAGATCATCTCTCTGGATTGGATAAGATCGCTATCAGCAGCTTCTGTAAAATTAAGTACGGGTTCAATACACGCATCAATATCCTGAAATATATCAATCCATTCTTTCTGGCTTTTTGTGGCAATAATTGCTGCAATATCTTTCTTAAGTGTTTCTTGTTGTCCGTCTTGGATAATGCGAGCCAGCCACTCCTTTCGGCCTATTTTTGTTAAAAATTGCTCAGCAAATTGTGGCTCTAAACTTCCCACAGAAAGATAGCGGTTATCTGCCGTGCGATAGTAATCATAATAACTTCCACCGTTTAGCAGTTCGGATTCCAGCTTGGGATCGGTATTTAAAGCCAGTGCATTGGCCCCACTAATTGCGTTTAACGCGAAACTACAGTCCGTCATACTGATATCGATATAACTGCCTTCACCGGTTCTCTGGCGATGATATACCGCAGCCAGTATCGACATAACCGCATGGTGTGAACCGCCGGCGATGTCTGCTATCTGTGTGCCGCTCAGGCAGGGGCCATGGTCACGGTTGCCGGAATAGCTGGCCAGGCCAGATAGTGCGAGATAATTGATATCGTGCCCAGCACGTTGCTTTAATGGTCCAGTCTGTCCATATCCGGTAATCGAGCAGTAAATAATGTCTGCGCGCTGTTGGCTTAAGCTTTGGTGGCCAAGGCCCAGCCTATCCATCACTCCGGGGCGGAATTGCTCGATCACAATATCGTATTGCTGAAGCAGTCGGTGAATCACCGCTTGCGCCTTTGGATTTTTTAGATCGATCGCCAGGGAGCGTTTGTTGCGGTTAATGGTTGCGTGGGCGGCGGATAGGGAAGCCGTGTCATCGACTAAAGGGGGAGAGCCCCGTAGTAAGTCTGGCCGTGTGGGAGACTCGATTCTTAGTACTTCTGCGCCCAAGTCTGCCAATAACATAGTGGCATAGGGACCGGGAAGTAGGGTAGAAAAGTCGAGTACTTTTAGCCCCTCAAGAGGGGCGCAGTGATTCTTCGTTTGCTGTTTCACTTTTTATTTCATTATTTTAATTGAGAACAGAAATTTCAATCTAGCACTTTAATTTAGTCATCGCGCAGGAGGTCTCGGGAAATAATTAATTTCATAATTTCATTGGTTCCGGCATAAATACGTGCTACACGAGCATCGGCCCAAGACCGGGCGATGGGGTATTCCCACATATAGCCATAGCCGCCATGTAACTGAACACATTCATCCAAAAGTTTGCATTGGAAATCTGTACTCAATAACTTGGCTTTCGCTGCAGTTGCAACGTCGAGTTCCTTTTTATAGTGAAGCTCCAAGCAGCGATCGATAAATACCCGAAGAGCGGTTAACTCACTATCCAGCTCAGCCAGCTTGAATTGTGTATTTTGGAAGGCAGAGATGGGTTTGCCGAAAGCCTTGCGATCCCGTACGTAATCAATCGTCCATTGCAGTGCTGCTTCTGCATTAGCTATTGCATAAATTGCCACACTTAAACGCTCTTGAGGCAATTCCTGCATTAAATAAATAAATCCCTGTCCCTCTCCACCGAGAAGGTTTTCCGCAGGGACTTTGACATCATCAAAGAACAGCTCTGAAGTATCCTGGGCCTTCATGCCTATTTTTTCTAGGTTACTGCCTCTCTTGAATCCAGGGCTATCTGCTTCCACAAGCAGCAAACTGACTCCAGAGGCCCCCTCGTGAGGGTCGGTTTTGGCCACGACAATAACCAGGTCTGCCTGCTGTCCATTGGTAATAAAAATCTTGGAACCATTGAGCAGATAGTGATCCCCTTTGCGCACAGCTGTGGTTCTCACGCCTTGGAGATCCGATCCTGCACCAGGTTCGGACATGGCGATAGCGGTGATCATCTCACCACTAATGCATTTGGGTAGGTACTTTTTCTTCTGTTCTTCCGTGCCGTAATTAATAATGTAGGGCACTGCAATATTAGAGTGCAGGCCCCAGCCAATACCGGAAAGTCCCGCTCGGGCTACCTCCTCATCAATAATGGAGTTGTAGCCATAGTCCAGCCCCAAGCCACCATACTTTTCATCAACTTGTGGACACAGAAAGCCCATTTCTCCAGCTTTATTCCACAGTTTACGATCTACCTGACCATCTTTTTCCCACTGATGGTGGTAGGGTACAGCTTCATTTTCTAAAAATTTACGTAAAGTTTCTCGAAACTGTTCGTGATCTTCGTTGTAAACAGTTCTTGGTACCATCCTTACACCACCGCATTTTATTACTGAAAAATTGAACCAGTGTTTTGATTGGCGATGTAAACAGCGAGATTTTAAAAGCCTGTTTACATCGCTCAAACCCCTGGGTTAAGGGTTGTCCGCCAGAGCTTTTCCTGACTCTGCCAGATCCAGCAAAATTGCTGGCGGGGCAAATCGATCCCCATAGGCATCAGCCAGTTGCTGGGCGCGTTGGGTAAACGCTTTCAGGCCAAACTGGCTGATGTATTGCAATGCACCACCGGTCCAGGGTGGGAAGCCGATACCGAAGATAGAGCCAATATTGGCATCTCGTACGCTGCGTAGCACATCCTCTTGATAACAGCGAAGTGTCTCCAGAGCCATAATAAACAGCAGCCGTTCCTTCACATCTTCTATCGGCAGTGCCTCTTTGGCGGGAAACTCCTTCTCAAGGCCACTCCATAAGTGCTTTTTCCCGCCCTCAGGGTAAGTATAGAAGCCGCCACCTGCAGCCTTACCAGCGCGACCAACTTCAAGCATTCGGTCGATCACTCCGTCGGCGGGATGCGTGGGGGCGGGTTTACCCTCTTTTTGCAGGTCGTTGATGGTCTGCTGGCGTATCCGGCTCATCAGCGTTAGGGAGACCTCGTCACTAACAGCTAGAGGGCCGACTGGGAAGCCAGCTAGGGCTGCGGCATTTCCAATGGTGGCGGGATTAACCCCTTCGCTAAGCATGCCGATACCTTCATTGGTAAAGCAGCCGAATACCCTTGAGGTGAAGAAGCCACGGCTGTCGTTAACAACGATAGGAGTCTTGCCAATCTGCAATACAAAGGCGAAGGCTTGGGCGAGAGTCTCATCACTGGTTTGCTCCCCACAGATAATTTCCACCAGTGGCATCTTGTCGGCAGGGGAGAAGAAATGTAGGCCGATAAATTGCTGGGGACGGTCGGAAGCTTGAGCGAGCCCAGTGATCGGCAGTGTCGAAGTATTGGAAGCAAATACTGCATTTTTCGGCAGCTGTGGTTCGGCTTCCTGGGTAACTTTACGCTTGAGTTCCCGGTCTTCGAAAACTGCTTCTATCACCAATTCACAATCAGCCAGGTCGGTATTGCTGTCTGTGGGCGTGATACGGGAGAGGATCTGATTGACCTTGTCCTCGGTAATGCGACCCCGCTGTAAGCGTTTTTGCAGGGATTTCTCTGCATATTGTTTGCCGGCTAAGGCACCTTCCATGGATACATCTTTTAATACGACATCAACACCTTTACTGGCACAGGCGTAGGCAATGGCTGAGCCCATCATGCCGGCGCCGAGTATGCCAATTTTTTGCATGGGCGACGTTTTATGATCGCGGGCGGCGGCGGGCAGTGATGCTCCGGCTTTGACTTCGTTGAGTGCAAACCAGAAAGTACCGATCATGTTTTTGGCAACCTGACCGCAAGCGAGGCCTACAAAGTGTCGGGACTCAATTCGCGTAGCAGTTTCGAAGTCGACCCTTGACCCTTCGACGACGGTTGCCATTATCGACTCTGGGGCCGGCAGACATCCCTTGGTTTTTTTCTCCAGCATTGCTGGGGCGATCATCAGTAACTGCGCATTTTTAGGGTTCTTTGCGTCCCCTCCCGGCATCCGATAATCCGGTTGATCCCAGGGCTGAGCAACAGGTTGCTCACTATTCTCTCTAATATAAGAGACAGCCTTCTCTAGTAATTCACTTTCACTGGTAACGAGCTGATGTACCAGACCGGCTTTGAGAGCCTGTTGCGGCCTCACCTGTTTTCCTTCCAGTAAGTAGGGTAGAGACTCCTGGATGCCTAAAAGGCGGGGCATACGTACACAGCCGCCACCACCAGGTAGTAAGCCTAATGTGACTTCAGGCAATCCCAGTTTTATTGCGGTGCTATCGATAACAATGCGCTGATGGCAGCTGAGGGCAATTTCCCAGCCACCGCCCAAAGCTGTGCCATTAATCGCAGCAACGACGGGTTTACCCTGGGTTTCCAGCCAGCGCAGGTTGGCTTTCATTGATTCGCAGGATTCGAAGAAAGGTTTAGCTTCTTCAATTTTTGCTGCAAATAAAGATTTGAGGTCGCCGCCGGCAAAAAAGGTATTTTTTGTGGAGCGAACAATAATTCCAGAAAATTCTTGCTGCTTAAGTTGCTCAACCGCTGCGCTCAGCGACTCGGTAAAATCCCGATCCATCACATTGGCTGAGGCATTGGGGTTGTCCATAATCAGGTGGACAATATTGTGATCGTCTTTTTCCAGGCGAATGGATTTCATAGTCTGCCCCCTAAACTCTTTCGATAATGGTTGCTACACCCATACCGCCGCCCACACATAGTGTGACCAGGCCGTAGCGAAGTTGCCGTTGTTCCAGCTCATCCAATACTGTGCCGATCAGCATTGCACCGGTCGCGCCGAGGGGGTGGCCCATAGCGATTGAGCCGCCGTTAACGTTGAGTTTTTGTGGGTCCACGTCCAACTCGTGTTGGAAACGCATCACCACTGCCGCGAAGGCTTCATTCACCTCAAAGAGGTCAATATCCTGCACCGTCAGGCCTGCGGCCTTTAGGGCTTTGCGAGTGGCGGGCGCGGGGCCTGTGAGCATGATAGTGGGCTCAGTGCCCACTACCGCAGCGGAGACAATACGGGCGCGGGGGCTGAGCCCCAGATCCCGCCCGGCCTGTTCACTGCCGATCAGCAGGGCGGCTGCGCCATCGACGATTCCTGAGGAATTTCCCGCAGTGTGAACATGGTTGATTGATTCGACCTGTGGGTAACGGGATATGGCAATGCTGTCGAAGCACAGGTCACCCATCCCGGCAAAGGACGACTTGAGTTGTGCCAGGGCCTCTATGGACGCATCTGGGCGCACCAGCTGGTCGTGATCGAGAATGGTCAGGCCATTTTGGTCGCGTACGGGAATCACAGATTTTTCGAAAGCACCGCGCTTCCAGGCGGCTGCCGCCTTGTGCTGAGAGTCCAGCGCAAAGTTATCCACATCCTCGCGGGAAAATCCGCCGAGTGTAGCGATCAAGTCCGCGCCAATGCCCTGGGGTGCAAATCCAGTATCTATTGCTGTGCGTGGGTCCATCGCCCAGGCGCCGCCGTCGCTGCCCATGGGCACCCGCGACATGGACTCTACACCTCCGGCCACTACCAGATGCTCCCACCCGGAGCGAACTTTGGTAGCGGCGAGATTGACCGCTTCGGCACCGGAGGCACAGAAGCGATTCAGAGTTACGCCACCGATATCCCAGTCCCAATTGGCAGCTAAAGCTGCCACTTTTGCGATATCGGCACCCTGATCTCCGATCGGTGTAACACAGCCCATAACGATATCGTCCACTTTGGCAGTGTCGAATCTATTGCGGGTCTGTAATTCTTTCAGGAGATCTGAAAGCAGGGTGATAGGTTTGACTTCGTGAAGGGCACCGCTGGATTTGCCTCTGCCCCGCGGGGTGCGGATAGCATCGTAGATGTAGGCTTCGGTTGGCACGGTTTTAGCCTCTTTTTATTTTATGGTTTCGCTTATTACCATAGTGCGGTGCAGCTTGGGTTCAATGATAAAAATTGCCACGGAAGATGACTCAGCTTCCAGGTGCTACCGAAAAATTCCTAGTCAAATATCTTTTTATTTATTCCAAATTAACCTAACCATGTGGAGGTACTGCCGTACACTCAAGTAAGGCGCCTAAATCTATTGAAATTTTGGCACGGTAAATTGGCACTTAAATTATCTTTGCGGCTGGAGGAATCCCATGTCAGGCAGGGTAATGGGTGATACAGGGCAGCTGAGAAAAATTTGAATGGGTAACACACAGGTGACCCCGGACAAATAAATGTACTTTGACGGTCCCTGAGGTGGTGAGCGAGGTTTGGCTATGGCGGATAATGTTTTGGATATGGCTACCGGCCAATTGGGCTCCGGGGGTATTGATGCGCTGACAAAGGCTTTGAATTTGCCGGCAGGGCAAGGTGAAGCTGCACTCTGCTCAGGTGTTGCTTACATACTGGCTGGTATGTTGAACAGGGCTAGTAGCAAGACGGGAATGGGTTATTTATTTAATTTAATTTCTGAAAGTGAAGCGCTGGATTTGTCTAAATTTGCCACCGCTATTTCCTCACCAGAAAAGTTGAAGTCAATTACAGACATCGGTGAGAAAATGCTGGAAAAAATTTTCAGCAGTCGTAAAAAAGAGGTCCTGGAAGTTGCAGCGAATAATTTGGGGAAAGAGGGCGGAGATCTATTGAGTGTATCCGCACCGATAGTTACTTCGTTGATGCAAAGCCAGGCCAAAGTTCAAAAAATGGATGTTTCCGACTTGGCTTCATTCCTGATTGGGCAGCGGGAGCATTTACAGGGGTATATACCGGATAACCTTCTCCAAGCAATCGACGTTCCAGATTTTGGGAAGCTGGGAGACGCTCTGGTTACCCATGGCCACGCCAAACCCCAGGAACCTCGGGCTACAGCAATTCAGGGGCCCGAAGAAAAACGTAAACCGGTTAGTTTCAGCAGTTGGTTTTTTCCTTTGCTGTTGGTACTTGTGGTTCTCTACGCATTGAATATGTGTATGTTGAAAGGGAAAAAGGAAAATTCAGTAAGCAATCCTTCCATGACTTCCCAGGAAGCGAGCTTTATGGAGTCCGCTTCACAGCCGGTAGGGGATTCCCCCTTGAGAAAGCGGAAGAGGAAGCGCAACTGGGCCCCGATAACTTTTCCAGTAATTTGCGTGATTATCTCAAGAGCTTTTCAGACAATCCCGACCGGGAATTCCCCATGCGGGTGAACTTTGAAAAGGGAACCGCAAAAATCACCAACCCTGCAGCTGAGGATATCGATGCTCTGGCAAAAATCATGCAGGACAACCCCAACTTAACCATTGCTATTGAAGGGCATGTAAAAGGTGAGGGTAATGAAATTGCAGAGCAGGAAATTTCCCAAGAACGTGCGGATGTAGTGAAAGAGCTTTTATTGAAGAAGGGGATAGCGGCAAATCGTATCACTGCAACAGGAATGGGCTCAGCTAAGCTTGTCCCGGAAGATATGGCGGAGAAGAGGGACCAAAAAGCCCTTAATGTTGAGCGAGTTAGTATCCGGGTAGTGACAAACTCTCAGGAGTAGCCGGGATACGGGAGTCCCTTTAAAGGATATTTTCCAAGGTAGATTTCATTTATAAAAAATCCCGGTCTTTTGACCGGGATTTTTAGTGTCGCCTTAACTACGGAATTTATCCCTGTAAGCTCCGGGAGCTAGCCCTGTCCACTTTTTAAATGCGCGATTAAAAGCGCTGGGTTCGGAAAAGCCCAGGCGCTCGGCAATTTCAGCTACAGCGGTTTCCTGTTGTTTTAACTGGTAAACCGCCATATCCCGTCGAACAGAGTCTTTAATATCCTGCCAGCTGTTGCCCTCCTCTTTGAGGCGGCGGCGCAGTGTCTGTGGAGATGTGTACAAGCGTGCGGCGACATCGTCCAGTGACAGATTTTCGATACTATTTTGCTGTTGCAGCATACGGCGAATACGACCGGTGAAACTGTGGTCGGATTTGTATTGGGTCAACAGGCACTCGGGGGCGCGGGACAGGAAGTCTGCCAGCTGTTGCTCATCGCGTACCAGGGGCATTTGCAAATAGCGAGTGTTAAATACCAGGCAGGTTTCACCTTGGTTAAAGTAGTGCCTGCAAGGGAACATATCGCTGTAGTCTTCGTTGTAGTCGGGCGGGGGAAACGCCAGAAGAACGCGCTCTAATAGAATGGTACGGTCGATCAGCCAGCTAAAAAAGCGCAACCAGATTACCGCGATAGATTCGACGAAAATTTGGTTGGGCAATTTTTTTCATTGGTGTGGTGAATGATCAGTCGAGCTTCTTCACCATCCTCGACCAGCTTGATGTGCAAGTCGTCACTCACCATGCTGATAAAGCGGCTAGAGCGAAGCAGGGCTCGGCGCAGGTTGGGACAGGTGATACAAGCGTGCCCCATCATGGCAAAAGTGCCCGGCAGCCAAGGGCGCGCCAGGAATCCTCCTGACTCATCGTTCAGAAAATCCCACTCAAGGCGTAACAAGTTGGCCATCTGCTCCCGGCCAACGCGGCTATCGGGATCATCTAGCTGGGCGGGGGCGATTCCGCTATCGATGAGTAGTTGTTGGCAATCCAGTCCGGTCGCTTGTGCACCAACCAGATGGGCCTTTACCGCAGCGGCGGGAATACCTAGCCCCGCTTCGCGGAGTTTGGGGTTTTCATTGTCCACTCTTTCAGCCTCACAATTATTTTCTGTCTGCTGCTGTATTACGGTATGGATTATGCGCAAACAGAGAGAGAAAGTCAGGCTTCTGCTTAATTTATATGCAACTGCCTGTGCTTTTATTAGTGGTGACAGTTTCGAACTTGATGGGCTTATGGAATAAAAGTTGTCTATTTCTGTCTTTTAATGTGTATTTTTTGCGTTAACGACTGAAAATCCCAGTTTTGCTCTCAACAATTTTCTATGCTTGTTCCTCTGTGGACTGACAGTTCTTTTAAAGTTTGATAGCGATAGTGAATCACTATTTCCTCGACCTGTAAGTTATATTCGTCAACAATAGGAAAAATTCCGTTAGTGAAGGACTGGTCAAATGTCACCGACGTCTGTTGCAAGTCTGTTAAACCCGACCATCTGCCGGCGAATGTTGATTGCTTACCTGATCGAGCATATTCCGCGTCCCAATAATCCTACTTTGGAGGAGGCAACTGGATGGCCTCGCCGTACGGTGCAGGACATTATTGCGAAAGGATTGCCGGGGCATGGCACAGTTGTAGAGTTCATTCAGGAGGGCGTGCGCCACAATGACGGCTACTACCTGCTGCGTGATTGGGGGTCTTTTGACAAGAATTGGGTGAAAACCAATTTGCCGATTATTTGCCAGGTGTTAGATGTAAAGCTGGATTTGAGTGACGCAATGAGCTGATCAGAGCGCCACTCACAAAGTTGGATTACTGCTGTGGCGCATGGCTTTGCTGAAGAATTTTGTTCACTTTCTCCAGTAGGGCGGGATTCGATTTAATGCTGTTGGCAATTTCCTGGTATTTGGTTTTGGAAAGGCCGGCTTTTTCAATTGCGGCGATCATTTTTCCCTGTGCTTCTTTGTTGATCGCTTCCGCTTCCTTGATATCGGCAGCCGCTTTCAGTTTGGGAGCGTATTCTCGACTCAGCATCACGATAGAGCGATAGGCGTTGGCAAATTGCTTGAGCTGCGGTTCGCTAAACGAAGCTTTGGGGGCGGTTGTTTGGCTGGTAGCAGGTTGTGCGAAGGTCATCGGCACGCTGAGTGATATTGCCAATACAGCCAGGTATTTCAAAAAGAGCTTCATCGGGCACTCCAAAAAGTATAAGGACGCTTTTGCTTCTCAGAGGGAGCACCCAGCGTCACGTTGGGGCTGTAAATTTATGCTTGTGGCGGAGCTTTAGTGACCTGTACCAAGTCTAAAGCGGGTAGCTATTAGTCTTCAGCGTAGTCAGTTTCTGGCGCCTTGTAGCGCCTTTTTCCGCCAGCAAGGAGAATTTTTCCTGGAGTGGTTGTGAGGTCATAAAATTTAGCGAGCGGCTGTCGCCGCTCATAATGCAGGAAAACTGCACCGGATTTAAACCGAGGTGGGCCTTGCGACTAACGGTCGTTGTGATCAGCTAGAAAATCCAGAGAAATTTCTTGCGTTTTTTCAGCGACTGTTCGCAGCTATTGAGTTGTTGCTGATATTTTTGCGCCCTGGCAGATACCTTGTGGGATACATTCTTTAGCCAGGCTTTATTCTGGAAAGTGCGCCGATTAAAACCACCGTGCCCCTCGTGGTAGGCGAGGTAAAGGCTGTAGGTGTCATTGGCGCGTATCTGGCACTGGCGTGCACTGGTGTTGTTATACCAGCCGATAAAATCGATGGCGTCGCCAAAATCATCCCGATCGGCACCGTAGTTAAAGGAAGACCTTTGGTAGTGGCGCCAAGTGGTCCCCAGAGCCTGGGGATAACCGTAGGCATCGGAAGGCCTCGGGCCGGGGATAAAGCCCAGGATCTTGGTGCGCGGGGGCTTGGCATCATGCACAAAACGGGATTCCTGGTGCATGATTGCCATCATCACTGCAATTGGAGAGCCCCATTTTTCCTCCGCGTCTTTTGCTTCGCCGTACCACTTCTTTTTTTCCTGGAAAATAGAGCAGACGTTGTCGAGATTACTTGGAGGTGCGGTTGCACAGCCGCTGCTCAGTGCAACAGCACTGAGCAAAACCAGCAGTCCGCATTTTTTATTTTTTTGTGCATAACTATTTACGACATGTTTAAACGGTAATGGTCTTCACTCCGGCACTGGTGCCAAGCAGTAAAATATCGGCGGAGCGCTTGGCAAAGATACCGTTGGTCACCACACCGGTAATGTTATTGATGGTTTCTTCAAGGACAGTGGGGTGTTCGATACGCAGATTGTATACATCGAGAATGGCATTGCCATTATCTGTGATCACACCTTGACGATAAACCGGATCACCGCCCAGTTTAACCAGCTCCCGGGCAACCAGCGAGCGTGCCATGGGGATAACTTCAACCGGTAGGGGAAACTCTCCCAGGACTTTTACCCACTTGCTCTCATCGGCAATGCAGATAAATTCTTCAGAGCAGGCCGCCACGATTTTTTCTCTAGTCAATGCAGCACCACCACCTTTGATCATTTCAAGGGCCGGGTTCACTTCATCGGCACCATCCACATAGAACTGGATGCTGTCGACGGCATTAAGCTCATAAACGGGAATGCCGTGGGATTTGAGTCGCTGTGCGGAGGCTTCAGAACTGGCCACAGTACCGTCAAAGGTACCTTTGATCTCCGCCAGGTAATCGATAAAGAAGTTAGCTGTGGAACCGGTACCTACGCCGACAATGGAATTGTCCTCCAGGCGCGGGGCGATATAGTCGATAGCGGCGCGAGCTGTCGCCTGTTTCAATTCATCCTGGGTCATACTCTGGATAGTTTCCTTTGCAATTATTTCGCCTTAATTTGTATCTGACGATAAAAAAAGCGCGTCTGGTTGTTTTTTGTGGCAAATGTGCTTCTCAAGGCTTAGACTGTCATGCCGGTGCTGCGCTTCACACAGGGCCTTTGTAACCCTGCTATTAGTCTACGCTGAGTCGCGCACAGTAATTAACCGCTACGGCCGTCAAACACGTCATGCCCAAGTCCTATATCAAGCGCATTTTAGACGCACGTATTTACGATGTCGCTACCGAGACGCCATTGGAGCAAATGCGCCAACTCTCCCATCGGTTTAACAACCGGATTCTGTTGAAGCGCGAAGATCTGCAGCCGGTGTTTTCCTTCAAGATTCGAGGGGCATACAACAAGCTCCTGCAGTTGCCCGCCGAGGAGCGGGCCCGGGGAGTGATTGCTGCATCGGCGGGTAACCATGCCCAGGGGCTTGCCCTGAGCGCTGCCCAAATGGGAGTGCGCGCCACTATAGTGATGCCCAAAACCACCCCGCAAATTAAGGTGAGTGCTGTGCGCATGCGCGGTGCCGAAGTCGTGCTACATGGGGATACTTTTGATGAAGCGGCGGCGAGGGCTCGCGAGCTGGTTGAAGAGCGGGGGCTGGTATTTATCCACCCCTACGATGACCCCGATGTAATCGCCGGCCAGGGCACCGTGGCTATGGAGATGCTGCGACAGCACTCGGGTAACCTGGACGCGGTGTTTATTCCGGTCGGAGGGGGTGGTTTAGCTGCGGGTATGGCCGCCTATATCAAATATGTACGTCCGGAAACCAAAGTCTACGGTGTAGAGCCGCAGGATGCTGCCTGTCTGGAGGCCGCGCTGAAAGCCGGCGAGCGCGCTCGGCTAGCGGAGGTGGGCTTGTTTGCCGATGGTGTTGCCGTTGCACAAATCGGTGAGGAGACCTTCCGGGTTCTGCGCGAAACCGTGGATGGGGTTATCACTGTTAGTACCGATGAAATCTGTGCGGCCATTAAGGATATATTCGAGGATACACGCTCTATCGCTGAGCCGGCCGGGGCCGTCGGTTTGGCGGGGCTGAAGAAATATCTGGAGCAAAACGACAATCGCAATGGCACCTTCGCCACAGTGTGCAGTGGAGCCAATATTAATTTTGATCGCCTGCGCTACATTAGTGAGCGCACTGAGATCGGTGAAAAGCGCGAGGCGGTCCTCGCAGTAAAAATTGCTGAGCAACCGGGAAGTTACCTGCAGTTCTGCCGGGATTTAGGGGACCGCTCAATTACTGAGTTTAACTATCGTTTTGCCAGTGATAACGAAGCGCATATCTTTGTGGGTTTGCAGGTGGTATCTGAGGAAGACCGCAGCCAATTGGTCAGTCAGCTTGAGTCCAAAGATTATCAGGTTACCGATCTTACCGATAACGAAATGGCGAAACTGCATATTCGCCATTTAGTGGGAGGTAGAGTGCCGGGCTTGCCCGACGAAGTTATTTACCGCTTTGAATTTCCCGAGCGCCCGGGGGCCTTGCGCAAGTTCCTCGAGCATCTCGCCGGGCGTTGGAATATAACGCTGTTTCACTATCGCAATCACGGGGCAGCTTATGGGCGTGTTCTTGTGGGATTGCAGGTGGAGCCGGCAGCGAGGGACGAACTACAGACACTATTACACCAGCTTCAATTTCGTTTTTGGGATGAAACACAGAATCCGGCTTATCGGTTATTTTTGGGCGCTTAAACCATCGCTTCCCGATATCTGAGAAAGACGTCTCATTTATCGAAACGTGTATAGACTGCAAATCCTGTTTTGTCGAACTTGCTTGTCTAATTTTGAGACAAAAAACTCATAAAATATCCAATAAACGGTTACTATTACGCCGCTTCTTGAGTATTGTCTATTCGCGTGGAACTTTTGCTGTGGCTCTGGTCATAAGCGGGGCGAAACGCATATAAAAACAAAATTATCGTACAGGATGGTCCCAATGAAAGCCGATGCGCTGACAATCGCTGTGGTTGTCTTTGTCGCGGGCGTTCTGTTGAGTACCAGTGGTTTATCTGAGGTATTTTCTTCCGAAGCTGAACCGCCGGCTGCTCTGCAACAGGGAGTGGTTACCCGTTAGGCTGATGCCGGGGGGCGCTCTGCCCACGAGCAAACACAAAAAAAGCCGGACACTGAGGTGTCCGGCTTTTTTTGTGCTCCACTACCCACTTTTTAGCGGCAGCGGTAAATCCTTTGCTCTGTAACCACCATATCCAGTGGAATATCCCAATTGTCTGTGGGCAGGTTATCCACACATTGTAGATGGTGCGCCGCGCCGATAAGTTGTGGTCCAGTGCCTGGTAATAACTGTTTGCGCTCAAAAGTCCGATCGTAGAAACCGGCCCCCATACCCAAGCGCGCTCCGCTGGGGTCGAAGGCGACCAGAGGAACCAAAACAAGATCCAGGAGCTTGGGAGCGCGGTAAGTTGTGCGCACAGGCTCCGGAATGCGATAGCGATTGCGAAAAGCCAAGGGTTCGCCTTGCCAACGCCTGAACCGGAGGTGGGGGTGTGGTTCTGCCGGCAGCTGTGGCAAATAAAAATGTTTTTGTGGAAAACGTTGCAGCAGATAGCGGACATCGAGCTCGCCATCAGTCGGCCAATAGATACCGACATGCACTGCTCGATTCATTTGTGGGATACGGCTCAGGAGAGTGATGGCTGCACGGCCATGCAAACGCTGTTGATAGGCGCTGAGTTCCCGTCGCCCCGCGCGCATACGGCGGCGCAGTTGCGTTTTGGTTTCAGTCATTGTGGGAAGAGAAGAGCGTGAAGAAATAGGGTACCCCGAGTGTGCGGCTGTAGACGGAGCCTTGAACCGTAAGGTTCAAGGTGGTGGGATCCGGAGTACATAAGGCTTTCCGCTACAAGGCGGACTTGCTCACCAGCACCCGCTGGAAACCACCGGGGTAAGATTATCGGCTCAAGGACATAGTCTGCTGGCCAACACCCCAGGGTATGAACCAATTATAACTTGTAGAGCGGGGGGCTGTTAACCAGAAATTTAAATGAAGTGACCGGTAGCAGAAAGTGGCTTCTTGTCACCTTACTCCTAAAGTTTTTCTTCCGAGTCTATTTCGCCCAGTGCACTTTGCACCTTATCAGTAAGCCGCTCCAACATTTCCTCTTGCAGGGGGATGGAGCTGAGCTCAGCTTTCGCCTGGATAAGCTCGTGGGCAATATTAAGCGCTGCCATTACGGCGATACGCTCTAAGCCGATGACAGTACCTGTTGCGCGGATGCGGGACATGCGTTCGTGTAGCAGGTGTGCCGAAGCCTGTAGTCCGGCACGCTCGCTTTCCGCGCAGGCGACACGGTACTCTTTATCGAGAATAGAAACAGTTACAGTTTCGGAGGGTGATGCGGTTTCAGACATCAGGTATCTTGCGTTAGCCCCTTAAGACGGTTAATCATAGCTTCTACCCGCGAGCGGGCGGCCTCGTTATTTTTTATCAGGCGCTGGCGTTCACGCAGCCAGTCGGCTTCCTGCCGGCGTAATTCACGATTGTCATCTGCCAATTGTTGACAGCGGGCAATGAGTGAATCCACGGTGCTTTCTAGCGCTTGCAGCTTATCCATATTTCCTGCATTTGAGGTCGACGTCTGAGTTCGCAACACGACAGACTGCGAGGGATTCCGCTACTATATTGCCGGCGTATTGGTGGGTCAATCGCTGCACCTGCGCGGACAATCACAAAATTGTCTCTTAATGCCTCAAATTCCCGGTTTGGCACCAGTGTGACGGCCGGATTGAAAAGCCTAATTTACAAAAAGCTGTACGGTAACCATGACTTCTGAAGCTAGCCGATTTGAACTCCTCGCCAACGCCATTCTCTCAGCTGGGGGGCAGGCTGATCCCAGTGAATTGCACGGTTTTATCTGTGGCATTTTGGCGGCGGGCGAGCGACCGGACAAACAGCGTTGGCAGAATGAGCTGGCCGGATTGCTCGATGTGGAGGCGGTGCCGGCAGATCTCAATCGGGATTTTTTCCAGCTGACTGAGGAAAGTCACAAGCAGCTCGACGGCTCTAACTTCGATTTTCAGTTGGTGCTGTGCGATGACGAAGATGTTGTCTCCCGCGCTCTGGCGCTGGGCCATTGGTGCGATGGATTCCTGCACGGCTTTGGTGTCGGCGGGGCCCGGGAAAAATTGATGCCCACCAGTGACGAAGCTTTAAAAGATATTAGTGCCATCGCCCAATTGGATGCCGAACATGTTGAAGAGGGTGAGGAGACCGAGCTGCAACTGGTGGAACTGCAGGAATACGTGCGCGTAGCCGTACTCAATATATTTACTGAGGTAAAGGGTAAGGACTCCAATAGCGAGCCCACCATTCACTGATGTCTAAGACCCCGAAAACCACAGCGGGAATCAGTCGATCTGAGTACGCCCGCCGACGCAACCGCCTGATGGCAGAATTGCCCGCAGGTAGTTTGGCAATCGTGTCATCTGCTGGGGAGCAACTGCGTTCCCGGGATACTTATTTTCCGTTTCGCCAGGACAGTGATTTTTTGTATCTCACTGGGTTTGATGAACCGGAAGCGCTGCTGGTTTTGGTGCCGGGACGAACACAGGGAGAAACCTTGTTGTTCTGTCGCGAGCGCGATGCGGAAAAAGAAAAGTGGGATGGCCCGCGCCTGGGGCCGGAGCGCGCGATGCAGCAGTGCGGCTTGAACGATGCATTTCCCATCGGTGATCTCGATGATATTTTGCCGGGGCTGCTAGAAGGGCGCGAGCTGCTCTATTTCCCCATGGGCCGCTACGCCCATTTGGATAAGCGAATCCGCAATTACCTGGAGCGGATTACCGCAGCGCCGGATACCGGGGGGGCACCGGAAATGGTCGACCTCGATTACCAGTTGCGGGAAATGCGACTGATTAAGTCGGCCCAGGAAATTCGCTTAATGGAGCAGGCGGCCAAAATCAGTGCCGAGGCACACAGCCGGGCTATGACCCGATGCCAGCCGGGCCTTTACGAATACCAGCTGGAGGCTGCCCTCCTGCATACCTTTGTCGACTCCGGAGCCCGGGAAACAGCCTACCCCACTATCGTTGGGGGTGGTGGCAATGCGTTGGTGATGCATTATTGCAGTAACAATGCCCAGTTGCGCGATGGGGACTTGGTGCTGGTGGATGCGGGGTGTGAGTACCGTGGTTATGTGGCCGATATTACTCGCACCTACCCGGTTAATGGTTCATTTAGCGGACCGCAGCGCGCACTTTATGAGATCGTTTTGGCGGCACAGCAAGCGGCGATTGGACAGGTTTCAGTGGGCAATCACTGGGATCATCCCCACGCTGCCAGTGTTGAGATAATCACTCAGGGGTTGGTCGATTTAGGACTGTTGCGAGGCGACACCCAGGGGTTGATAGAGTCTGGCGCTTATCGGCAGTTTTATATGCACCGGGTTGGCCATTGGCTGGGCATGGATGTGCACGATGTGGGTGATTATCGCATTCATGGAGCTTGGCGCCAGCTGGAAGCCGGAATGGTAATGACGGTCGAACCCGGAATTTATGTCCCGGAGGACGACGAGAGTATTCCCGCAGAATTTCGCGGGATTGGAATTCGAATCGAAGATGATGTCGCACTTACCAATAGAGGGCCTCAGATCCTCTCAGCAGCGGCTCCAAAAGCGATTGAAGATATTGAATACACCATGCTTCACGGGCGGGACTTACTGACCCGTTAGAAGTGATTGTTGGATTGTTCGGCCAATAATATTTCAATGCCGAATAATCAAAGGGGGAATTGGGATGGGTGAGTCGGCGCGTAAAGTAGATGTGGCCATTGTCGGTGGCGGTATGGCGGGAGCCAGCCTGGCATTGATGTTGTCACATTTTTGTCCTCAACTCAGTGTGGCGCTCCTGGAGCAGAGAGCACTGCCGGATGCCGCTGCCAGTATTCAGTTGCCGAGTTTCGACACGCGAGCCACGGCCATTGCCGCAGGCAGCTTGCAATTGTTTGCGGAGCTTGGACTCTGGCCTGCTCTGCAAACCTATAGCGCTCCGATTGATCGTATTCATGTGAGTGACCGGGGGCATGCATTTGGCGCCGCCCTCTCGACCCGTGAGGGACAGGGAGTCAACTTTGAGGGCATTCTGGGCGCAGTAATAGAAAATGCAGCGCTGGGCCCGATTCTCCACAGTGCACTGACTAGCACTTCCACCCAATTATTAGCGCCGGCGCAGGTTACTGACATTACCATGACCTCTGCGGGCGCAAACCTGTTGTGGCGATCCGAGGATAATTCCCCCGATCAGGCACTGTCCTGCGGATTGGTGGTCGTTGCCGATGGGGTGAACTCCCCCTTTGCCGCCAGCTGGGAATAGAGATCAGCTCGGTTAAGTACCCTCAGAGAGCACTGGTCGCTACGGTCGCTCTGCAACAGCCTCACCAAGGTGTGGCTTACGAGCGCTTCACCCGAATGGGCCCCATGGCACTTTTACCGCTGCCAGATAGAGAAGGGCAGCACCGCGCGGCACTAGTGTGGGCTTGCGAGGAAGCAGAAGCTGAGCGTGTCGGTGTAATGCCTGAGGCTGAACGCCTGAAAAAACTGCAGCAGGTATTTGGCTGGCGTGCCGGACGTTTTATTAAAGTGGGAGCTGTTCAGGGGTATCCACTGAGTTTATCGATCACTCAGGAACAGTGGCGCCGGAATGTGGTGTTGATGGGCAATTGCGCCCACTTTCTGCACCCAGTAGCAGGGCAGGGTTTTAACCTGACTCTGCGGGACTGTTATGGATTGGCACAAGCCCTGTCGACAGTGACGTCGGATACATTGCCAGGGCGGCTCGATTTCCTGCAGAAATACGGAGAAATGCGCCAGCTGGACCAGCAATTGACGATTGGATTCAGTGACCGTATTCCCACACTGTTTTCCTCTTCCGGTTGGCTGCAACAGGGAATTCGTCAGTTGGGAATGCTCGGCCTTACAATGGTCCCGCCGCTGCGCCGGGAATTTGTCAGTCAAGCGGCGGGATTTGGGCTTTAAAAGTGCAGGGTCGGGGACGGCTACTGCCACTTCAGCGGAATTGGCTTTTATGAACAGACATCGTTTGGATTTTGCCATTGTGGGTGCGGGCATGGTGGGCATGGCGCAGGCAGCGCTGCTGGCAGTTCGGCACCCGGGCATGCGTCTGGCCTTGCTGGAGGCGTCCCCGGAAACAACGCCGCAATTGTCACCGCAGTATGAACCCCGCGTGGTAGCCCTGACACAGGCCTCCCGCGAGCTGCTCGAAGAGGTGGGAGCCTGGGATGATATTGCCAGCCGCCGCGCCTGCCCCTATGTGGAGATGCGGGTTTGGGATGCAGATGGAACCGGCTCAGTAAGCTTTAACAGTCGCGATGTGCAGCTGCCGAATCTCGGTCATATCGTCGAGAATAATGTCATTGTCGCCGCGTTAAGAGCACGGCTGGAAACCCTGCCCAACGTGGAGTTGGTCAATGGTTTTCGCCTGGAGAGCTGGTGGCGCGACTGCGGACTCTGGCATTTACAGCCTCGCGGTGAAGATCGCTTAAATGAAGAGGATGGCCTGCGTGAGCAACCAGAGATAGTGCGCACCCGCCTGTTAATCGGTGCCGATGGCGCCCGCTCTAAAGTGCGGGACTTACTGCATATCCGCTCCCAGGATACCGATTACCATCAAACTGCGTTGGTGTGTGTCGCGCGCAGTGAGAAATCTCACCGTCACACCGCTTGGCAGCGTTTTTTACAAACGGGCCCACTGGCATTTTTACCTCTCGCGGGATTGGGAGATGACAATCACTGCGCCGTGGTTTGGTCTGCGGATGAAGCGCTGGCGCAGGAGTTATTGATGCTGGATGACCAGGCCTTTGCCCTGAACCTGGAAAAAGCCTTTGAGAGCCGTTTGGGCAAAGTGGAATCCGTCAGTGAGCGCTTTTCCTTCCCCTGCGCGCGCGCCATGCGGAACGTTATCGTGGCCCCGGTGCTGTATTGGTGGGAGACGCCGCCCACAGTATCCACCCCCTCGCAGGCCAGGGTGTAAATCTTGGGTTGCAGGATGTGCGGGTGCTGGCAGATGAAATTGACCGCGCTATGGCGCGCGGCCTGGAGCCCTCTCACTCTTCAGTGTTGGCCCGCTACGAACGCCGCCGTCGCGGCGACAACGCCGCCACTATGAAAGCGATGAGCGCCTTTAAGTCTTTGTTCGGTGCTGGTGATGTGCACTGGCGCTGGCTGCGTAACACTGGGTTGAGCATGGTAGATGCCAGCCCCATGTTAAAGAAGCGGATTATTATGCGGGCTATGGCTGTTTAAATTTGCTATTCCCGCAAAACGGATCGGGAGAAAGTGCTCGGTGGGGGTGTCAGAGAAGTTGCTGGTGTTTGCCTATCTACTTAGTGGCTTTTCCCAGAGGCAGAGGGGAATTAAAAGCCTTGCCGTCGGTAAAAAAGGTTAATTTCAATTGAGTCACTGGATTACTGTTTACTCATTTCCTATATCAAAGGATCTCAGCGCGCTTTTTCGCTTAATACAGCGTTACCAATTGCCATTGAGAATTGCTGAGGAAAAAAATCAGCAGGCGTTGTTGACGACAGATTCAGGTATAGCTGAATTGCTGAAGCCGCTTTTGCAAGATTGGGAGCGGGGATTAGTTGATCTGGACAGAGTTCAGCTAACAAAGGCGGAACCAGAGGACGGCGACCATTTACCGGGTGAAGAGGGACAAGCACCAAAGGAGAAAGCACCTGTAAGCCCCTCATTTTTACCGACTTTCCCAATGGATAAAACACCGATTAGTTTACTGCTTATCGGCCTGTGTTTTTTTGGTTGGTTTTTACATTCCAATAATCTGTCTGCCCCGCTTTTAATATATCCAGATACCAGTGGTGGCCCACTTTTCTCACAGTCGTCTTTAATGTGGCACTTGGAGAGAGGGGAGTTTTGGCGATTGTGGACCCCTGCAATCATCAACTTGTCTTTTCAGCATGCCCTGTTCAATGCTCTGGCTATCTGGATACTTGGGCGTCCATTGGAAGCACGCGGAGGGCCATTTATTTATAGCCTTCTAGTGTTGCTCGGCGGGATTGCAGCTAATTTATCCCAATATGCCTGGAAGCCCGAGGTGATATTCGCTGGAATGTCGGGTGTTGTATACACGCTGGTCGGATTTGCTGTGGTGATGCAGCGTTGGCAACCGGCATGGAGAGATATACCCCCGGGTATTATTACCCTGGCGATTGTGTGGATGATATTGTGCGTTCTTGGAGTGATTACCTATTTTACTGGGATCGGCATCGCCAATGCTGCGCATTTAGGAGGCTTTTTTGCCGGTTTTTTGATTGCGCTGGTTTACTGCGTTGCTGGTGGTGCGCGAAAATTTAACTCTTATCCCGCTTCAACCTGAATTATATGATTTTACTGATAACCTACGTTTTTATTGCCCTTGGCTTTTCTTTCCTGTGCTCGATAGCAGAGTCAGTTATTCTCAGCGTAACAACGCCATACGTGCGTCTGATGGAGCGGGAGGGGCATAAAGCGGGGTCTTTGCTGCGCAAATTAAAATCCGATATTAATGCCCCCCTGGCCGCTATCCTCACCCTGAATACCGTCGCGCACACAGCGGGTGCTGCAGGTGCCGGTGCCCAGGCAGCAGCGGTTTTTGGCAATGAGTACCTGGGTATCGCCTCAGCGATCCTGACCCTGTTGATCCTGGTTTTTCTGAAATTATTCCCAAGACACTGGGAGCCGTGTACTGGCGCCAATTGGCCCCTAGCACCGCTTATGTATTGCGCGGCCTGGTCTGGTTACTCCACCCGTTTGTAAAAATGTCCGAGTGGTTGACCAAAGGCCTGTCCCATGGCCCAACCCTGACGGGCTTCAGCCGCGATGAGTTTGCCATTATGGCGGAAATTGGCGAGGCGGAAGGGCAGTTAGAGCAGCGGGAGTCCAGTATCCTGCGCAACCTGTTCTTCACCCTGCGGGACCACTCCGTGCGCGAGGTGATGACTCCCCGCACGGTGGTCTTCTCCCTGCCGCAGGACATCACTGTGGAAGAGGCCTACGAGGATGCAGAGAAAGGGCGTTTCTCCCGTATCCCGGTCTATGAAAATCGCGACCCGGATTGTGTGGTGGGTTTTGTATTGCGACAGGAGCTACTGCTGGCCTACGCCAAAAGCGAGCACCAGAAAACTCTGGCGGATTTTCGCCGTGAAATGTTGATCCTGCCGGAAACAGCCACTATTTACCAAGCGTTCCAGAAAATGCTGTCCCGCCGCGTGCAGATTAGTGCGGTCATGGATGAATATGGCAGTCTCGAGGGTTTGGTGACCCTGGAGGATCTGCTGGAGACCCTGCTCGGCGAAGAAATTGTCGACGAAGCAGATAAAACACCCGATCGCCAGGAGCTGGCTAAGCGTTTGTGGCGCTGGAGATCGAAGAAGTACGGCCTCAAAGTCGACGAATCCGCAAACACAGAAGAGAACGCGGAAGAGGCTGGTCAAGGGCGCGATCGAGGCAGCGACTGATTAAGAGTTCCCCTGATTAAAAAATGATCATTTCTGCACTAGCCCAACACAGTGGGGATTGGGTATTGCCCGATTCCCAAACACGGGCGAATGCAGGATAGAGCGCCAGCGGAATCTTTGACGGCCTCTGTGAACCTGGACAGGTTTTACTACCAATGCCTGCTAGGCTTGCAGAGCATATATATTGCCGCGTCTGCCCCGCTGGCAAGGCCGGTACCCAAGCCGCTAGAATACGCCGCTTCGGAACCTGACGGACTGAGATTTTAAAAATGGGAAATAGAACTCCTCTGTATGACACGCATGTCGCTATGGGCGGCAAAATGGTGGATTTCGGTGGATGGGACATGCCGCTGCACTACGGTTCGCAGCTGGATGAGCACAACAAGGTGCGCACCGATGCGGGGATGTTCGATGTCTCCCATATGACCGTGGTCGACGTAGATGGCGCCCAGGCCCGCGACTACCTGCGCTACCTGCTGGCCAATGATGTGGCCAAGCTGGATGGCAACCCGGGTAAGGCCCTTTACACCGGCATGCTCAATGACAAAGGCGGTGTGATTGACGACCTGATCGTCTACCTGCGCGATCCCGGCTATCGAGTGGTTGTTAACTGTGCAACTCGCGAAAAAGACCTGGCGTGGATGCGCAAGCAGGCAGAGTCCTTCGATGTGACCCTGACTGAGTGCCCGGATGTAGCGATGGTCGCTATCCAGGGCCCCAATGCCATCGAGAAAACCAAAGAGGTTTTGGGCATTGATTGGACTGCCGCGATTGACGCACTGAAAGTTTTCCAAAGCGTTGCCCGAGGTGGCTGGTTTGTAGCGCGCACCGGTTACACCGGTGAAGATGGCCTGGAAATTATGTTGCCGGGTGAAGACGCCAGTGGTTTCTGGCGCGCCCTGGCCGAAGCGGGCGTTTCCCCCTGTGGACTGGGTGCACGCGACACCCTGCGCCTGGAAGCGGGTATGAACCTGTATGGGCATGAGATGGACGATGAGACCTCTCCGCTGGTTGCCAACATGGCCTGGACGGTTGCCTGGGCACCGGAGAGCCGCAACTTTATCGGCCGTGGTGTTCTGGAGCAGGAAAAAGCCGATGGCGTTAAGCACAAGCTTGTAGGCCTGGTGCTTGAAGAGCGCGGTGTATTGCGCGCAGGTCAACCGGTAGTGGTAGACGATAGTGATGACCGGGGTATCATTACCAGCGGCACTTTCTCCCCCACACTGGGTTACTCTATCGCCTTGGCGCGAGTTCCGGTGAGTGTTGGTGATACCGCACAGGTGGAAATCCGCAAGAAACTGCAGCCAGTCAAGGTGGTTAAGCCCTGCTTCGTACGCAACGGCAAGTCAGTTATTTAAGCGTCGCCCAGAGGTGTACGCGTCACTAAGACAATAAACTTAGATGCTTAATCAAGGGATAACAGCATGAGCGAAATCCGCAATGAATTGAAATACCTCTCCAGCCACGAGTGGGCACGCCTGGAAGAGGACGGCACCGTAACCATCGGCATCAGCGATCACGCTCAAGATGCCCTGGGTGATGTGGTTTACGTTGAGACTCCAGAAGTGGGCACCAACCTGGCTGCTGGTGACGAGGCAGGTGTAGTTGAATCCGTTAAAGCTGCCAGCGATATCTACTCCCCGGTTTCCGGTGAAGTAGTTGCTGTCAATGAAGCTCTGGAAGAAGCTCCGGAAACTGTAAACTCCTCTCCTTACGACGATGGCTGGTTCTTCCGCATCAAGCCCTCCGACGTGAGCGAGCTGGACAATATGCTGGATGCAGACACATATCGCTCAGAGTCTGAAGACTAATAGAGCGAATGTGCTGAAAAGCATATTAAAAAAAGGCTGTGGGTAATCCCCACAGCCTTTTTTGTTTTATAAGCGTCTAAATCAATTTCCGCTTATTGATCAAACGATACTGCGTTGCGAACTTCCTCATCATTCACAATCTGATCTAGCTGGGCTTTATAGGCTCGCAAGATATTGTTTTGTGGAGATTCATTAGCCTGCTCATCAACGACATCCCTTTCAGCAATATTCTTGGCAAGTAACCTCCCTTCTTCCAGGGTGTATACGAGGATGTCGGTATTTGTGTCGAAGTTGAATGCTGAAACCCAGTTCAAGTTAACACTGAAATACCACTCATTAAGCACAAGACTAATCATTTTTTCGGTGTTATTTTCTTCCATCAAGGCTTTGATGGCTTCATCACTCGGCACTTCATCTAAATCTACTGCTGTGGTATTCCAGCCCGTTTCATTCAAGCCGTGAGTCAATCGGCTTTGTAGAAACTGAGCCAGATTCTTTTCTTTATCTCCCGGCTCTGTAGCTAACACCTGATTAACATGCCAATCGACCGGGATACCAAATGAAACGTGGGCTTTTCCTATAAAGTTCTTATCTTTCCCTTCTTGAACACGTTTACGCTGATCAATAACAGAAATTAAAACAGGCTCTTTAGTTGTGTACTCTGCTTTTGCGGACTGCTCCTGTAACGGAATAGGTGAAACACAGGCAGTGATCATTGTAGCTAGTGCGAGAAGCGCTATCTTTTTTAGCACGATTTCATTCCTTGTTTTATATGCGTTGGTTCATCATTGCGCACAAACTTCTAGTGAGTTTTAAATAAATGGGCGCCTTATATAGTGTATCACTGGGGCTAAATAATTATTTGAAATTATTTGGCAAGAAGCTGGTACGCTAGACCTAATATCTGTAGTAAGTAATGCTGTCGTTACTTGTTATTTAGACTTTCGAACGCCTCGCTCAAGTTGACAAGTGCACAATAGGATCGTTCACGCAACCAGTGCTTATGATTTATGGGAGATAGATTTTCATGTGATCCGACGAATAATATACCTTCAAGAAACCCAATTAATGCAAGCTCCGATGTTTCTGGATTCCCTGAGTTAAGACCAAGGTCAACAACTAAGGCTACATTTTCAAGATCCTGAAAGTCATTATCTCTATATTTTGAAAGTACGTAATGAACGATTACGCTTATGTCATTATAGAATCCAGGAATATCACCGTCCCAAAAATCAAGGTGCTCCTGCCACTCCGAGTCGATATCAGGGCAGGCTTCTAAAAGGCTATTGATAAATTCATGTGGAGTCATGTGTTCCATGCGGCATAGTGTAGTGATAAACGGCAAATAGTTTACTGGGAGTTCAGAGTGGCGTGTGTACGGTTTTTCAAGTTAGGACTCCGAGTCATTGTATGCATATTTTTTAACAAGCGATTGAAGCTATAAATACATATTTTTATCAATTTTGTATTCTCCACCCAGTTCTTCAGCTAATAGCTCAGGGTGGGCTTTCCATATTGGATCAAGTATTTGCAAATGAGCTTCTCTCATTACCTTTCCGAATTTTTTACATATACTTATGAATTCTTTTTCATCTAAAACTTCTATGAGATAGTACAAGTGTGAACCCATAATCATACTTGATTGCTGAACTATCAAAGCAGTTTTTTCTGCGACATCAGTTTTTATTACTTACCTAAATTTTCAATTGTCTTGGGACAAACTTGTTTTATGTGCTATTCCCTAGTAAAGAGGAGGCTTAGTTGCGTAGCTTTACAAAAAAAGAGGCGCCCAGCCAAAGAGTAGCACCTACCACAAATCCCCCCGTAGTAACTACTAAAGAATAAATCAGGCTCCACAGATCCATACCGAAAAATGGAACAGTCAAAATATATAGAAGCAATCCAGCAATGCCACCAGAGATAGCAGCGTTGATTAAAGGGGCCTGAGCACCACGTTTTACCACCACTATGCCTGAGAGAATAGACGATAAAACTAGGAGTACCCCTGTAGCGCTAAGTGGAACGGCTAGAAAATTTATCATCAGAGTCAGCATGACCCAAAGAATACTGAAACTAATCAGACCCCAGGATATAGCTTTCTTGTTCAATTTTGTATAAAGCACTCTGGTCTTTCCAGCAAGGTTATAATATTTTTTGTAAACAGCGTTGTATAAGCGGCATTGTATTAATTCTATTATTAACAGCAAGCCCATGCCATTGCTAATTGTTCCTTATGTTCTGTGCACTGTGAAATATGTGCGCATCCAGAATCTCCAAACATATAAGGAATATTTCCTGAGGAGTCTATTTGAAAGATAAACTGCATTTGTTTATTACATATCTTGCAGGATTGATATTCAATTCCCTGGACCCAATGCGGCCACCCCAGTAACTTTTCACCAGAGAATGGAACTTCGTCTTCGCATAGAAAATCTTCTTCGTCTTCTGAGAGCTCTACACCTAACTCCTCGAGCTCAAATGTATCTGGGTAGTCTTCTAACTCTTCCCAACCAGTTATTTTTAATTCTGGATAATCTGAAGAAGGGGTTAATGTAACTTTTGTTTGAGCCGGAGTATTTAGTGGCAATATCCTTAATAGTGTAGCTTTTGAATTTGCAGCCCACGTATCACAGTCAGCCTCGCAGCTTGAATTTTCGTTAACACAATAGAAAACTTGTAATATTCCATCTCCAAAAGGGGTATTTGAAGCCTCTGGGAGATCTTTAGAGTTCAATTGTACAAAGAGCTGCATAGGTTCATTGCAATTTCCACACTCAGGCCAGCCTTCTGCTGTAAGTAGTGGCATTCCACAAAATTTAGAATCTGATATTTCAGTCACTTGCTCTTGTGTTTGAGGTTCCCACGCGATTTTTCTATAGGGGCTGAGTTTGCTTTTTAACTCTTCCCAATATTTCTCCCAATCAATTTCAGACAAAATTTAATACCTCATGCAAGTTATAAGAATATTATTAATAAGTCAGTCAGATTGTAAGCATCACTTGGATTTGTGTGTTAGCTTACCAAACCAGTGAATTAACTCCCGACTTTCATTGTCACCAATTATTGACATACTTGGGTGGTTTCGGTCGTCAACTTTTACAATTGAAACACCATTCGATGCTAGATTGCTATAGCTTCTGTGTGGAGCAATAGGATCTGAAGATGATGCAAAAATAATTATAGGTACACTAGAAGATCCAATAATTGGCTTAATGTCCGTCTGCTCAAGGGTGATATCGGCTCTAACTAAACTATCTAACGCTCCTTGCTTGATGCTTTCCTCTGAGAAAAGCATTGTCATACTCGGAAAGTTAGCTTTAGTATAATTTAAAGCTGCCTTATCAAATCGAAGCATTGGAGCTTGTAGTATTATTCCATCAATGTCATTTCTTAAAGTAGAAATGTGCATTGCAGTTGTACCACCCATAGAGTTACCAACAATATACAGGGTTTTATTTTCATATTTGTTGATAATTTCGTTGACTATTTTACTATCACCAACACCGTATTCTTTATCCTCATCAGACTCACCATGCCCTAATAAGTCAGGGACTATAACTCTAAAGCCTAACATTCTGAAGTACAGAGCCGAATTCAGCATAAACTCTTTAGATGCCCTAAAACCATGTATATGAACAACTGTTCCTGAATGTAATTCAGGTAGTGAGCTTTTTAAAATGTCTAAACTAACAGTGCTTTCCGCACCGCTAAATGATTCCAGGGAAACCGTATAGCGAAGCTTCTTGTTTTCAAGTGGCTCCCCTAGAAGGTAGTTTGTGCATACTTTATGCTCTGTAGAGCAATACCGGTTGTTCTTAAGCCCATAAGTTTCAATATTATCGAAAGAAACAATCTCTTTAAAATCAAAGCTATTAGACCGCTCAATATATTCTGTAACTACTGTGGAACAGCCAATAGCTATGCTGCTCACAAATACTAATATCAATTTCTTAATCATAATCTTTAATGATATAGGGAAAGATAATACTCTTACCTGTTACACTTGATGCCAAAGCTCAATAGATTGTGTGGTTGGGCCTTCTCCCCACCTTATTGTGATATTACCCCTACTGAGCACAGATGGAGCATTAATAAAGATAACCACTTTATTGTCAAAGCTACATGCCTCTAGGTACAGCCAGATAGATTTCGACTTCACCCGAATAAGAGTTGGACTAATTGTATTTGAAAATATAGCCGGAATCTGATCGCCTGTAAGTATTATATTTTCAGAGCTATCCATAAGCTCTAGTGATGAATGATAGAGAGATGTTAACTGTTCATTAGTCAAACGCTTTGCTGCGACCACTTTATCAGATTGTGCTGTGCACGCGTTTTCACCACAACTTATAATTAAAGCGGTACATGCTATAAGAACTAGAAATTTAAGTTTTACAAATTTACGTAACAATTAAGATTGGACCCTATTGCTAATAAAAATACTTCTATTGACAAGTTCTCAGTGCCGGTTGAACTAGCATCTAAGACACTATTTACACTTACTTCTGATTTTTCAAAATTAAATACAAGGTCATAAACATTTCCATTAAACTCTCTAAAAGCTATCGATGGGTTAAGCTTAGCTTCTTCAACAGTCGCTTCAATACGCCCAATCAAGCGCTCGGAGAGTTCTTCACGAATAAAATTTTCTAGTAACACACCCATTGTTAGGCCTTTCCGCCAATTAGGTTCCATCTCTGTATTAAGCCAAGCGAATAGGTTAAGCCGAGAATTAAACATATGCCTGAGCTGGTTAGCCAGAAAGTTAGCGAATTATCTGGGAAGGCTGGCATTATGAAATAAAAACCCAGCGCACGAGCCAAAAATATCGTTGAGATTAGTATCAGGCCAAGCCGAATCAGCGGTAACCTAATAATTAAACCCGCCCCAGAAAAAGCGTAGCTAGCCCAAAGCAGTAGAACGGCTGAAATTACGCTAGTTACAATAGTTGGGTAGGGGTGGCCACTTTCAGCTAGTTGAGCCATATGCTCACCGGCACCGAGAAACCGATACCAATCACCACCAAATACTATACACCCGATATGAACTAAAGCAGCCAACACTGTGAGTATCCCTGCTACCTGCAAATAGTTAATTCTCTGACTGACCATTTACTCTCCTTGGCTGGTCTATTCGTATATTCGAAAATGGACAAAATCATATCACTTATCAGCATGCACAGAGAATGGAAAATGACTCAAATCAGGGAAAGATACCCACTAGTATACTAACCAGTATCGATTGAAGAATATTCCAGTGGCCATATCTCGCGTACAGTATATTCGCATTGAGCCATCTTTTAAAAAAAATTGTTATAAATCAACAGGTTAGGGTGCTTGCTGAAATATTTTTAATATCAGAATGTATCATAAGTAGCACCCAGCCAAAATATACGGCTTGAGAAGAGTAATTAATGAGTTTTCAGGGACATTGAACTTTTAAATAGGTACGATCATGCAGGATATCTCTCCTAAATTACTGGCTGAAAATCAGAGTGCGAATGCCAATGGGTAAGTCGCATAAAACCCACGGCAATATATCCAATACTTAGAAGATACTTAGCCTTTCTCTTTTGAAATGAGGAGTACGTTTACGTATTTATTTTTGATTGTCTTGTGCCTTGAGGTTCTAACGTAAAGGCCATTAAAGATTGCCAATACGATTGGCCATTTTCTACATAAGCCGATATTTTCCAAGGCGGTAACTTACAAAAAATAGGCACAAAAATGATCTTATTGAAATTTATTAAGTTTGTTTCAGTGTCAAATCTGCGTAAAATCGATGGACATTTATTGGTATTTTGGTCGTAAATAGGACGCTTTTTGAAGGCCTATAACCAAAGAAACTCAATAGAATAAGATTTTTATAAAAGATTCACCCTCTCAAAGGAGAACGGTAGCGTGACGTAAGAGTAAGTAAAAGGCGCTGACCCAAGGTGCGGGAACACCAGGGGCCAGCTAACCAAATTGATAACTAGACTATCAAAATGGCTATATGGATCATACGCTAGAAACCCGCTCGTCTTCAATAAAGTGGAGTACATCCAGCGGCTTGGAGAGACTCTCCAAGCTCTGGCAGCGTTGCGTCCGCCTTTTCTTCTTCTATGCCTATCGTTCACGCGCTCCCCCTGCATTCTTCAACAGATTAGTTTCTCAGCCGTCCATCAATAAAAAGTCTACCCATGGTTTGAAAAGCAGAGAATAGAAATATGTTGATCTTAAAGCGCAGAACTGGTGAAAACCTAAGGATCGGAGCCAATGTCTCAATCACAGTGTTGGAAGTTAAGGGAAATCAGGTAAAGATAGGAATACAGGCTCCCAGATCACTTCCAGTTCACTGTGAAGAAATTTACATACGTGTCCAGAAGGGAAGGGTGCAGGGGAATAGAAACTGTTGAGAACATGACCCTAATTGTGGAGCACTCAAAGCATCGGCATCAAAACCTTAGCAGAGCTGCGGTATTGGTGCCAGGTGCCGTTGCTAGTTACGTCTATTCACCTGATGGTACTACTTGATAAACACCGGCCTCATTTAGTAAAACGCCATTGGACATCATATAAGCAAAAATTAACATAGATAAGATAACTACAGCTAAATGAACCTTCGTTGCTGAATTGGCGTACTTAGAAAGATAACTCAGGCCATTTTTTTGGCCTGAAGTGGCTGCAATGGCGAATGGTAATAATACAACTATTGCTAGTCCAGCTAAGAAGAAGTACGAAAGATATTCCTCATAATAATAAGGGAACCATGACTCATAGAAGGCTGTAAAAGTAAGATAATATGCAGCAAGTGCAAGTAGGAGTGTGATGGTAAAAATCAATAGTTTCTTCAAATCAAATACCAAGACTTTCAATAGAGCGTAGGCTCCTGTAGTTAACAAGTTTTACAGTGAAGGGCTCTTCCTCAGAAGAATAATAACAAAAGATGGGTGCTAAAGCTCACCCTATCAATGAGCTTGTTGCAAACTCTCTTCATTATCTATCACGGAGATTGTTCTCTCTATGAATCTTTTGTAAGCCTTTTTAGGTATAAATGTGGCTTTATCGCTCGCGTTGAATTTCTGTAAAATACTCTTTAATTGTGTATCCGCTATTATTATCTCTAGATCTGCTTCTTTATGATAAAGTTCTCGAACTCTATTTATCCATGAAAAAGTATTTTCTCTAAATTCAATTAGAGATGATTTATTGGCAGTAACACCATGCCCGGGTATGATTAAGCTTTGATCATCACCCATATTTAAAATAGTATCAACTGCGCTGCTGAAGCCTTTAACTCCACCAGCATAAAATGTGGGATGCCAGCTAGTATCGAAAATATCACCAACAAATATTGCGTTACTCTCCTTATGATAAAATATATTGTCAATCGATGAATGAGACTCAACTTTAATATGAGTAAACCCTTTCAGGGGAATGTCACCCTCTATTAGCTTTCCACCTTTATTTTCAAAATACTTATTGCCTCCAGTGTGATCAGAGTGTGCATGTGTATTTAAGATAAAAATGATAGGCTTATTGTAGATCGACTGAATTACTTGGTCTAATTCGGTCAGGTGATTATTTCCCGGCATCGGATCAATTAATATCAAGCCATTTTCTGCAGCTATTAAACCGATATTAGTGCCATATTCCTTTCCACTTAAGATATATAGTTGTTCAGATATTTTCATCTTAACTATGCTTGATGAAGCAGTGGAGCTGATGAGTATGAATATTATTAAAAGAAGAATTTTGAAAATATTCAAAGCAAATCCTTTTGCATTTTAGTTAAATTTCATCGATATGTTAAACACCGTAAGACGTGACTATCAATATATCGTGAGCTTTGGTTTCAAAGTTTTCCTTACCTTACGTAATTTAGATGCACCTTTGTGTTAGGGCTAAATCTAACTATATAGGGTGTCTACTAAATGTGGGTAAGTCTTGGATATAACGCCTTTAGTCGCAGACAGAAAATTCGCTAGTCTTTTTGTGTGATCTTGCCCTGATAAAATGGATACACTACTGAAATACCGCGTTAAATTTCTCTTTATCAAGGTGTTTCTCAAATGCTCCTAGCGAATGACCAACTGAGGGCTCAGCCATTAGTTCTTGCATTGCTACTTCTCCAACAACCTTAAATGCTTGATCAAAGGCAGCTGAACCCAGTACTTTTGAAGCCGCCTTAGCTTGACTGGGGCAATCTTCAGTTATAAGCCGGGTAATTAATGCCCCAACATACTTACTTGAATCTCCAATATCTGACTCGGTAACCTTTGAAAAAGGTTTGATCGAGCTATGCGAGGACATGCCAAAAAAAATCCATTTGGCCAAATTTTTCCTTTCTTTACCATTCATTGAGTCTGTGAGGCATATACTAAGCTGCTGCGCCTCTTGGTTGGCATATGCCGCACCAGTAGCGATGAGAGATGAGGACAATACTATTGCTTTAATAATTTTATTCACTATTAACTTCTCATTTGAATTCTACGACCTAACGTTTTTATTTGCGAAACAGCGTCAGCTGGTTCCGCAACCTAAACTTGGTACGCCCAACATGGTTGCGGACTAATGGGGTGAAAGTCCTCTGCAGAAAGATCACCATTTAATGGGCTCCATTAAATGCTAACTACTAGCGAAAGGCAACTGAAACACCGTGAGGTCTTGTGGTGAGGAAGCCGCTGGCAAAGCTATGAGCTGATGAACAAAAACATAATATAGAGCTTAGCCTGGAGGCGAGGTAGCTAAGGATACCGAAGCCAAGTAACCTAATGGGCAGAGTAAATGATGCAGTGTATTGTGTAAGTTCACGTTCATATCTGGGGAAAGCTGTGACACTAAACTCAGATGAAGATCTGCTTGATACTATCATTGGTAAGAGATTCATCACGGATAGGGAACCGCCCATTGCGGACTCGCACGATGGGTGGTGTGGGGGCTGGTAGCTAGAAACTACCGGCTACCCGATTTAGGTGCCACCACCTTCAACATATATGACTTTAGTGTTGCAGCCTTTAATATTTGAGTCTTTAACGTATGTCGTTGTTTCAACGAGTTTAGACGCTGATCGATAGAACAGTGCACAGCGGCCAGTGGCTGTACTTGTGTCAATATTTACAGGCTTTGAGTTTTCAAGGTCAAAAGAGACATAAACTTCACAGGGGCCAGATGAGAGTATGTCTACACCTGCAGCAGTCTTGCTAGGGTAGATCTGTTTTCCTGGGATTAGTATTGCGTTGTCGCAAGAGGTTTTAGCCATTAACGGCGTGCATAAGACTAGAAGAGTTACAGTGAGAAATCTCATGGCAAGAAGCGCCTGGGGTGCGTAACAGCCGTACTGCTTAAACTGCTTATGCATTTTTTGCCTTTATATGTGACAAGCCGAACAAAAGACCAATAATCAAAAATATCAGATGCATGTTCCTGGGCCAGACAAAGTAATTATATAAGCTTGGCGGCCGATGGCTGAATACAAGCATATAGAGAATTACAGCCAAAGGCCCAGATAGGGTACAAAAAAGTACCGCCCATCCCTTTAGATTGAATTTACTTGAAATCCAAATAATTGGAGAGCCAACTAGCAATAGATATATCGCTACGATAGCCAAGGAGAGGAGCCAAGCCTCTATGCTGTCAGAAGCCCAAAACCACCCCAGCTGTAGCCAAGCAATGCACTGAAACATTACAAAGCCAACCGTTCCCAATAGCAGAACGTGCTTAATGTAGTAGATGATAAGTGCCTTCATGTTCCTATACATAACGTCCCAGCCAGCTGCCGCCTTGAATGGCTTGTTATAAGTTTTTATCTCTTAGCTGTTTTAATATATCTCGGCGATAGTGTTCCGCGTGATCTACTGTATAAGAGCAATGGCTATAGCTGGTATATTTTTTTCATTTTTCCCACAAACTAAGTATTTACTACCTATCGTTGGATATTGGTCACAAGACGAACCAATCATATGCTCAATCTTAAGCCCTTTTACTTTACCAGGATCGCCTTGAAATACTTCAATCGGGGCACCAAATTTTCCCTTTATTTCGCCTCCTGACTCATCAGATTCTTTATATTCTGCTTTTACTAACCGAGCGATAAACAAAGAATCACACGAAGACAAATAATCCTCGACTTCAATATTTGAACAAGAGCATGCCATACCCATTTTGGGAAGTATTAATACCAATAGAAATATCAGGACATTCTTCATTTTACACTTACTCATAACGCTAAGCTAAAAGGCAGGCGAAGTAACGCGTAGCCTGTCCGGTGGAGGCCGCGCTTTTTGCGGCCGGAACGTATTTGAGCGCATTGTTATAGCCCACTACTTTAGTGCCTCGGCGACAAAACACTTTAATAGACCTTCGTCTTCATAGAGTTCTCGGTACTCTGCTAGAGGAAGGTTGCCCTCGTTATATTGTTTTTCAAAAAATAACCGCAACCGCCACTCGTCTGGGTCTGGCTTATCAAAATCGAAGTCGATACCTCCAACATCAGCGGTGCGGTACACGTCAACACCGATGCCATGGGTCACGTACATCCAGTTTGTGCCTGGGATAGATTTTCTCCCTCGGTGTTCGCTTTTGAGGATATCTTCTGCCTTTTCCAGATCAAATGCACGAATCAAAAGCTCCTCTGCCCACGCCTTTTGAGCGTACCAAAGGGGAATTATTTTTTTAATTTTCTCGAGGTTATCCATTATTTTCTTGCGCTATAACGCCCGCGGAGGTCCGAAGGGCTGTAGCATACTGCCTGAGATTGTTAGAAATACTTGGCACTATCTCTTTTTTCCTAAACTTGGCAGCCCACCAGAAAGCGGCCAGGCACCTTGCCTACGATGCCCGAAGCCTGGATTAGATTTACCCTTTGTTTCAGGTGCAAACGGGATAGAACTTAATTCCTGCTGATTAAATACCTCACCAGGATGATTCAAGCCATAGTGGCTTTCTATACTAATAAACGGTACACGGAGGTTACAAGCTGGACATGAAACTGTGGAATTTTTTAGCTTGAACAATGCTCTCTGATTTCTTATCCGGATTTTAGCCTTAGCTTCACTTTTTCCATTCTTTTTCTTCTTTTTCCTAGCCATGGATCACCAGATGATTTCTAACGCCGCCAACACAGGCCGAGCGCAGCGAGGTCCAGCCCAATGTGTTTTTTTGCATTGGGCAATTGTGCTTGGCTTTGTTAGGCATTTTGTAGTTCGGTTAATAATTGGGAAGCTGATATTACATTTGGTTTATAAACTAGACTTTTAGCCTGATTTATAGACCTTTCTAATTTGGCATCCAAGGTTAAAAAGTAATCTGCCTCATTTATCTCTGCACACCACAAGAAATACGCATCTGCAAGCTGATTGTAATTGGCATCCTTTCCTTGTAATGCACCAGAGAATTTCGCTAACTCTAAGAATCTTGGGTGTTTCAGATTATGAAGGAAATTGTGAAATTGCTTGTCGGTAGGCCCTGAATTTAACCAGCTAGGACCCCCTAGAACCGTATTAAATTCAGGCGGCCGCTCCGCGTATTTGATGTCGCTACCATAAAAGAATTCTTTCCTAAATCTTCCCGCCCTACGCACCTCTGAATAGATATTATCAAAATCCATGATCAGAGTGGCACGGAGAGCTTTCAATTTAGATGCCAGCTCTTCCAAACAATCAATTTCCGCCCTCAGTTTTTGGTTTTTTGCTGGTTTCTTGTTAATTGTTTGAATTGGTCCTTTTCTTACCAATGGCTCACCTGGCTTAGCTCCACCAAAATATATATCCATAGTGCGATATGTTGTCGCTGAGTGCTGAATAATATTGCTATCTAGGAATACCTTCATATCTCGAAATGCCTAACGCTCTAATAACCGGCAGCCGAAGCGTAGCGTAGACTGTCCGGCGCGCCCCCTTCGCGCGCGAAGTTCATTAGCTTTTTAAGCATAAATTACTCCGAATCTGGATTGTGAACTACTAATACAGGAGGAGATTCGCCCTCTTCGAAATGCTCATGCTCCCAGGAGCAGCCTTTTTTAATGATGCTTTCTGCACAATGCACCAAAAAAGTAGCCAAAGATCTTAGACACTCTGGATTTGCCGAAATTGTTACCTCATCCAATTCCAGTAGTTCATCACCTGAGGACTTAGAATATCCGTATATTTTCATTTTTGATGCTTAGCGCTGAGTGAATGGGCCGTGTTGCTGCGAAGCAGCGCTTTTAGCAGTCCAGCCCGAAGGGCGATCATAGCACGATTTAATAAGCATTTATTACACCGTAACCGAGAATATTGCAACATACACTAGAAGTAACTGCCCTAGCCATGCAGGCCATTTTGAAAAGTGAAGAAGCATGATACCAGCGGCTGTTAATGACGACCCGAAGACAATGCCATATAAAGCGTACAGTCCCTCGGCTATCCCGCATCCTTCTGTAAATAAAAAGCAAGTATAACTATGGATATGCGCCAACACAGATACAAGAATTAGAGTGCATCCTGCCACAATTTCAAATTTGGAAATAATTAATTTTATATTTGCCATAGCTTTATTGCTTAACGCCTCAATAACCGGCAGCGTTGTGGCGAAGCCACGCTTTTAGCTGTCCGGCGCCGTAGGCGCGAAGTTGATTGATTTGTTAAGCATTTACACATTGCTAGCTACCCACTCCATAAAAGAAGGACAAACCTCTCTGAAATGATCTTTGGGTCCAACCTCTGAGGCATAGTCAGTGGGGTCGAACTCAATGACGCTACTTGCGCTACTGGTTGAATCGATACAATAGTGAATTGCACAGCCAACATGGATGAAGGGCACCAGTTCTTTTGGCCACACCCAGTTCGGATCATCTGGATCACCGGAGCAAAAACTCTGATATAAGCTCAAGATCGAGTCGTCTAAGTCTGTTTTGTGCCCGGTAATTATTCCAAGCATTCCACAATCAGGGCCAAAGCCTCCATTTCCTTTTTCTTTGTAGAGTTCAACTAAAGATACAGGAAGTTCTATCCCTGTTTTTTCTTTGAACTCTCTCGCTTCCTTTTCGATGCTCATAACTTGATCTGATGCTTAACGACAAGGTAATGGGCAGCCTTGTGGCGAAGCCACGCTTAAGGCTGTCCAGCCGAAGGCGACATTGACCGCCTTGTTATGTTTATAGGTAGGTCATACCCTCTCATTGTGTCCCAAACTAACTTTCCTTGGCACTCATAGTAAGAAAAATATACAGCGCTAATGCTTAGTGTTTCAATTTCAGAGGGAGCTGCGTAAAAGTATGCTTTGGAAAAACCTCTTTCTTTTTCTAAGGCTAGCCCTGACGCTAGCTTAACCTTTCCTTGTTCTTTTTTATACAGATTAATACTGCTCAAATCTCTTGAGTTGTATTTTTGAGGCAAGGAAATAGACACATAATAAAGCTCGCCATCAAATTCACTTTTTATTGAGTAAACGTCTACATCCATTTTATACCCATGCTCAGTACCTTCTACTCGGCTAGGGCATGGATTGGGCTCTTCGACAGCAAAACAGCTAACCGAGAGGAAACTTAAAATCACGAGAAGAACTTTGTTCATAAGTAAACATAACACCCACATAAAAGGCCGACCGAGAGGGAGGTCCAGCGCAACGAAGTGGAGCGATTTTTGATGTGTTTGTTATGTTTTTTCACATAGGACACTGTATTTTACGCTTTTATAGCTATTTACTTTATCTAAAAATAGGCGGCAGCTTTGATCACCCTGCTTCAGGTTTATGTACTGCCCTACAGTCATGTTGGATTTTTGATTGTTAAATACAATATTTGCATCATCATCGTAGACTGTTGTCACGCTTAGTATGTACTTTGCACTGAATAGCTTTTTAACATCGCCTTCGTATAAGTCAAACTCCTGATGATTGGAGAAAAGGGCATCGATCCTCCCCTTAAGAACGTCGATTTCTTTCTTTTTCTCTTGGATTTCCTTTGAGCGTTTCTCTGAAATATTTTTTTCTTCTATTACACTCAATTTCAATCGTGATATTTCGCTATTTAGTTTATCGAACTCTTCTTGCTTGTTAAGTTGCAAAGACAATTTGTCGGCTGCATCAGCAGCCTTTTTTGACAACTCTATGAGGTTTAGCTTTTCGGACGTTTCGTAGGCGGCTATTTGTTGCTTTAAAACATCTATTTGCTCTCCACGCAAATACCAAGTGGCGGCAGCCGTGACAGTAATAACAGTAAATAATGCCGCCGAGACTTCTTTCACATTAAATTGCAAGACATAAACTCCTTATGAAACATAACGCCGGCCACACAGGCGAGCGAAACGAAGTGTAGCGAGTCCAGCCAAATGCGTTTTTTGCATTTGGCGATTGTGCTGGCCTTTGTTAGTTTCGTTTTCCAAATACAAAGTGCTTTCCCTCAACTGTACCTAATGTTGGGAGCATATTATCCATGCCTCCTTTTATGGTTTTTCCGCTTAAGTCCCATTCAACCTGGGGAAGCCAATAGTCAAGCTCCTCTCTGTTGTCGTGGCACTTAATGGGCATGCTTTCATCAACCTTGCGTCCTGAAAAGGTTGGCCCAAAATTAAAGCATGGCCAAGTAGGCCTCCACCAGTACATATCGGGAAGCCCTGTTGCTTTGCCTTTGCGGGGAATATCAAAAGCAGTAATGGAGCCACTATGGCTTTTGTAGATCATTACGCTCCATTTATAGCCTCTGATTGAATCACCGTAGTTTGGGTGATCAAAAATTATAAATTCGCCATTATTAATCTTTGATATATCCAGCCTAAACAGGGCTGCTTCAGCTCTAGAATTAGGCTGAAGCGATGAAAAAAAAGGCACCATAGAGAAAACAACCCCTATTAATAGAGTTGTTAAAACTAGAATCGATAACGATTTCTTTCGGTTCATATTTAAACTAACGCCGCCAACACGGGCCGAAATGGAGCAGCGAAGCTGCGGAATGGAGGTCCAGCCAGCTTTGCTGGCGATCGTGCTTGACTTTGTTAAGAGTTCTCATTTCCGAAGTGCCCAATAGAAGCAATACTAATTACAAGGAATACAAAAATTACTATGAGCCAAACATATGGTCTGAACCAAAACCAATAGTCCATGCGATTTCCAGTCAAATGAAGATACTTAAAGCCAAAAATATAAACAAGAGTGACGGCTGTTGCTAAGATTAAACTGGCCGGCAGAAACAGTACAACAGTGTCACTCCCACCTTTTGAGTTAAAGAAACCCAGAATAAATAGCCCAAAATTCAGATAACCTAAGACCTTTACTACATGTAAAAATAACTCTTTATTAGTACTCATTGAATATCTATGTTTTGACTCTTAACGCCGTTGGCATGGGCCGGAAAACCGCGTAGCGGTTTGGAGGTCCAGCCGAAGGCGAGCATGCCTAACCTTGTTAAGTTTATGATACCTCACGACGCCCACTCTAATTGATTAGGGAGTTCGCCAGACTTAAAACTTTTACGAACCTTAGTAGCTGCACGCATGTAGTATTGTTCATTGCTACCTTTTGTGTGTGAGGTTTCACCATTTGATTTGTCGATTGATAACTCACCTACATCATTAGGATAAGCAGAGTCATAGAAAGAGTAGGTTGCCTCTGTCTCTGATTCTTCAATCTTATTGATTAATATATAAAATGCCATATTTCCCTAGTGAACTTAACGCCGGCCACACAGGCGAGCGTTTTTCGCGAGTCCAGCCAAATGCGTTTTTTTGCATTTGGCGATTGTGCTGGCCCTTGTTATGTTTTTAGCGAACATAAGTTGCCACTTCACTGAGCCACCAGTTTAATTTATCTTCGAGTCGCCAAAGCTCAGGTATTTCAAATACCGTTTGAAACACATGATTCCCGGTTTCGATATCGAGCGCCTCTACTACCAAGCTCCCACTTTCCCATAGTGTTGCTCTAGCCAACAATCCATTTCCAGCTATTTCGATGTAGCGTGCTTTAACAGAATCGCCTAGTTCATCGGTGATTGAGACATCATATCCCTCAGCATCAAATATTTTGGATTTGGATGATTTCCAGTTTTCTAAGTACGCTAGTAACTCATTCATGCTGAAATTGGTCTTGCCCACAAAAAGTAGACACTCTAACTATGCGTATTTTCGCTCATACTCTGCTGGACTTACATAGCCCAATGCAGAGTGCCTACGAACCCTATTGTAGAAAATCTCAATGTATTCAAACACCTCAGATTTTGCTTGCTCTTCGCTTTCGAATGTTCCGGCATAGACCAGCTCGACTTTTAGCCTGCTAAAGAATGATTCCATTGCCGCATTATCCCAACAGTTAGCCTGGCGACTCATACTCGGCTTGCACTTGCTTTCGGACAAGAGATCCTGGTATTTCTGCGATCGATATTGCACACCCCTGTCAGAGTGAACTAGCAGTCCAGGCTTTATTGGTCGTCGCTCTAGGGCCATTTTCAATGCTCGACGTGTCAATTCATCGGTCATCTGCGAGTCGAATGCCCAACCTACAATACGTCGAGAGTACAGATCCATAACTACCGCGAGGTATAGCCACCTATCCAGAACCCAGATATACGTAATGTCACTTGTCCAGCGGCAATTGGGTCGATCCACATCAAAGCAACGCTTAAGTAAGTTGGCGGAGACGTTAATGCTCCCCTCTACGGGCTGACTATATCGAAAGCCTTTGCCGTTTCTCGCTTTAATATGCTCCTGTTGCATAAGCTTAGCGACGTAGTTTCGCGAGCATGGCTCACCTAACTCTTGAAGCTCGCAAGCAATTCTAGGCGCGCCATAACGACCTTTAAACTCAACAAACGTCTCTCGGATTTTCTCGATTGTTCGTATCTTTCTAATCGTGCGAGCAGATGGCAGTCGCCCCCGCCATCGATAATAACCCGATCTTGAGACTTCTAAACACCGACACATCAAGCTAACCGGGAATAACTCTACATGCTCTTGTATCAATGCGTACTTTACTCTTGGTGGTTCACAAAGTACGCAGCTGCCTTTTTTAGAAACTCAACCTCCTGACGAGCTTCATGGAGCTCCTTCTTGAGCTTGCGAACTTCAGCGTTTTCCTGTTTGGAATAGTCGACACCGTCTAAACTATTGAACTGCTTATCAGACAGTCGATTAAATTGACGACGCCAGTTGTAGATCTGCTGTGCACTGACACCTAGCTCTCGTGCTACAGAAGCCGTTGTTGCTCCAGGCTTTTCCGCTCTCTTAACTGCTTCTCTACGGAACTCCTCCGTATACGCCTGAGTTCTTTTCTTACCCATGATACACCTCCGTGTTAGGCCTAAACCTAACTATACAGGGTGTCTACTAAACGTGGGTAAGTCTTAAATATAACGCCAAGCTAAACGGCACAAATGGCTGTGGTAGAGTGAAACGAACCACGGCCATTTGTGTCCGGCGGAGCCCCGCAGGGGCGGAGCAAATTTAAGCGCCTTGTTATAAATTTTCACTTTCCAGCCTCAACTTAACAAGCTCTTTATCCTCAAAACTAAAATATGAATCTAGTATTTTACATTCTCCAGTAGATTCACACTCAAGCAGCGTGAATACTTTCCGTTGATCCTGTTGGGTACAGTTGGAGTCGTATGAATATTTATTCTTTTTTACACAGCCATATTTTGGGTTCAGTTTAAACTTCCATAACTTAGAGTTAGACAGCTTGATAACTATATCGGCATCATCGCTCAAGGCCTCGTACTCATATTTTTCCGAAGGTAAACCCAGACTCTCGACTATTATTTGACCATCGTTAACAATTAGGTAATTTTTGTTCCACGGCATTTTCCCTAAAAAAGCGTACGAAGGCTGCCAAACTCCATTGGGCACTTTAGCGGACCCGGCCCAAGAAACTGCTGCAAAAAAGGGTACTAGTATAGTCAGTAATATTTTCATCTTTCGCCTTGGTATTTATAACATTTATATAGTAATCATTCTGACCACTTTTATCATGATTACTATTTCGGAATCAATTTTCCCGATATAACGGAAATTTTAAATAAAAATCATAGGGTTAGATGTATTTGGTGCTAAAGTGCAAACTACAAAAATAATCACTTTGACTACTATCCCGGTTTTTAACTCAACTTATAACTGACTGATTTGTATAGTATTTTTATACATTCTATGTAAAGCTCAAAAATAACGGTCAAAATGATCATAATTACCTGAGCTGGCACTCACTAACTTGTCAGAATTATCGGGAATTTAGAAGTGTGATGAGGCCAAGGCTTCAGGATTGAGTGTTGTGAAGGATTAGATATTTTTTTAGTTTGAGTGTACTAATTGAGTATCACGCGTATTTAGTAGTTATTTGTTTTTTCTTTGGGTGGGGGATATTCTGCTATGCCATTGACACGCTTAAAAATAAAGTGAGCTTGCCATTTCTGAAAAGTAGCTTAAGGATTAGGAAACATTGAGAAGTTATTTAGAAGGTCAGAATAATGTTGAGCGATATAGCTCTTCATTAATCGCTTGGGCAAATATCTTGCTGTTGCGAGGGGCTAACGGTTTGGTTGTTAGATATTGAACTCAGGCTTTATAAAATTGGGTAAATTTAGATTTAAATACCTCATCATTTACGGCTGCAAAGACACCTTCAGCCCTGCCTCATTAAGAAACCCTTTCACGGTACTTTCAATTTGCTCGGGGCTATTCATCTGCAAAACCTGTTGCAGGAGTTGCTCAATATCAGCTCGGCTAACGGCACGCAGCGTAGCTTTTATTCGCGGTAAGTTAGTTGCGTTCATCGATAGCATATCGTAGCCCATGGCTACTAATAACAATGCACCGCTAGGTTCTCCTGCTAGTTCTCCGCAAATCCCTACTTCGGTACCAACGGCATGGGCCGCTGTTACGATTTCCTGCAAAGCGCGCAGGACTGCCGGGTGCAGGGCGTGGTAAATATTGGCTACGCGGCTGTTATTGCGATCCACCGCCAGGAGATATTGAGTGAGGTCATTACTACCCACCGATATAAAATCTGCATGTACGGCGAGTTCCCGCACTTGGTAGACGGCGGAGGGTACCTCTACCATTACCCCGAGTGGGGGCATAACAATTTCGTAACCTTCTTCAAGCAGCTCCCGGTAGGCTCTTTCCACCAGTTTGCGCGCGGCTTCGAGCTCGTTCAGGCCGCTGATCATGGGGAGCATAATTCGCAGGTTATTTAGCCCCAGGCTGGCTTTCATCATGGCGCGCACTTGCGCCAGGAATATTTCCGGGTGGTCGAGAGTTACGCGAATACCGCGCCATCCCAGAAAGGGATTGGTTTCCTCGATAGGGAAATAGGCCAGTGCTTTATCGCCGCCGATATCCAAGGTGCGCATGGTGACGGGCAGGGGGGCAAAGGCTTCCAGTTGCTCCCGGTAAATTTCCCGCTGCTCTTCCTCGGAGGGGAAACGGTCTCGCAATAGAAAAGGTACTTCGGTACGGAAAAGTCCTACTCCTTCAGCGCCGCGCTCCAGGGAGCGAACAACATCGGCCATCAGCCCGGTATTTACCATCAGGCGAATGCGATGGCCATCGGAGGTGATTGCCGGGAGTTGAGCCAGGTGGTCCAGGTTGCGGGCCAGTTGCTGCTCTTCTGCAACAATATCGTCGTACCGGCGCTTGAGTTCTGCGCCGGGGTGAATATGCAAATCGCCCCGGTAGCCATCCACCACCATATCGACACCGTCGATGGTTTCGTAGGGCAGGTCCTGAACTCCCATTACAGCGGGCAGTCCCATGGCTCGGGCAATAATAGCCACATGGCTGTTGGAGGAGCCTTTAACGGATACGGCTCCGATCAGCTTTTCCCTGGGTACTTCTGCCAATACCGCTGCGGTTAGCTCTTCGCCGATCAGGATGGTGTTATCGGGGAAGTCCCGGTCGCTCTGCTGCTGTTGCCGCAGGTGCATCAGCACTCGGGCGCCCAGGTCGCGAACATCGGCGGCCCTATCGCGAAAGTAGGAGTCGGACATGGCTTCAAAGCGCCGCACATGTTCCAACATAACTTCGGCCCAGGCCCGCTGGGCACTGAGCTGCTGTTGGATGCGATCGCATACCTCGACAGCGAGGGAGCTGTCATCCAACATGCTGATGTAGGCATCGAATAGCGCCCGTTCCTCGGGGCTGAGGTCGCTCTTCAGGCGCTCACCGACTTCGCGAATTTCCTCTTGGGCGGCAGTCAGGGCCTGTTGAAACAGGGCCAGTTCAGTGTCCACATCCTCGCATTCGGAGTAGGGCACTGTGCCGAGATTCGCATGCGGGGTGACAATATGTACCCGCCCGATAGCCACACCGGGGGACGCGGCAATGCCAGAGAAGTGAGTTTCCCGTTGTTGCTTGCCAATACAGGCCAGAAGACCGGTAGCCTCGGCGTGGGCGATAACGCCGGCGAGCTGCGCCGAGAGTGTAACCAGGAAAGCTTCTTCCCATTCGTCGAATCGGCGTTTCTCCTCTTGCTGCACAACCAGGACACCCAGTACGGCGCGGTGGTGAATAATCGGTGTGCCGAGAAAGGCGCTGAAGCGCTCTTCTCCAGTAGAGGGGAAATATTGGAAGGCGGGGTGGGCTTCGGCTCTTTCCAGGTTAATCGGTTCTTCACGGGTAACTACATTGCCCACCAGTCCCTCGCCGGGGGCCAGGTGGACCTGGCCAACCGCTTTGGGGTTGAGGCCATCGGTGGCCATCAGGACATAGTTGCCGTGTTGCTTGTCGCGCAGATATACGGAGCAGACGCGGGTGTGCATGATTTCCCGCACGCGATGCACAATGATTTCCAGCACCGCGGTGAGGTTCCGGGCGGCATTTACTTCCTGAACGATACTGCGCAGAGATCCGAGCAATGGCCTGTCCTCGCCAATCAACGGAGAAATTCGATGGCCCCGGAAAGTAGAATTTCGATGCTGATCGGGGCCATTTTGTGAAGATACGCTGCTAACTACCCTGTGCGGTCAGCTGTCCTGTCCGCGCAGCCAGCGTCTCTCCAGCTGTATTTGTTGTGGGGCCAGCTCGGTCAGTGCACGCCGGTATACTTCACGCTTAAAGGTCACCACTTTACTCAGTGGGTGCCAGTAGCTTACCCAGCGCCAGTGGTCGAATTCGGGTTTGTAACCATTGTCGAAGCTGATAGAGGCCTCTTCTGCCTCGAGCCTCAGCAGGTACCACTTTTGCTTTTGCCCGATGCACAGTGGTTCGGAGCGACGTCGAATCAGCCTTTGAGGCAGGCGATAGCGCAGCCAGCCTCGGGTACAGGCAATCATACTGACTTGATCGCGAGTAAGGCCTACTTCCTCGTACAGTTCCCTATATAGCGCCTGTTCAGGGGTTTCGCCCGGATTAATACCACCCTGGGGAAATTGCCAGGCGTCCTTGCCACCTACCCGCCGCGCCCACAGTGCCTGACCGCGGGCGTTGAGCACGATAATACCGACATTGGGGCGGAACCCCTCGGCATCGATATTGCTGCTGCTCTCGCCACTCGTGCCCCGGTTCTTGTTACCGGCCGGGGCTTTATCATTGCGATTCGAATGCTTGGCGGGCTTACGGCGGTTCTTTCGTCCGGCCTGTGCCGGCTTGCCGTCGCCCAAAATACCATCCTCAATACTGTTGTGTGCGGCCGTGCGCTGCACTTACTTGTTCTGCATTGTTCCACAGCGGGGGGTTTACAGCAATTCAGTGACGCAGTCCGTGTGCTGTCGTGCGGCGCAAGGTAAAATTAGCGGCCGCGCAGGGGACGTTTCCGGCTTCCTGGCGGTCAAATGCTTATGGGGAACCTATAGTTATGGGAGAGTCGACGGTGCACTTGGCAATCTTTGATCTGGATAACACGCTGATAGGTGGTGATAGCGATCATGCCTGGGGCGAATTTCTGGTGGAGCGTGAACATGTCGACGGGACCCGTTACCGCTCGGCTAACGATCGCTTTTATCAAGATTACCAGCGCGGTGAATTGGATATTTTTGCCTACCTGGAATTTGCCTTGGAGCCCCTGGCTCAGCTTTCCCGTGGTCAATTGGATAACTTGCAAAGCGAGTTTATGCAGGAAGTTATCAGTGAATTGTGGCTGCCTCGGGCCCAGGAGCTGATCGGCGAGCACCGCCGCAAAGGCCACCACATCATGATTATCACTGCGACCAATCGCTTTGTGGTTGAGCCTATTGCCTCGCGCCTCGGTGTCGATACCCTGCTGGCCACTGAGCCAGAGGAGGATGAGGGGCGGTTCACCGGAAAGGTCGTTGGTGAACCCTGTTACCAGGGGGGAAAAGTTGTCCGGTTGCGCCAATGGCTGGCCCACAACCCGGAATACGCCAACAGTGAAAAGTGGTTCTACAGTGACTCCATCAATGATCTGCCCTTACTGGGCGAAGTTGAGCACCCAATTGCGGTGGACCCGGATGATCGTCTGCGCGCAGAAGCTAAGGCTCGCGGCTGGCCGGTGATCAGTTTGCGGGAAGAGAGTGAGTAGGTGCTTGCCAGTATTTGTGAAATGCACAAGATGGGGAATTGAGTGAACGGATCTATTATCCAGTACCGGGCCCTGGCTGTTTTAATCGGGGCCCTGGCCGGACTTTCTGCCTGTGAGCAAAAAGCGGTAGAAAAACCGCAGCAGGTATCGCAACAAAGTATTGCGCCGCAACCTGTGAATGAAAAGGCTGCGACCGAGTTATCCCTGGCAATTTGGCAGGCGGGTGAGGCCCAGGTTATCCACGCCCATGCCGCTGTTGAAACGTTGCAGCGTGAAGTGGATGGTCTCCTGGCTCAGCCGAATGAAAACAAGTTGGAAAATGCCAGGCTCGCCTGGCTGGATGCCCACAGGGAATTTGCTGCTGCACTGCCTTATATCCAGTTGGCTTTTTCTTCGGGAGAGTTGCGCAGCCAGGGTAGAAAATTACTGTTATCAGTAGATAGTTGGCCGGCTCAGGCGGGCTACCTGGATACAGTGCCGGGTTATTCTGAGAGCGGTATCGTTAACGATACGGCCATTGATCTGACCTTAACGAATCTCCGCAAGCAGCACCGCCTGACGGCCCATGAAGAGGCCAGCACCGGTTTTCACGCCCTGGAAATTATGCTCTGGGGGCCCACCAGCGAGCGGGTTGCGGAGCAGTTTTTGGCTAAGTCCGATGGGGAAAAACCCGAGGCCCTGGCCGTCAATCGGCGCCGTGAACTAACCCGCTTGATCGTTAAAGGTGTGGAAGAGGATATGGCAGGCTTGGCCCGCCGTTGGCCGACGGCAGCCAACAGCCTGTCGCGACCCTATTTATCCCTTGGACCGGTTGCCCGATTGCAGCAAATCCGTGCATCGCACACCCGGGTGATTGATGAGCAGCTGTTGCGCAGGTTGCCGGAGAGTTCCGAGAGCGATGTGGAAAGTAGCCGTGCTGCCGATTCAAAGCAGGCGATATTGGCAATTATGGCAACTCTCCAGTCAAACTGGATTCCCACTGGTGGGGGCGGCTTAGCGGAGCTGTTGCTGGATCGACATCAGGTGACGGCTTTAGAGCAGGCTTTTGTGGATTTCGAGAGCTTGTTGTTGCAAATGGAAGACCCGATTGAGCTGGCGGAGCTGACCCAATTGGCCCAGGCACGCAAACTTCTGGAACGTATCGCCGGGTTGATGGCAGGTACTACCCAAGTGCCAGTATCCGATCAGGATGTGATGCCGGTTAGCTTACCGGTTGATGGTGAATAAATCTTGCTCTCACAGGCATAACAAAAAACCCGGCGACTGCCGGGTTTTTTGTATCTGTTGGGTGGGGATTACCAGCGACGTACAGGGCCAGTATCCACGTGTACGAAGTTACTCTTCGGGTAGTATCCGACACCGCCCGCTTTCAGGTTGAGTGCTGCCTGGCGCAACTTCGACAGGGACACTCCCGGCATACGGATATCCAAGGCCATACCACGTGTGTGGTAACTGCGTTTCGCTACGCCTCGGCCAGCTGCGCGCAGTTTGGCATTGGTTTTAGGTGAACGGTACCCAGAGATAATCTCAATGGTGCCGTTGTAATTGAACTTCTCCTTCAGCTTGTAGACGATATCTAGAAGCTTGGGGTCCATTCGGGTCACTTCGTTGGCGCGGTGGTCACGAAGCAATTTGTTGAACTGCTTCAGGCCTCCGCTGCTGTAATCTCCGTTAGTCCAGTAGGCGGCCTCCAGCTTCTCCCCGGTGTGCAGGTTGCGCATTTTCAGGGTGCGGGAGCTACCTACTTTTGCGAAAGTCGGTCCGGCGCTGACGGCCGCCGCAGTTGCGCAGGTCACTGCCAGGAATCGACGTCTGGATGGATTCTTCATAATTCCGCCTCGTCGTTAAATCTCTCGTCGGTTTGCCTTAGTTGGCGCAACCGGGTACGGCGGAAAATGTACAAAAAATAACCAGTTGTTACAAACCTGAAGCTGCTAATTCGGAAATAATTAGATGGCCCCCGTGGTATATTTTTTCTTTTCTGCTACCTGAAACCGGAATTTTTATTGCTGATCAGTCGATAGTGCTGAATAGGGTGGAGACAGCGTTGTCATTGCACGCTAATCGCTAAAAAATTATTTTTCTGCGACTTATAAGTTTTATCGGGCGGTTTCGTCAGTGTACTTGGGAGCTATCCGATCACCTCTTCGGTCATGAGCTCGATAGCCTTCTTTATTAGTGGCTGGTTTACCCATTTATATACAGAGGACAACCTAGATATATAGAAGATAAGAATTTGTATGTACATGTATATACATGCAGATTGGGCTCTGCCAGCGTAGTATTTCTCCGGACATACAGCTGTTTAGGTTATCCGGCATCCAGGACCGCCCTATATATGGGGGGCGTATTGATCTCGACTTCTTGGAGCCCGCCAGTAGTAGCGGGCGATAAAAAGAAACCTGGAAAAATTAGATCCGGCCAGTATTGCTACCACGGTTGTGAATATGGCAAAACTCTAATTTTGTGATAACAAGGATGTAGTTTCCAAACCAAAGCCAGGGTTTAAATAGAAGTGTGAGTAGTGCTTTGAAAAATTAAATCAAACTTGCTTAGGTGGTTATTTTGACCGGTGTCTTTCAAATTCTATTGTTTGGAGAACTTTAGCGTTATAGCGCGCTGCCAGCGAAAATGAGAACAGGCAAAATCCTTTAGCGATACTTAATATTTTTCACTTGCCGATAGGCTCCCTAATTTGGATAAGGCTGTTCTTTGTCACGATGATAAATATCAGAGCGGAATTGGGGGCGCCCATCCCTATCTATCCAGGCGGTCATATAAACGATGTAAATACGGGGTGATCCCTTCACCTTTACATTCAGAGCATCGTGCCCATTGGCTGCCTGCGCTACCCGGGTTCTGTCCCACCCCTGGTCACGAAGAAGAAAATAAGCTAATTCTTCTGGTGCTTGTAGCCTTACGCATCCGTGACTTAATGCCCGCTGGCGAAGTTTAAACAGGCTTTGAGCCTGGGTGTCATGGAGAAAAATAGCCTGCTTATTGGGGATAACAAATTTCACTTTTCCCAGGGTATTCTCAGGGCCACTCAATTGCCTCAAAGTAGCGTGCCCACCGGCTGCCTTGGCAATAGTCTCCTCTGTAATAGGGGATGATTTACCGCTGCGATATTGCACTACTCGATAACCCCGCTTGTGCATGGCTGTTGGGTTGTGTCGTGCCTTGGGCAAAAGCTCGGTGACAAGAATACTTCGGGGGACAGTCCAGGTTGGGCTGAAAACAATATTGGTTATCCGCGTGCGTAAATTTGGTGTGCGCGTACTGCTTTTTCCCACGACGGTTTTCATATTGAGAGCGACCGAACCATCTTCAATAAGCTGCAATCGATAGTCGGGCACGTTGACGATTACGTAGCGATCATCCTCTGGGAGCTTTAGCTGCTCCCATCGGGATGCATTTAATTCCATTTGCTTAGCGCGTTCCATTGGCGATATAGCCAAGGCTGCAAGTGTGTCTTCATCGGCGATACCGGTAACGTTCAATCCGTGGCGTTCCTGAAAGCGCTCCACTGCAGCTTGGAGCGCACTGTCAAATCTTCGGGGGTCTTTTTGCGGAGCGGAAAGCGGCCCGGGCTGACCGTGATAATCCTTATACATTGCCAGTAAATTACGTAGTTGTAGGACACGAGGGCCTTTGTCTCCGGGCTGTAAAGTTTTTCCCTGGGTAATCGGTCGCCAGTTTTTCGCTAACAGTCGGTAGGCCTGAGCGGTATCGCGTAATTGCTGGGTCGAACTGATTGGCTCAATAATGATATCGGTCCGCCCAGTGAATGAAGCATTCAAAGGGCTGGCCGAGGCAATTACGAGGCTTATCAGTGCGGCGATGCCGAGCTGGAATGGGCCATTTGCCATACTGATAACTCAGTAGTCCCTGTAGCTCTCAATCCGCTTCACTCTGTTACCTCCTATTACTGATCCCGGTTATAGATATCCGGCCGAAACTGAAGCTGCCCATTTTCATCGATCCAGGCAGTCCAGTAAGCGATATAAACCGGTAGGGGATTTTTAAGGGCAACACCATGGGTGCGACCACTTCCCAGCGCGCGATTGATACGGGCATCACTCCACTTGTTTTGCTGGGCTAACATCATGCGAGCAAACTGCAATGGTTTTTCCAGGCGAATACAACCGTGGCTAAAGGCTCTTTGGGATTTTTTGAATAAATGCTTGCTATTTGTGTCGTGGAGAAAAATGGCCTGCCGATTGGGGATAACAAATTTCACTCTTCCCAAAGCATTTCCCGGCCCGCCTTTTTGTTGCAGTGAAACTTGTCCTCGACGCACTGCAGCCACATTTCCACGAGTAAAAGGCACCGATCTGCCCCGATGATTCATTAGGCGATAACCCTTAGCTCTCAGTGCGGAGCTGCCCTTGGGTAAAAGTTCACGCAGCGCAATACTGGGCGGGACACGCCATACAGGATTAAATTCCAGTCGCGTCATACGGGTAGCGATTTGCGGTGTTTTGTGTTTTGGTTTTCCCACAACCACACGCATACGGAACTGCTCTTTATCGCCTTCAATTAGGCGCAAATTAAATTCCGGGACATTCACGATGATATAGCGAGGCCCTAAATCCTTGGGAAGTTGTTTCCAGCGTTCAATATTCGCTGCCAGAATTTTGGCAACTTTATCTGGCGGGGTATTGAGTCGACTTCGGGTTCCCTCATCAACCAGTGCCGTTTGCTTTAATCCGTGACGTTTCTGAAACCGTTTAACGGCTTGCTGCAGTTTTTTGTCGTAGACATCTGCTTTAGAAGTATTTGCTCCATACTCTTCGGGATGGTGATCACCATAGAGCATTAACAGGCTTCTCAATTGCTCAACCCGGGGACTGCGACTGCCCGGTGCGATAGGTTGTCCAGCACTGAGCGGTTTCCAGTAATTACCTTGTGCCAGGGTTTGGTAGCGTGCTAACGCTTCGCTGAGTAGGGAAAATTGCCTGCCCTGAGGTAAAAAAGGATCGCGACTGCCGATCAGGTCAGGCTCGACGATATCTTGAGCTTCGGCGATTATTTGTGGTGAGTGGATACCCAGCGATATTGCTATGGCAATCGCAGCGGCACTCGCCCTGAGGGAGGTTAGTTGGTTGCGTGGCAAAAAAGCGCAAAGTGAATTGTTGGCAGCACCCATAAGTCACCCCTGCAAGCACTGAGAAATCAGTGAGATTTATCACTGTGCTCACATTGATAACTTGTGACTGATAGTCTTTAAATAATTTTCAGGAATGGTGCTGCTTAAGAAAGGCTAATTAATGGAATAACACGCTCAATAATTCCTTGGTTATAACCGGGGCGACGAATAGCCGCCCCGGTTTCTTTTAAAATTGATTATCGGTCAGTCCATCTTTGCCATAAATATCCGGGCGGAAGTTCAGGTTGCCCTGACCATCGACCCAGGCAGTCCAGTAGGTGATGTAAACCTTCACCAGTTGGGACATATCCACTTCCGTGGTTTCCTCTCCAGTGGTCAATTGATCGATACGCCACTGATCCCAATCTCCTTGGGGACGAAGCAGTGCTTCGGCCAAATGGCGGGGTTTTTCCAGGCGGATACAGCCATGGCTATAGCCCCGAGTGGTCAGGGAAAAAAGTTTGCGCGCGCGCGTATCGTGGAGGTACACGTCGTGAATATTGGGGATTTCAAATTTGACACGTCCCAATATATTTTCCTCACCGCCCATTTGGCGCATAAGGTAGGAACCCGCACCTGCAGCAGATAGATTTTGCGGAGTCAGGGGCAGTTTTTCACCTCTGCCGCTAATCACCCGGTATCCCATTTTTTCCATACCCGCAGGGTTTTTACGAGCTTTGGGGAGGATCTCATTCACCAGGATACTGCGCGGTACTGTCCAAGTGGGGTTAAAGACTACCTTGCTGACACGGGTGGTTATTTCAGGCGTTGCGTGTTTTTTCTTACCGACGACGACATTCATCGCCAGTTTGACCTGGTCGTTTTCCACGTACTTGAGACGGTACGCAGGAATATTGACCTGGATAAAGCGGCTACCCAATTGTTCCGGCAACTCTTCGCGGCGCTTGATATTCATTTCCACAATGCGGGCGCGCGCAGCTGGGGATAAGTTCAGGCGTTTGCGAGTTGAGCGACCGACAATACCATCTGCTCTCAGGCCGTGACGTTTCTGGAAGCGCACCACCGCTTGGTGAAGGCCCCGATCGAAGCGATTGCGATCAGTGCCACCGTAGCTGTAGTAAGACTGGTAATCACCGTATAGGGAGAGCAGGTTGCGCAGGAGGCCCACATGTGGGTGGCGTGCACCCATGGTCATGGCGGGACCCGCCGGGATTGGACGCCAGCGACCGCTGGAAGAAATCTTGCGCAGTCGTTGCAGCTCACCGCGCAGCGCTCTTACATCGTTGCCATAGGGCCGGTTTTCCTCGTAGTAAGGCCCCTCACTATTTTCAGATCTCACCGGTGGGGCGGCAGTATTTGACCGCCCCTGATTGTAATAAACGCGACTGCCAGAACCCGAACCACTATTGTTGTCCCGATAGGAACGGTATCGACTGCGTTCATAGGTGCGAGTGCTACCGGAATAATTGCGTCCTGAGTAATTGCCGGAAGTATCCGCATTGTATTCCCGCGAGTAATAGCGGCTGCGAACATTGCTGCCTAGATTGGCCGCGCGATCATATCCGCGGAAGTACTTGCGCCCGCTGGGTTCACTGGAAGCCTGCTGTTGAGCGGTGCTGGTCGCAACCAGGCGGAAACCTTCGCTATCCCGCAGAACCGGTGTGACACCCCGACGCGGGCGGGTTTTGGGCTTGAGCCTGTCCAGCTGGGTATCTTGCGCGTAGGACACAAAGGCATCGGTTAGTAAGATATCCAATACGGCTGCCATCTGCAGACGTTGAGGTGTATCGCGCAAGGTGCGATCGAAGTACCCCAGGTGGTAGCGGTAGTCGACCATGCTGCTCGGATTGCCGGAGCTGGCAGCTGTGAGTTGTTTCAGCAGGTCATTGGCACTATCACTTAGGCTGTAGTTATCGAACCAAAGCAAGCGGTAATCCGTGCGCTGGTAGATCTTGCGCACAGCGGCGGGGTTAAAAATGGGGTCCTGGGCTGGCCAGGCATCGGGGTTTTCCTCCAGCCAGTGCACTAAATGAGGGCGAACAGCGTTCTCCGGTAAAACGGGTACGGTCTTCTGGTTTGCTGCGAAAGCATAATAAAGAATGAAGACACAGAGGCTACCCAGTGTCAGCAGTGGAAGTACAGATTTGCGTCTACGATGCTCGGGGTTGAAATACGACATGGTACCTCAGCGATTCTGCGGGGGCCCGGTGCGATATTTTGGAAAATGCCGGGCGCCAGATCGTTCATACCTTCCCAACCTGTGGCGAGCCCATCCAGATACTCAGGGATATTATCGGTGACTCGCACGTGTCATGCGTCCCGCGCGACTTCCTTTTATTAAGACTGATGTCGGTGTCCTGCTTGCGCGAAACTCAACCAACTTCAGTCTGTGAAAGTAAGTATGGCAATAAATGCAAAATTTGCTTGGCGCTTCATTCTTTTTAGAGTAAGGATTTGTGAATGATGAGTTTTGCGCCAAATTTTTCGCTCATGGGTGAAAAAGGGGCGTGTTTACTGGGGCTTATTTGAATATGGTGCAGAGGCTTGCACAAAAAGTTATGCACAATTTCTCTGCCATTAGCATTGAGCCCGCTTAATTGGGCGACTGGGTAGTGAAGTAGCGCAGGGGTCCATTTTCATTGCCCTGTATAAAAGTCTGCTCCCAAAGTTGGCCACACCCCCTCTGGTCGATGGTGATCACGGTACTCGCGCGGGTGCCGTAACCTCCATTGCGAAGCATTGGTTCTGTCGCCGAGCTATCGGCATCAATTTGAATGAATATAGGAGAGAGCGCCCGCTCAATCTCCAGTGGTAGCCCGGTATGGGGGAGTTGTTGGTCCGGCGCGGGGGTGCGATCTTTGAGCAGTGCCAGTGCTGGCTCCACAAAGCTCTCGATTGTTACCAGTTGGTCGGCCGCAGGTATTATTTCTGCCAGCCCCGCTTTGCCCCTCTCCACCTTTGGCCAGGGTTCGTCCGGTGCGCCGTTGGAGATACCGTGAATACCCGGTTCAAACGTAAATGGCTTGTGCCGGTTTCCGGCACAGAAGAGAGTGTTTTGATTCTCAACATCAAACAGCAGGGCGTTAAAGCCCCGGTACTGCTGGGATTCCAGGTAGTGGATGAAAAGCTCAGGGCTAATTTGTTGGCTGAGGAATTTCTGCGGTATTTCCCCGCGGGATAGCGCTCCTACAGGTTCCGGTGTCCCAGGCTCCCGGATATTGGTTACAGCGGCGACCCGACCGGGGGAGACGCCGGCCCAGGTTCCCTGGGCTTCAAGGTCTCTACCCGCAATTAGCCCGGTCCCGGGCCAGCGCGCAGCTGAGGCGGCTGGCCTTTGATAGAACTCATCCCGATTGGCGATCAACAGCAGCGGGTATTTAGGGTGGCATTGATAGGCGAATAGCAGTAGACACATTGGGATGTTCCCTAGGGGCAAGCTGCCCTTCCACAGCGGGGGGCTTTACGACCATAATACGCCCTTTATTGGCAATCGCGATTCCCCCATGCTGACCTATCCCGAAATTGACCCGGTAGCCTTTGCAATAGGCCCCTTAAAAGTGCACTGGTATGGGCTGATGTACTTGGCTGGCTTTGTCGCGGCCTGGTGGTTGGCATTGCGCCGAAGTGCCAAACCCTGGTCGCCGGTTATTAAATCCGAAGTTGAGGACTTGATTCTCTACTGTGCCATTGGTGTCGTTATCGGTGGCCGCTTGGGGTACATGTTCTTTTATAACTTCCCCCAGTTGCTCGAAGACCCGATATCACTGATTCGGCTGTGGGAAGGGGGGATGAGCTTCCACGGCGGGCTGATTGGGGTAATGTTGGCCACGGCACTCTACGCGCGTAAAATTGGTACAACCTTCCCGGCTCTAATTGATTTCGTTGCTCCTCTGGTGCCCATCGGTCTTGGGCTTGGGCGGATCGGTAATTTTATTGGCCAGGAGCTTTGGGGGCGTGAAACTGAAGGCCCTTGGGGCATGGTCTTTCCAAAGGACCCGGACCTTCTGGTCCGGCACCCATCCCAGCTGTATCAAGCCTTCCTTGAGGGACTGGTTCTCTTTGCGCTGCTCTGGTGGTTCTCCAGTAAGCCGCGCCCTCGACTCGCGGTGGGTGGTATGTTCGTGATGCTCTACGGTGTATTCCGCTTCCTGGTGGAGTTTGTCAGGGAGCCCGATGGGCATATTGGTTTTGATTTATTTGGATGGATGACTCGTGGGCAGCTTTTGAGCCTGCCGATGATTATTGCCGGCATTGCATTGCTGGTGTGGAGTTATAAAACTCAGCCGCTTCCCGAGGGGCGAACTGAGCAGAAAGGTAAGAAAGCAGGGTCTTCCCGAGTTAAAGGCGGAGCATAGCAGTAGATGAAGCAGTATCTCGATCTAATGCGCCATGTGCGCGATAACGGCACCGCTAAAGGTGACCGCACCGGCACTGGTACTCTCAGTGTGTTTGGCTATCAAATGCGCTTTAATTTGGCGGAGGGTTTTCCGCTGATCACCACTAAAAAGTGCCATTTGCGCTCGATTATTCACGAACTTCTGTGGTTTTTGCAGGGGGATACCAATATCCGTTATCTGCAGGACAATAAGGTGCGGATTTGGGATGAGTGGGCGACAGAGGACGGTGATCTGGGCCCTGTATATGGCCATCAATGGCGCTCCTGGCCCACTTCTGATGGTCGCCAGATCGACCAAATTGAGCAGTTGGTACACCAGTTGAAAACCCGCCCGGACTCCCGGCGCCTGATGGTTAGCGCCTGGAACCCCGCGGATCTGCCAGATGAAGGTGTTTCACCTGCTGATAATGCCCGCGAAGGGCGCATGGCCCTGGCTCCCTGCCACGCCCTGTTCCAGTTCTATGTCGCTGATGGCAAGTTGTCCTGCCAGCTGTACCAGCGAAGCGCAGATATTTTCCTGGGGGTGCCTTTCAATATCGCCTCATACAGCCTGCTGACCCTTATGCTGGCACAGGTATGTGGTTTGCAGCCTGGCGACTTTATTCATACCTTTGGTGATGCTCACCTCTACTCGAACCATGTGGAGCAGGTCGAGCTGCAATTGCAGCGCGATCCACTGCCTCTGCCGCAAATGCACCTGAACCCAGAGGTCAAAGACCTGTTTTCTTTCCGTTTCGAGGACTTTGAGCTCAAGGGTTACGAAGCCTTTCCACATATTCCAGCACCTGTAGCGGTTTAAGGGGCAGTAATGACGGTTTCTATTGCTTTGATTGCGGCGGTTGCCCGCAATGGTGCTATCGGTAAGGACAATGAGCTCCCCTGGCGCATCTCTGGCGATCTGCAGTTTTTTAAGCGGACCACTATGGGAAAGCCTGTAGTAATGGGACGAAAGACCTTTGAGTCTATTGGTCGCCCACTTCCGGGGCGCGTAAATATTGTCATTACGCGTAATACCGATTGGGTTGCGGATGGCGTTGAGGTGGTCCAGTCTCTGGATAAAGCCCTGAGTCTGGCTCAAGAAAGCGCTAAAGACAGTGGGGCAAGCGAGGTGATGGTCATTGGTGGAGCACAAATTTACCGCCAGGCACTGCCACTGGCTGCCCGCTTATATGTCACCGAAGTTGACGCAAATATCGACGGGGATGCATACTTTCCCGACATGGATGACTCATGGGTCGAATCGGCACGAGAGTGTTACCCGGCCTCAGACAGGAATGAGTACAACTACTCATTAGTCCAATATGACAGATTTAAATAAAAACAATTTGATCAAAAGTTGATCGATCTGTTAAATTCTCCAACAGCTCGCACAGGGAACGTCGCCGCGAATGTGTGCATGTGACCCGGGAATGTTACCTAAGTGTTACCTTGCTACCCAAGCGGGCCGATGCTGGCAATCGGCATTTGAATAATCAAATCGGCTGTTTACAATGTGCGGCTCTTAGCTGTCTTCTAACCAATGTTTTTAAAACAAAAGGACACCGCGTTGTGGCAGCTATCTCATCGCGACCATGTTGTGAAATATTGAACCCACTGGGGGGTCTAATGAAAACCAAGCGATTCATGGCTGTGGCGCTGACCACTGCGCTGTCTGCTGGCGCGCTCTACGGCAGCGTAGCCACTGCGGATACTCTTGATAACGTACTCGCCGTCGGCCAGCAGAAAACCACTGCGGCCCAGGCATCGCAAAAGCGCATCGACAAGATTGCCGACGAAACCAGCAGCCTGCTGCAGGACTTCAAGGTGGTTAATAAAGAAATCGATGGTCTGCGCGTATACAACCGTCAGCTGGAAAAGCAGCTGGCCAACCAGCTCGAAGTTATCAATGAGCTGGACGAGTCCATTGCCAACGTTACTGTCATTGAACGTCAGATTCAGCCGCTGATTCTGCGTATGCTGGAAGGTCTGGAGCAGTTCATTGAGCTGGACGCACCGTTCAAGCTCGAAGAGCGTATGGCGAACCTCAATGGTGTTAAGAGCACCATGGACCGTTCCGATGTAAGTGTTGCGGAAAAATTCCGCCAGGTACTGGAGCTGTACAACTTCGAAGCGGAATACGCCCGTAAGATCGACTCTTACCGCGATACTCTGACCGTTGCTGGTCAGGAGCGCGAGGTGAGCGTTCTGCAAATCGGCCGTATCGCCCTGCTGGCTCAGACTACTGATGCAGAAATTGCCCTCGCATATGACAAAGCGCAAAAAGCGTGGGTTGAGATCGACGCTGGTGAATACCGCCGCGCTCTCATGAACGGTCTGAAAATTGCCAAGAAGCAGGCCACTATCGACATCATGACCATGCCGATTCCGGCTCCGGAGGCAGCGCAATGAAAACCTCTTTCGCCAAACGCGTTTTAATAGCGGCAGCAGCTGGTCTGATCAGCTTCTCCGCAGTTGCTCAAGAGAAGGCTGCTTCCCTGGACGACCTGCTGAAAATGGTTCAGCAGTCCAAAGTTGCCGAGTCCAAAGAACACAAGCAGCGTGAAGCTGAGTTCCGCCGTCAAAAGGCAAACCAGAATGCCCTGCTGAACCAAGCGAAGAATACTCGCACCGCTGAAGAGAAGCGTTCTGCTGACCTGGAAAAGAAATACCAGGAGCAGGAAGTCGCTGTTGATCAGAAGCGTCAGCAACTGGACCAGCGCCTGGGTTCCTTGAAGGAACTGTTCGGCCATATGTCCTCTACTGCTGCCGACCTGCGTGCCAATATCGGTTCCTCTCTGGTTTCCGCTCAATACCCTAACCGTACTGAGTTCATTGATGGCCTTCTGGGCAAAATGAACAGCGCTACTCAGCTGCCGACTATCGAAGAGATCGAGCGTCTGTGGTTTGAAATTCAGCGCGAAACGGTTGAATCCGGCAAGATCGTTAAGTTTAACGCGACCGTGATCAAGCCCAACGGTGAGCAGGCTGACCAGGAAGTGGTTCGTGTAGGTAACTTCAATCTGGTTTCCAATGGTAAATACCTGGAAATGAACAATGCCTACAAAATGGCTGAGCTGATTCGTCAGCCGGACGCCAAGTTCCAAGGCATGGCTGAAGCTCTGCAGGCTTCTACCAGTGGTTTCAGTGCCTTCGGTGTAGACCCAACTGGTCCTACCGGCGGCTCCTACCTGAAAGCCATGATCAATAGCCCGGATATCGTAGAGCGTTGGCACCAAGGTGGCATCGTGGGCTACATCATCTCCGCTGTTGGTGCCTTCGCGATGCTGCTGGCTATCTTCCGCCTGATCATTCTGACTGGCGTTGGCGCCAAAGTGAATGCACAGCTGCGCTCCTCTACTCCGAACACTAATAACCCACTGGGTCGTGTACTGGCTGTTGCAGAAGAGAACAAAGGTGTAGACGGTGAAACTCTCGAACTGAAGATGGAAGAAGCAGTACTGAAAGAGCGTCCGGCAATCGAATCCGGCCTCAACCTGCTGAAGATCATCGCGATGGTTGCTCCGCTGCTGGGTCTGCTGGGTACCGTTACCGGCATGATCATCACCTTCCAGGCGATCACTATCTTTGGTGCGGGCGATCCCAAGGCAATGGCCGGCGGTATTTCCTCAGCCCTGATTACCACTGTTCTCGGTCTGGTTGTGGCTATCCCAACCGTTCTGATGCACACCGTAGTTAATGGTCGTGCCAAGCGTGTCCTGCACATTCTGGAAGAGCAGAGTGCTGGTATCGTGGCAGAAAACGCCGAGCGCAAATAAGAGGAGGCGGCAACATGCACGCATTAAATGACGCATGGGCCGCCGTCAACGCCTTTATGGCGTCGGGCGGGCCAGTACTGTTCCTGATCGCCGGCCTGACCTTCTTTATGTGGACGCTGATTTTTGAACGTGTTTTCTACTTTAACAAAGGGTTGAAAAGTGACGTTCAAGGTGCGGTAGACCAATGGGAGGGGCGCGGTGAGCGCAAATCCTGGGCTTCGCACCAGATCCGTTATGCGATGATTTCCCGGGTATCCGAGAAAATTCAGGACAATATGGACATGATCCAAGCCTGTGTCGCCCTGGCTCCTCTGTTTGGGCTGTTGGGTACGGTTTGGGGCATGATCAATGTGTTTGATGTTCTCGCGATTACAGGTGGTGGTGACGCCAAGCAGATGGCCAGTGGTGTATCCATGGCAACTATCCCGACAATGGCGGGTATGGTTGCGGCGCTGTCAGGCGTATTTGCCAACACTTACCTTGCCCGTAAAGCTGAGCGTGAAACCCAGCTGCTGGAAGATCATCTGACGATGGATCACTAAGCATACACCAGTTAATAAGCCTGCTTATTTACTGTGAAGGTTTAGCCAAGCCAGATACTTTCGCCGGGGGCTCCCTGAGCCCCCGCTGGAAAAGTTCGCTAAGAGAGTTGCTATGAGCAAAAGACAAAATACGGCAGAAGAGGAAGCCGGCGCAATTGACCTCACGCCCATGCTGGACGTGGTGTTTATCATGCTGATCTTCTTTATCGTCACCGCGACCTTTATCAAGGAGCCGGGTGCTGATATTGAGAAGCCGGAATCGACGACCGCTGAACTCAAGGCCGCCTCTATCCTGGTAGCGATCAACGACAGTGACGAGGTTTGGATTGCTAAAGAGAAGGTTGATGAGCGCCAGGTACGAATTGTCCTGGAGCGCCTCTACTCGGAAAACCCGAAAGGGTGGTTGGTAATTCAGCCCGATAAGGGAGCAAGCATTGAGAAGATTGCCCTGATTGCGGAAGCAGCCAGGAAGATTGGTATCAAGAAAGTTTCCGTCGCTACAGAGAAGAGTTAACAGCTATGAACCCGGTAAGACTTCTTGGGGCAGGTACATTGGCATTGGCCACTACCTTTGGCCTCATCTTCACCATGCATCAGCTGATCGCGGCAAACATGGGTGCTCCAGAGGATACTCCGGAGTACAAAGTTGCCGATGTGGTGATGCCTGATACGAAGATTGAAACACAGTACGACACCGCCAAGCCGGTAAAACCAGATGAGCCTGAGGCTCCGCCACCGGAGATGCCGGAGCCTGATTTTGAGGAGCCGGATCTTGATGGCAGCATCAATATCGCTGCTCCCTCTGCGGGTGGCAACGTTAAGCTGTCTGGTTTCAGCTTTGGTGAAGGTGACTATCTTCCAATCGTAAAAGTACAGCCGCAGTATCCCCGTCGCGCTCTACAGCGCGGTATGGAAGGTTATGTAATCGTTGAGTACACCGTTACAACAAACGGTTCAGTACGCGATCCGATCGTAATTGAGGCTTTTACGCTGCAAGGTAAGCCTACAACGGTTTTCAATCGGTCTGCCCTGAAGTCCGCATTGAAGTACAAGTACAAGCCGCGGGTAGTCGATGGCAAGCCGACCGAAGTTCCTAATGTTAGGACCAAGATCAGCTTTAACATGGCTAAGGACTAAAGGGGAAGCACTATGAAGTTGACGACCATAACTAAAGGTTTGTCCAAGTTCGCTCTGCGCACCTCAGTGGCGCTACCCTTGGTTCTTGCACCGACGGTCAGCGTCACAGTGTTAGAAGCTGTCGGCATGTCAGCGCCGTTCGCTTCAGCACAAGCGCAGGAAGAAAAAAAACCGAGCAAGCAAAAAACCCGTAAAGTTCCGGCTATGCGTGAAGCTGCGTACAAGAAGCTGGAAAAAGCTCAAGAGGCTGCAGATGCAGAGGATTGGGCGGGTGCTCTTGCAGCGCTGAAAGAGATGGATGCAAGCAAGAAGCGGTACAACGGCTACGAAGTTGCCCAAATGTACAACTTCTTCGGTGTTGTTTATTACAGCACTGAAAACTATAAAGAGGCGATCCCTTACTTTAAAAAGGTACTGGCCCAGGGTGAGAAAAACCTGCCGGTAGCATTGGAAGTGGGCACCCTGTTTACACTTGCCCAGCTGTACTTCGTAACTGAGGATTACAAGCAGGCGATTAACTACTTGAACCAGTGGTTTAAAGTTTCTGATCGTATCACTGCTGACTCCTATGCACTGCGTGCTCAGGCTTACAACCAGATTGGCAATCAGGATAAGGCTCTCGCGGATATCAATATAGCGGTATCCATGTTTGAAAAAGAGGGCAAGATACCGAAGGAAGGTTGGTTCGGCTTACAGCAGTATGTTTACTTCGAGCGCGGAGACTACCCGAAAGTAGCTGCCGTTCTAGAAAAACTGGTGCAGTACTACCCGAAGCCAGCGTATTACAAAACCCTTGGTGCAGTATACGGTGAACTGAAGCGCGATAAGGATCAGCTGCACATGATGGAAGCAGCTTACCTTGCCGGAGCTTTGGAAAAGGATAAAGACCTGCTAAATATGGGGTATCTCTTTATGGGGCATGAAATGCCTTATAAAGGAGCTAAAGTGATTGCCAGGGGTATCCAAGATAAGAAGATCCCACGCACAGCTAAAAACCTGGAAACTCTAGCTCAGGCCTACCAGATGTCACAAGAGCTGCAGAAAGCTATTCCCCAGTTGGAAGCGGCAGCACAGCTTTCTGATAAAGGTGAGATCTATTCGCGCCTGGCTGGTATTTACCTGGACCTGGATCAGAACGAGAAAGCCCTTTCTATGGGTAAGAAAGCTCTGGCCAAAGGTGGTATCAAGCGTGTTGATCAGCTGCATATCGTAATGGGTATGGCGAATGCCAACCTTAAGCGTTATGACGCAGCTTTAAAGAGCCTCAAGCTTGCACGTAAAGATGAGCGCTCAGAGAAGTTCGCCAATCAGTGGATTTCCTTTGTTGAAGGTGAAAAGGAGCGTGAAGAGCAGCTGGCAATTTAAAACCAGTTAACTCTTTAACCCCTTAAAAGCCACGCAGAAATGCGTGGCTTTTTTTATACGTGTTTGTTTGTGAGTTCCGGCACAAAATTTTGAGATAACCTGTATTAACAGACTATTTGCATTTTTTTGTAAATTAGCTAATGATAAAAGGTAGCTGATCAGCTTTTCCATTTTCGGCACAAGGATGCCGCTTATTGCACCCTAACAATAATAGGAGAGGTGTTATGGATAGAGCTTGTCAGTCAATTCCCAACTCCGTGTTTTTCCCCCAGCATTTACTTGCAGGCTACGTGAAGGGCCTGGGATATGCTGCCGTGACAACAGTGGGGCTGCTCTTTTTGATGAGTCAGCTGGTGGCAACTGATATTGAAGAGCCAGCAGTTGAGTTGTTGCCACAGATTAAATCGGTACATATGCCGAAAAAGGTGATTGTTACCGAAAATTATGAGGCACCTACACCACCACAAACAGTCATTGAACAGCCGAATATGCGAGTTGAGCAGACTGAAGTCTTGCCGGTTAAGCTGAATATTCAAATAGGCTCTCCAACACCAGTCTCTGAAACTGGGATGAAGGTATCGCAAGATCCTTTGCCTGTGTACAAAGCTGCACCGCGATATCCTAGTGCCGCTTTGCGCAGGGGAATTGAAGGATATGTTGTTGTAGAGTTTACAGTGACAAAAACAGGGGCAGTGCGAGATGCCCGTGTTGTTGGTGGTTATGACTCTAATGGTAACCCAACCCGTGTATTCGATCGTTCTGCGATAGCTGCGGCAGAAAGGTTTAAGTATCGGCCTCAAATGGAAGCTGGCCAGCCAGTGGAGCGCTACGGGGTACGCAATCGAATCAGTTACAAAATAGCGGAATAAAAAACGGCCCTTAGGGGCCGTTCTTTTTAGAGCAGTTTTAATCAGTCAATTTCCCTTACCGCCCCGCGGTCTGCACTGGTGGCAAGCATGGCATAGGCTTTCAGTGCCTTGCTGACTTTGCGAGGGCGCTTTTCGATTGGCTTCCAGCCATTGGGATTTTTTTCCATTTCCCTGCATCGCTTATCGAGTTCACTTTCCTCAATAGCGATTTCAATTTTCCTCCCTGGAATGTCAATACGTATAAGGTCTCCATTGCGAACCAGAGCGATGTTACCTCCAGAAGCTGCCTCAGGTGAAACATGTCCGATAGAGAGGCCCGAAGTACCGCCTGAGAAGCGGCCATCGGTAATCAATGCGCAGTGCTCACCGAGTCCTTTGGATTTTAAATAACTAGTGGGGTAAAGCATCTCTTGCATACCAGGTCCACCTTTAGGACCCTCATAGCGGACGATAACAGCCTCACCTTTACTGACCTTCCCTTCGAGGATATTGGAAACCGCCTCTTCCTGGCTTTCTACTACGTGGGCGGGGCCTTCGAATTTCCACAGCGACTCATCGACGCCGGAAGTCTTCACTACACAGCCATTGGGGGCCAGGTTACCAAAGAGAACGGCGAGCCCTCCCTCAGAGGAGTAGGCGTGCTCAGCAGAACGGATACAGCCACGCTGGCGGTCTGCATCTAAAGTGGACCAGCGGCATTCCTGGCTGAAAGCTGTTTGGGTGGGAATGCCTGCGGGGCCCGCGCGATAGAATTCCAGTACAGATTGGTCGTCCGTGCGGCAAATATCCCAGCGTGCCAGGGCATCGGCGAGCGAACCACCGTAGGCGGTTGGTAGTGAAGAGTCGATAAGACCTGCGGCCTCCAACTCCCCGAGGATAGCCATTACACCGCCGGCGCGGTGTACATCTTCTATATGGTATTTCTCGGTATTGGGGGCAACTTTGCACAGCTGTGGAACCTCACGGGAGAGGCTGTCGATATCTTCCAGGGTGAAGTCAATCTCACCTTCCTGAGCGGTTGCCAGCAGGTGCAGGATGGTATTAGTGGAGCCTCCCATGGCGATATCGAGTGCCATGGCATTGCGGAAGGCTGTGCGGTTGGCGATGTTGCGCGGCAGGGCAGTTTCGTCATCCTGCTCATAGTAGCGTTTGGTCAGGGTTACGATCTCGCGGCCAGCGCGGAGGAATAGCTCCTTGCGGTCGGCGTGGGTCGCTAGCATGGTGCCGTTACCAGGGAGTGAAAGCCCCAGGGCCTCGGTCAGGCAGTTCATGGAGTTCGCTGTAAACATACCTGAGCAGGAGCCACAGGTCGGGCATGCAGAGCGCTCATACTCAGCAACTTCCTCGTCGGAGGCCGTATCTGTAGCGGCGATCACCATAGCATCTACTAAGTCGAGCTTGTGGTCAGCCAGTTTGGTTTTGCCGGCCTCCATCGGGCCACCGGAGACAAAGATAACTGGAATGTTCACGCGCATGGCTGCCATCATCATTCCCGGTGTGATCTTGTCACAGTTGGAGATACAAACCAGGGCGTCGGCACAGTGGGCATTGACCATGTACTCCACTGAGTCAGCGATAATTTCGCGGCTGGGCAGGCTATAGAGCATGCCGTCGTGACCCATTGCGATACCGTCATCCACAGCGATCGTATTGAACTCCTTGGCCACGCCGCCGGCGCGTTCAATCTCCCTTGCGACAAGCTGACCCATATCTTTTAGGTGTACGTGTCCAGGGACAAACTGGGTAAAAGAGTTTGCGATGGCAATGATTGGCTTATGGAAGTCCTCGTCCGTCATACCGGTGGCACGCCACAAGGCGCGGGCTCCGGCCATATTGCGACCGGCGGTAGAGGTGCGGGAGCGGTATTGGGGCATAGTCACAGATTCCAGCTGGCAACAATGAATGCGCCAGCTTAGCAAAAAACGGACTTTCCTGGGATGTTTTTGCGCTCAAACTACCCATTAAAGGAGTATTAAGGATGGATATTTCAAATTTCTATGACTAAGTGGACTGACTTTTCCCCAGGCGTTTACGCAGGATTCTCGAATTGCGCTGAATGTTGTACAGGGACTTTCGCGCGGTAGGCAGCTCACTGATACCGACTTGCTCAAAGCCCTGCTCGATAAACCAGTGCTCTGTCTGGGTGGTGAGGACGTAGAGCTCATCAACCTGGACTGTTTGCGCCTGTCTCTCAAGGTGGCGCATCAGCTTGGCACCACGCCCTCCACCGCGAAATTCCGGGTGGCTTGCAAGGCAGGCAACTTCGGCTGCTGTGGTAGTACCCTTATCATCCTTAATGGGATACAGAGCTGCACAGGCAACTGGAGTACCATCCACTTCCACAAGCGTGAAGTGTTCAATTTCTGCCTCGAGCTTCTCGCGGGAGCGCCGTACCAAAACGCCATCTTTCTCTAACGGGCGGATCAGTCCAAGAATGCCGCCCACATCGGTAATTCGCGCTCTGCGCACAACTTCGTAGCTGTCCCGGTAAATCATGGTACCGGCCCCTTCACGGCGGAACAGCTCCTGAATTAAGGCGCCGTTTTTACAAAAGCTAAGTAGGTGTGTACGGGCGATCCCTGCATTACAGGCTCGAATGGCGCAGCGCAGGGTTGCGCTTTGCACTTTGGGTGAAACCTGCTCTGCCTGCAAAATACTTAACTCGTGTACCGGATTTCCGTCCACTTGAAGTTGCTCAGGTTCGCGGAATAGCACTAGTTTCTCGGCGCGCAAAACTCTGGAAGCCTCAGCGGCCAGATCCAGGTAATTGATATTGAAAAGCTCCCCGGTCAGGGATGTGCCCAGGGGAGAAAGGAGCACCAGGGAACCCTGATCCAGGTTTTGCTCCAGAGTGCTGGTGTCCATGCGCCGTACGGTGCCGGTCCAGCCCAGGTCCACGCCATCGAGCACGCCACTGGGGCGGGCGGTAACAAAATTGCCTGAGACCACCTTGAGGGCCGAACGCGCCATCGGTGAGTCTGGCAGTCCCTGGGAAAAAGCAGCTTCAATATCGAAGCGCAGTTTGCCCACGACGGACTTAACAATTTCCAATGTCTCTCGATTGGTAATACGCTGGTTCTCGTGAAACCGATTTTCTATGCCGCGCTCATCCAGGGCTCGATTAATTTGTTCCCGCGCGCCGTGCACAACAACCAAGCGAACCCCAAGGCTGGCGAGCAGCGCCATATCGTGTACTAGATTGCGGAAATTGGCGTGCTCTAAAGCGTCGCCGGGGATACCAATTACTAAAGTGCGACCGCGGAGGTCGTTGATGTAAGGTGCCGCGTGGCGAAACCAGTTCAGGGAGGCGTTATCGTCGCTCACTAATTCTTACCGTGTGCAAGTCTTGTGGTGTTAAAGCCCCGGAGGCTGTCGCAGGCAGATTAAAGGCAAAAGCGGCCAATCAAGTCGCGCAGAATGTTGACCATAGGGTTGATACGATCCAGGGCGAGAAATTCATCCGGCTGATGAGCTTGGTCAATATCGCCGGGGCCGAGCACGATAGTGTCAATATTCAAACTCTTCAAGTAGGGTGCTTCAGTACCAAAGGCAACACTTTCAGCGGGATGGCCACAAAGTTGTTCTGCAACTTTTACTAACTCTGAATGGGCATCCTGTTCAAAGGGCGCAGTGCCAGGGAATAAAGAGGCCACTTCCACCTGAATTTTATTGTCTTGTGGAATGGTAAGGATACGTTTGTTTAGTTCTTCCCGCAGGTCCGTAAGCTGCATTCCTGGCAACGGGCGAATATCAAACTGGAGTTCTGTGTGGCCGCAGATCCGATTGGGATTGTCACCCCCATGGATACAGCCTAAGTTCATCGTGGGTACTGGAACGGCGAATCCGGGGTTGTTGTATTTTTGCTGCCACTTTTTTCGCAGTGTTAATAGCTCACCGATAACTTTATGCATGGCCTCGAGCGCGTTGGCCCCCAATCTGGGATCTGATGAGTGGCCGGATTGCCCGGTAATACGCACAGCTTCCATCATAACGCCTTTGTGCATACGTATCGGGCGAAGCCCGGTGGGCTCACCAATTACCGCATAGCGCGCTTGGGGTTTGCCAGCCTGCACCAGGGCGCGGGCACCACTCATACTTGTTTCTTCATCGGCTGTTGCCAAAACAATCAGTGGTTTTTGTAGAGGCTTGTCGAGAAAAGTCTGCACAGCCTCAATAACCAGAGGGAAAAAACCCTTCATATCACTGGTGCCGAGACCGTATAAGCGGTTGTCGCGCTCTAAAACCTTAAAGGGGTCCGATTGCCAGCGCCCCGCATCAAAGGGGACTGTATCAGTATGTCCGGATAGAACGAGCCCGCCTTTATCACCACTTTTACCGCCGAGAGTAGCAATCATATTGGCTTTGTTGGGAGAGCCCTTTAAAGGCATTATCTCTACATTGAAACCAAGTCCTTCCAACCATTCACCCAGTAGTTCAACCACCGGGCGGTTACCCATATCCAGGGAAGGATCGGTTGCACTGACACTGGGGCAGGCAATCAGTTGATGTAATTGGGTCTTCAGGTCAGGTACTGCGATACTCGCCATGGTGACTTTCCCTACTCTTGTTGCGCCATTCATTCAAGATAACAGCGGCTCCGATCAGTCCTCCCCCAAGGGCGAGACGGGTTAGATCGGCATCCCGATTCCAGATTAACAGATTTACCAACAAGCCAACGGGAATCAGTGCATTATTCATTGCGGCCAGGGTACCAGTAGAGACCTGCGTAGCACCCTTGTTCCACAAAAAGTATCCCAGACCTGATGCCACCAATCCCAACCAGAGTAGAACACCCCATTGCTGTGAGCCCTGTGGGTACTGCGGTTTCCCAAGCAGGAGCCAGGCAATAACAGTGATCAAGCTGGCGCCGATAAAAAACCAAGCGAAGGTTTGCCTCGGGGGAGGCCTTGCTCGACGGACATCAGACGCTTGTAGGTTACCTGTCCCACAGCAAAACATAGGTTGGCACCCTGGACGACTGCAAATCCAATCCAGAAGTCGCTACTGGGGGAGTCCCAGCGAATAGTGGCGGCTCCCAATACAGCTACGGCTGCGATAGTGAGGTTCCAGACAGAAAAGTGCCTATTAAGGAAGTCCTCAAGGGCGGTGATATAAAGAGGGGTGAAAATAGTAAATAGCAGTACCTCGGGGACACTGAGCAGTAAGAATGACTGGTAGTAAAACAAATACATCAGCCCCAGTTGTACAGCGCCGATCACAATTAAACGGATCGCGGTGCGGAGAGGGCAAGCCTTCCATTTCAGCATGGGTAGAAATACCGCTGTGGCAAGGAGAACCCGTGTCATTGCTGAAAAATAACTATCCACCTGTCCGGCCAGGTAGACGCCTATCAAACTGAAGGAAAAGGCCCACAGAAGAGTGACAAACAACAGTAATGGCATCTGGATAAATTCGCAGGCAGCAGTAAATTGGTGGGGCAGGCCCAAGTTATGACTCCGAATACTACTGTTGCTTGTAATAAATAGATATGGATTTGGAGTTCCAAATCTATTTTTAGAGTTAGCTTGGTTTTTCAAGCAAGGTGAGGGAATAATTAAACACTGCGGCTTGGGCGGCTATTGTTCCTAGCTACCTGGTTTCCCCATCTAAGCAAATTTACGTTGCAATCATTGCGATCGATAATTACTTCTATCAGGCAAAGTCCATCGTGCTTTAGGGCATCTTTTATTGCTTTATCCAGCTCCCCCTCAGTGGTGACTTTACAACCCCAGGCGCGACCCTCTCCTGCACTGAAAACCTCGACTAACTGCGCGTACTCCCAGTTTTTAATATTGTTGTAGGGCCCATCGTGAATTTCTACTTCAATGGTGTAGCCACCGTTATTTATCAAAAAAATAATTGGATTAACGTTGTAGCGGATCATTGTGGAGATTTCCTGGGCGGTCAGTTGGAAAGACCCATCCCCAATACAGGCGATCATGCGCCCTTTTCCCATACCCAAGCTATAACCGAGAGTTGCTCCTACAGACCAGCCGATACTCCCATATTGCATTTGTATTTCGAAGCGGGCTCCATCTGGTAGCGATAGTTCCATACCGTTAAACCAGGAGTCCCCGGTTTCCACTAGCAGGGCGGTATCGCTTTCAAGCACTTTTTGGATTCGGGCAAACAGTTGTCGAATCGTTAAAGCATCGCCTCGCTTGCCTGGTTGTGGGATATGTTTTGGACTACTGACCCGGCGGTAGGCTTTTACTGCACCGTTATTGGGGTTGAGCTTATTGACCAGGGCTTCCAATAAGTCATTCATATGGACATTGCTGTAACAGGTATCTCCCAGTTGTACAGATGCTGGTAATGCAATAACGGTCTTGCTTTTGTCGAAGCATAGTTGGTGCCCGGTAGTGGTGTAATCGGTAAATATTGGGCCGGCAAAGAGCAGTGCATCGGCGGTATCAACAATTTCACTGCACCCCGGTGTACTGACTGGTCCCCAGTACATACCCATAAAATTGTCGTGAGTCTCTGAAAGCAGTCCCTTGGCATCGGCCATACAGGCTACACCGTAGCTGCTGCTCGCAGCTAGTTCCCGCAGGGATTCCTCAGCAGAGGCTGCACGTACTTTTCCCCCGGCAATCAACACTGGCCGTTCGGCAGCATTGAGGAATGCGGCAATATGCTCTACCGCAGCAGAGAGGGAATCCGGGTCACTAGTGGCGCTACGTGCAAATCCACGGGGGATAGGGGCCGATGTAGGTGCATTAGCAATATTGGCTGCAATTTCGATGTAGACCGGTTTACGCCGCAGCATGGCGGTATCAATTGCTCTGTCTATCGCTGCAGGAGCGAGGGATGGATGGTGGATAACCACGGTTTCGGCTGTTACCCGCGAATAGATTTCGCTCTGGTAGCTGTAATCGACCTTACCTAAAGTGTGATGCAAATACTCCCACTCAGCCTCAGAGTTCGTATTTGGTCCGCCAGAGATTGCAATTAAAGGGAGGTCTTCGGCAAAAGCACCGGCTACTGCATTAATCATGCTGAGGCCGCCGACGGAGAAGGTGACTACTGCCGCTGAGGGGCCACCGGTTGCGCGGGCATAGCCGTCGGCGGCATAGCCTGCATTTAGCTCGTTACAGCAGCTGATCATTTTGAGATCTGGGTGGAGTAGTAATTGATCCAGTAACACCAGATTGTAATCGCCAGGCAAGGCGAAGTAGTGCTCTATGCCTGCGTCTTTTAATCTTTGTGCCAGGTAGGTTCCCACTGTCCAGTTGCTAACAGTCATGTAATTTACACGAGTGAATTGAAGTTGAGGCGCAATCCTTAAGTGCCAGATATCTGTTTTGCTACTGGCACAGCTTAGTTGAGAATGGGGTGAGTGAGAGACATAAAAAAAGGGGCCTGGGCCCCTTTTTGATTTATCAATGATTCTACAGCTCTAGCCGAACAAGCCCTTAAAGAAGTAGAAGAACAAGATCGCAATACCAGCACCCGCCGGCAAGGTGACTACCCAGGAGGCGGCGATAGTGGTGATCATACGCAGGTTCAGTGCGCCAATACCCCGCGCCAGGCCAACACCCAATACCGCGCCCACCAGAGTGTGAGTCGTGGAGATTGGCAGGCCGGTACCAGAAGCCAGTACGACGGTGGAGGCTGCACCCAGTTCGGCTGCGAAGCCACGGCTCGGTGTCAGCTCGGTGATCTTCTTACCGATAGTGGCCATTACCTTAAAGCCGTATGTCGCCAGGCCCACCACGATACCGATACCGCCGAGCAGCAATATCCAGGAAGGCATAGTGGATTTAACGGTGATAGCGCCGCTCTGGATGGTATTAACTACGGCAGCCAGAGGACCAACGGCGTTGGCGACATCGTTGGAGCCGTGAGCGAAGGCCATGGCACAGGCGGTGAAGACCATCAGGATCGCAAATACGCGCTCGACGTTGGCGAAACGGTTTTCAGCTTCAGCTGCCGGGTCGCGCTGGACGCGCTTGAGCATGGTGACACCGATACCGGCGACAGCAAGGCCCACCAGGGCGGCGATACCGGCATCCTGGATAAAGCTGAGCTGGATATTGGCATCTTTAAGAACGTGCTTGAGGCCCTTGGTGAGGGTCACCATGGCAATCATCCAGCCCACTGCAAACATGTAGAAGGGGATGTAGCGCTTGGCATTGTTGAAGGGGTCTTCCGTGTCTAGGATCAGGCGCTGGACACTGCGGAATAACAGGAAAGATAGGGTGCCCGCGAGAACCGGGGAGACCACCCAGCTAGCCACGATACTGCCCACTTTACCCCAGGCCACTGCATCTGGGGATATACCTACCGCAGAGAAGCCGACAATTGCGCCGACAATAGAGTGGGTGGTGGATACCGGCCAGCCGAGAATACTGGCTACCAGCAGCCAGGTGCCGGCCGCCAGCAGTGCCGAAAGCATGCCGTATACCAGCAGCTGCGGTTGGGCAGCGAAAACTTCAGAATCGATAATGCCTTTGCGGATGGTTGCGGTAACCTCCCCGCCTGCCAAGTAGGCGCCGGCAAATTCAAAGATCATGGCGATAACAATCGCCTGCTTGATAGTCAGTGCACGGGAACCTACGGAGGTACCCATGGCGTTGGCTACGTCGTTGGCACCGACGCCCCAGGCCATAAAGAAGCCTGCCACACAGGCCAAAATCAATAATATATGGCCGTATTGACTAATAATTTCCACGCCAAACCCCCTAACGTGCTAACAACAACTGCAATCGGTTGCCCACGCTGTGGGCGCGATCGGCGAGTTCACCGATCCATTCAATAACCCGGTAGAGGAACATAACGTCCACCGGAGGTAAGTCTTTCTCAATAGCAAACAGCGACGCGCGAATTTCGACTTCAAGCTTGTCTGACTTGCGCTCCAGTTCATCCAGCTCCTCGGTCATGCGTTTGGCGATATCCACCTCGCGCCCGGCAAAGCCGCTTTCGAGCAACTCGTCCAGCTCGTTGATAGCGCGCAGTGCCTGTGCAGAGGTGGCTACAGCACTCTCTACAAAGGTGGCCATCAAGGATTGGAGAGGTGCGGGAATCTGCATCTTCCTGCCTACAGCCAGCCCAGCGATATCCTGGGCAGTGTTGGCTACCTCATCCTGGGCATGCAGCAATTCCAGCAAGTCGGTCCTCGACACAGGCATAAACAGGCTGTCTGGCAGATGCAGGCGCAGGTCTCTCTTGATATCGTCAGCGCGGTTCTCCGAAGCGGAGATGCGCAGTTGGATCTGTTCTGCCTCTTTGAGGTCACCTTTAATCAGTGCTTCAAAGAAGGGGATCAGGTCAGCCGATGCCTCGTGGGCCGTAGCCATATGCTTCTCGATTGGCTTAATCGGAGAGCGGCCAAATAAGTTGGCAATATTCGACAGGGCCATGGTTAGCTCCATTGCTCAGAATGCGAAAACGGCGGCATGGTACCCCAATCGGGGCAACTTCGTAACAGTGCGTTAACAGCGCACTTTCACAGCTTGATGATAGGGCTACAATGCAACGTCGCCATATGAGAATAAAGGGGTTGCCAATGGCAGAGAGTAGAGTTGCAGACCGCATACTGGAACTGCGCGGATTACTGGAAGATTTGGTGGGGCAGGGCTTTGTTAGCCGAGAGGATGCCAACCGTATTGTCGGGACCCCGCGGACAGCAGAGCAGGCCCAGATGCACCCGCTCAGCTATATCGCCAGTTGTGACCTGGCCAACCGCAAGCAACCGGGTAGTCTGCTCAATAGTGAAATCCTTAGCGCCTGGTTAGCGGAGAGCTCCTCCCACCCCTTGTATCATATTGATCCTCTGAAGGTTAATGTGAGCGCTGTCACCGAGGTGATGAGCTTCCAATTTGCCAAGCGACACCAAATTCTCTGTGTTGAGGCGAGTACCGAAGAACTTCTGGTGGCGACAGCTCAACCGTTTAACCATGGTTGGGAGGAGCAGCTGGAACATACCACTGGCCGCAGAGTACGCCGTGTGGTGGCTGATCCGGCCGATATCAAACGACACTGCGTCGAGTTTTACTCCCTTTCCAATTCAATCTCTGGTGCAAGCGGCCTTCAGGGAACCTCAGCGGCAAATAATTTTGAACAGTTGCTGGAGTTGGGCGCCTTAAAGGACCCTGAAGCTAACGATCAACACATCGTCAATATCGTCGATTGGTTGTTGCAGCACGCCTTTGATCAGCGTGCCAGTGATATCCATATTGAACCGCGCCGGGAAGTGGGACGTATTCGCTTTCGTATTGATGGTGTACTGCATCCAATCCATGAGTTACCAGATCAAGTGAATGCTGCGGTTACCAGTCGCCTGAAAATTCTAGGGCGCATGAATGTGGCGGAGAAGCGCAAACCCCAGGATGGCCGCATCAAGACAAAAAGGCCCGACGGCAGCGAAGTGGAGTTGCGCCTCTCCACTCTTCCCACAGCCTTTGGCGAGAAGCTGGTAATGCGGATCTTCGATCCAGAGGTTCTCGCGCGATCTTATTCCGATCTGGGACTGGCTGGTGATGACTTGGCTCGCTGGCAGGCGATGCTGTCACGACCCAATGGTATCGTACTGGTCACCGGCCCTACCGGTTCGGGTAAAACCACCACTTTGTATACTGGTCTTAAGCAGTTGGCCACCAGTGCAGTGAATGTTTCCACGGTTGAAGATCCTATCGAAATGGTGGAAGAGAGCTTTAACCAAACCCAGGTTCACCACTCGATTGGCTTTGATTTTGCTGCAGGTATCAGAACCCTGATGCGTCAGGACCCCGATATCATCATGGTTGGTGAAATTCGTGACCTGGAAACCGCTCAGATGGCGGTTCAAGCGGCACTGACAGGCCACCTGGTTATCTCAACCCTGCATACTAATGACGCTCCAACAGCGGTTACCCGCTTATTGGATCTGGGCTTGCCGCATTATTTATTGAAGTCCACCATTCTCGGGGTGATGGCCCAGCGCTTGGTACGGACACTATGTCCCAGTTGCAAGCAGGAGGACAAAATTGAAGAGGCCGATTGGCAGTCTCTGGTGAAACCCTGGAGAGCGCCGTTGCCGGAGAAAGTCTACCGGCCGGAAGGTTGCCTGGAATGTCGTAATACGGGCTATCGTGGGCGTCAGGGAATTTATGAAATCCTGCCATTTAGCGAGTCGGTACAAGCTATTGTCACCTCCGATTGTGATCTACAGCAACTGCGGCGCCAGGCGATGCGCGAAGGTATGAATAGTCTGAGGCTTTCCGGTGCGAAAAAAGTAGCGGCGGGTTTGACCACTGTGGCAGAGGTATTGAGGGTGGCCCCACCGCCGGATATCGCTTTCTAGCTTGGGTGGCCTCTCTGAGATAACTGTTTGAAGATGTAGAGGCCAGTGAAGTGACCTTATAGGAGGGCTTGCTCGGCCACTCATCATTATCCGATACCACCGCTAGCTATCGGAATGCCGATAGCTAGGCAGAATTGCCCGCTGATATTCGCACCAAGGATTGACCCTCATGTTTGACAACATTCCGTGCCCAAAACCCATCCGCGCTCAACTTCAGTCGCTTTGGCATGACTGGTGTGAACTGACGGAGGCCGCGCTTGTTGTTGAGGTGGAAAGTTTGCTGTCAGATTCACGGCTTGCTCAAGGAGTGGCCCGGAGTTTTATCGGTTCAGAATTTTTTATCAACAGTGCTGTCGCCGCCCAGAGTTTTTCCGGGATTTGTTACTTAAACAAGATCTTGGGCTCTCCCTGCCGATCATAGGAAGTGATGAGGAACTGGATCTTCAATTGCGTTTATTGCGTAACCGGGTAACGGCTGAAGTCATATTTCGCGATTTTGCCGGCCAGTGGGATATTCCCCAGGCATGTCTGCGGCTCAGTGAATTGGCTGAGCTATCCATTCGTACGGCGATGCAATGGCACCATGAGAAATTAGTTGAGCGCTATGGCGAGCCTCGTAGTATAGCTGGCGATAGTCAGTCGATGGTGGTGTTGGGAATGGGCAAATTGGGAGCCCGGGAACTCAATCTTTCATCGGATATCGATCTGATTTTTGCTTACCCAGAGCCCGGTTATACCGATGGTGGAAAGAGCATAGAGAATCAGCAGTTTTTCCAAAAGCTTGGCCAGCGCTTGATTAAATCATTGGATGGAATCAATGCGGATGGTTTTGTCTTCCGTGTAGATATGCGTTTGCGCCCCTACGGTGACAGTGGCCCCTTGGTAAGCCATTTCGCCGCTCTGGAGGACTATTACCAGACTCAAGGGCGTGAGTGGGAGCGCTACGCCATGGTCAAAGCTCGCCCTGTTGCCGGCAGGGAGGAGTTTGCTGAAGAGTTGATGGAGCTGTTGCGCCCATTTACTTATCGCCGCTATATCGATTTCAGTGCTATTGATGCTTTGCGTGAAATGAAAGCCCTGATACAGCGGCAAGTGCGCGCTCGCGGTTTAACGGACAATATCAAACTTGGGCGGGGCGGCATACGCGAGTTGGAATTTATTGCCCAGGCATTCCAGTTAATTCGCGGAGGGCGCGAACCCGCGCTGCGCGAGCGCAGCTTGCTCAAGCTACTGCCCCTCTTGGAAAGTGATGGCCATGTTGAACCGGGAGTGGCCAGTGAACTGACCAGTTGTTATTTGCTATTGCGGAGAGTTGAACACGCACTTCAAGCTTACCGGGATCAGCAGACACAGGCGCTCCCAGCTGAGGAGGGTGAAAGGGAAAAATTGGCATTTGCCCTGGGCCGCGACAATTGGGTGCAATTGGAGATTGAGCTGATCGATGTTCGTTCCTTAGTTGAGCGGGAGTTCGATACTGTAATCGCTCCACCAGAGGAGATGGCCGCCCCCAGTGTGGCTGAAGAGTGGCAGGGACTCTGGGCAAGTTGCGCCGATGAAACTGCGAATGAAGAGAATTTGCAGATTTTGGAAAGTGCAGGGTTTCTTCCTCCACCGCAGGCACTCGAGCACTTAAAGGAGCTGTGCCAGTCAACAATGGTTGCGGCACTACCTGCTTCTTCCCGTGCGCGCCTGGACCAATTTATGCCTACGCTACTGGCCGCAGCAGGGTTACAGGCTGATCCCTTGTTAGTGCTAACCCGTGTTTTACCTTTAGTGCGCTCAGTACTGCGTCGCAGTGCCTATCTCGTCCTGATTAATGAAAATCCCCCCGTGCTCAACCAGCTGGTGCGCCTCTGTAGTGCCAGTCCATGGATTGCTGAGCAACTTGCGCGCCACCCAATTCTGCTGGATGAGTTGCTGGATTCCCGCAGGTTACTGGCACCCTCTACTGCGGCAGATATTGCTAATGAGCTGCGTCTCGAGTTGTTGCGGATTGATCCTGAAGATCTGGAATTGCAAATGGAGGCGCTTCGATATTTTAAACAGAGTCAAAGCCTGCGCATTGCGGCACAGGAGGTGAATGGTGCCCTGCCTTTGATGAAAGTCAGTGATTCTCTTACCTGGTTGGCAGAGGCGATATTACAGCAGTCATTGCAACTCGCCTGGGCACAGATGGTGGATAAATACGGCATGCCTGCGGGGGCCTCGGCAGAGGATATGCACTTTGCCATTATCGCCTATGGAAAGCTGGGGGGATTGGAGCTTGGCCACGGTTCTGACTTGGATATTGTTTTTGTGCACGATGCGGATGCGATGCAGGTTACCGACGGTAAAACCAGTATTGATAACCTGAGTTTTTTTACCCGACTAGCACAGCGACTTATCCACATATTGCAAACCCGTACACTCAGCGGGCCTCTTTATGAGGTAGACACAAGACTGCGCCCCTCGGGTAATTCAGGACTCTTGGTGACTTCATTGGCTGCCTTTGAAAAATACCAGAGGGAGAGTGCCTGGACCTGGGAGCATCAGGCGCTGGTGAGAGCTCGATCTGTCGCCGGTAGCCTCCGCCTGAGTGAGTCGTTTCAACAGTTGCGTACGAAATTGCTTTGCCAGTCGCGAAAGAGCGATAAATTGCGTGATGAGGTGGTGGAAATGCGCAATAAAATGCGTGCGCACCTCGATAAGAGCAACGATAAAAAGTTTGATCTAAAGCACGGTGAGGGCGGTATTGTCGATATTGAATTTATGGTTCAATATGCTGCTCTGGCCTGGGCAAAAACTTCGCCCTCGATCGTGCGGTATACCGATAATATTCGCATTCTCGAAAGTCTAATTGACGCAGGCCTGATGCCGGCCCAACAAGCCGGACATCTGATCGACGCCTACAAAGCCTACCGATCTGAAGGTCATCGCCTGGCACTACAACAACTGCCAGGGATTGTGAGCGATGACCAATTCACAGCGGAAAGAAAGACCGTTCAAACAAACTGGCAGCAATTACTCGGTTAACACCGGGTTTCTACCTGCTGCCCGATTAAACTGTTTTTCAGGATTTGTAGGAGTTACCCATGTCTTTTGCCGACCGCGACGGCGTTATCTGGTTTGATGGTGAATTGGTTCCCTGGCGCGATGCCCGGGTGCATGTCCTCACTCATACCCTGCACTATGGAATGGGGGTGTTTGAAGGCGTACGGGCTTATGAAACCGGTAACGGCACCAGTATCTTTCGTTTGCAAGAGCACACCCGTCGGTTGTTTCGCTCTGCAAAAATAATGAATATCCCAATGCCCTATAGCACTGATGAGCTGAATGAAGCTCAGCGGCTTGTGGTGCGCGAAAATAACCTGCGCCAAGCGTATCTAAGGCCAATGGTATTTTACGGGTCAGAGGGAATGGGGTTGCGCGCGGAAAATCTTTCAACCCATGTGATTGTCGCTTCCTGGGAGTGGCCCAGCTATATGAGCCCCGAGGCGCTGGAGCAGGGGATTAAGGTGAATACCTCCTCATACACCCGACACCATGTGAATATCAGCATGTGTAAGGCGAAAGCCAATGGTAACTATATAAACTCGATGTTGGCGTTACAGGAGGCGGTGCGCAATGGGTGCGAGGAGGCGTTATTACTGGACCCCGAGGGTTATGTTGCTGAGGGTAGTGGAGAAAATGTCTTCATTGTTCGCGATGGGACTATATATACCCCGGAGTTGACTTCATGCCTGGATGGAATTACCCGCGATACAGTTATTGAGCTGGCACGGGAGTGCGGCTATAGGGTGCTAGAGAAGCGTATCACTCGGGATGAAGTCTATATCGCTGACGAAGCGTTTTTTACTGGCACAGCGGCGGAAGTATTGCCCATTAGTGAATTGGATGGGCGTTCTATCGGCAGTGGTCGTCGCGGCCCTATCACAGGGCGTTTGCAAAACCTTTATTTTGATGTGGTACATGGGCGTAGTGCCGCGCATCGGGGCTGGCTCAGTGATGTGGCGGGCCAGGCGGAAGTAAAAATGCGAATAGCATGACGGAAAATAAAAACCCGGCAGATGCCGGGTTTTTATTTTAAGTAAGGTTTACTTAGTAAGAGCTGGTGGTGTCCGGGCGCCCTACGCAGTAATAATCAAAGCCTGCCTCGCGCATTTCCTCTGGTTCGTACTGGTTGCGTCCGTCAAACACAACCGGGGCACTGAGAGCGCTGCTCACTTCATCGATATCAAGAGATTTGAACTGTTGCCATTCGGTCGCGACAATCAGGGCGTCGGCACCCTGTAAAGCCTCTGTCTTGGAGTCGCAAAGGGTCAGGTCTTCGCGATCGCCAAAAATTCGCTGACACTCCTCCATGGCCTCAGGGTCAAATGCCCGCACCTTCGCACCCTGCTCCCACAATCGAGCTAACAGCACACGGCTTGGGGCTTCGCGCATATCATCTGTATTGGGTTTGAATGACAAGCCCCAGAGCGCAAAAGTTTTGCCCTGAATATCTCCGTTAAAATGACGTTGTATTTTTTCAACGAGATAGTGTTTCTGGCGCTCGTTGCGGGATTCCACGGCGGCGAGAATATCTGCAGCAATGCCCAGCTGTTGAGCCGAGGAAATCAGGGCTTTCACATCTTTCGGGAAACAGGAGCCACCGTAGCCGATACCTGCGTAGATAAACTGGTAGCCAACTCGTGGGTCTGAGCCGATTCCGGCCCGAACTGCTTCAATATCAGCGCCCACTTTATCGGCAATATTTGCCATTTCATTCATAAAGCTGATCTTGGTTGCCAGCATGCAGTTGGCGGCATACTTGGTCAGCTCCGCACTTTTTACGTCCATCACCAGGATTTTTTCGTGATTTCGGTTAAATGGTGCGTACAGGTGGCGAAGCTTCTGCTCTGATTCCTCTTCGGAGGTGCCGATAATAATTCGATCCGGGCGCATACAGTCATTGAGCGCCGACCCCTCCTTGAGGAATTCAGGATTCGAAATAATATCGAATGGCAGATCAGACCGGTCCCGCTTGGTGAGTTCTTCCTCAACGGCAGCCCGCACCTTATCGGCAGTCCCCACAGGTACTGTGGACTTATTGATAATATATTTCTTGCACTCCATGTATTTGGCGATGGTTCTTGCAACAGTTAACACATGGCGAAGATCTGCTGAGCCGTCCTCATCTGGAGGAGTGCCCACAGCGATAAAAATTAGCTCACCGTGTTCTACACCAAAGGCGGCATCGGTTGAAAAAGATAGATTGCCTGTGGTGATACTGTTTTTCACCATAGGCTCCAGGCCGGGCTCATAAATAGGGATAATTCCCTGCTTGAGGCGGTTGATCTTGTCCGCGTCTATATCGATACAAACTACTTTATTCCCAGCTTCAGCTAAGACTGCTGCTTGCACCAGGCCCACATAGCCGGTGCCAAATACGGTTACATTCATCAGTGTGACTCTATCTCTCAGCGGTTACTGTTTTTGAGGGTTACTTTCTTGGATAGTTTTACATTGGCTCAAACCCCGGTCTTCAATGCTGCTTCGCGCCAGCAGGATAGCCAGGGGGATCCAGTAAAAGAACCAAATATAATTGGGCTTAGCCAAAGGTTGCTGGGCGTATGTCAGCATTGCCAGTACACCGAACAGGAACCAAGTGAAATACAAACCAGGAATCCAACTCAAAAGTCTTTCTTTGGATCTCACGGTCCACAGAGTTGCAAGCCCCTGCCAGATACAGGCTGCCAGCCCTAATAGCCCGCTAAAACGCGCGATATCCAGAAGAAAATTGTGTGGATGGGGCACCATCCTGTTTAGTGCAATAAATTTCTTATGCACTAACCCCTGGCCAAATAGTGGGGCTTGCAGGAACTCCTCAAAGGCTTTTTGCCAGAGTGTCAGACGTATAGAGTAAGCGCTACCCCGGTGTAGGAGGGGCAAGTCACCATACAAGGCAAAATAGGTCAATGGCAAAACACAGACGATAGCCACAACAACCAAAATTTTCAGCAGGCGCGAAAGGTTGCCGAATACAACCAAGAAAATTGAAAAGCCCGCCATAACAATTGGGACTTTGGTTTGTGACAAAACTATGTAGATACAGGAAGTGAGTAGGCCCGCTCCTGATAGCCAGCGCCAAATACGGGGTTTTTGGTAGAGGCCGTAGCAGCAAAAAAGAGCGTGGAAGCCGAACAGCATTCCTGTTTTATCAATATTGCCCTCTAGGGATATACCGCCAATCCGGCGGAGATCCTGTAGCCCGCCATCAAGGGAATAAGCAATTAGCGAGGCAATACCGGATAGCAGTCCAATCACAATAAGCGAGAGTAATAGCTTATGGAGGATGTTGTCGCCGTATTGCTCCAATAGGAAGAAAACAGCGCAGTAAAATAGAGCTAGGTATAATACCAATTTCCAGTAGTAATCAGATTGCCTATAAACATCTGCGGCATCCGGAGAGGCCCACAGTGTTGAAAGCGCTAGAATGATAGGCAGGCTGCAAAAGGTTAGGAACTGCCAGGAAATCAGGAAGTGATAGCTCTTTCGCCACGCCAGCAGTAGAAGGGCTGTGGGCACTAAAGTTAGATAGAAGCTGGTTTGTACTCCCGATACCTTGGGGGAAACATAGTAGCCACATACCAGTATAAATAACCCTAGAAAGGCCCACTTAAGCAGGCCTGAAATCCACAACGAGCTTTGCTGGCGATAAATGGGCTGGGAAAGATTGTTTAGAGTACTTCCAAGTTCAGGCATAGGTGCAACTGTCGGCCGTTCAGAAAAGATTGTATTTAGGTGTGCGGAATCAGGCTGTTTGAGTGGGTACTATATAAAAGTCTGTTGTCCATGAGCGCTCAAATTTTGCTTTTTGGTGATAATTGTGGGGCTTTACACAAACTAATAGCGGATGTCTATTTGGCTGAGCGCTTTAAGGGGGTCTCCTGAGGTATAGATTTACCAGGGACACCCGTTGGTGCTCCCTGGGGGGTATGGTTGGCAGTATACTGGATGTTTTGGGGCTCCCATAGCCTTGTTACTGTAGCCCCACTGGCATGCGCTAGGTACACTGCGCGATATCCTCGGTGTTTTAGTAGTTTAGGGTTCAATATTGCAACTTACTGTTTGGCGTTTTCTGGATGGCAACCGGGCTCATGAAAAGCAGAGCGCTGCTCTGATTGAGGGGTTGCGCAGGAGTTTTGTCGGGGAGGTACAGGCTTTTGACATACCGCCAGAGTACAGCGCCAGTCGAATTGCCCTTAAGCCAGGCGAGTGGCTGGAAAGCCTCCCTACCCCTGATTTTCTGATTGGCACAGGCCGCCGCAGTCGCCTTCCCATGTTGTCCGCCCGTCACAGGTTTGGTGGTCGCGCAGTGGCAATCAATCGCCCCTTATGGCCGTATCGCTGGTTTGACTTCGCCATCGTTCCGGAGCACGACCGTCCCCCGCCCCTACCCAATGTCATCGTAAGCCAGGGCGCCTTGACCGAACCACTCCAAGAAAGTGTGCCGCAATCTGGAAAGGGGCTTATTTTATTGGGTGGACCCAGCAAGCATTACAGTTGGAACTCAGCTTCAATCAGGGAGCAGGTTGAGAAGTTATTGGTGCAACCCTTGGACTGGTGTATTTCGGATAGTCGGAGAACTCCGAAAGGCACAATGGAGGGGCTGGGGAAAGGGGGCGCAGAGTTGGTTGATTGGCTCTCGTGTCCGCCGGGTTGGCTTCAGGAGCAACTGTCCCAAGCAGAGAGAATTTGGGTAACAGAGGATAGTATCTCTATGTTGTTCGAATCGCTGCAAAGTCAGGCCCAGGTCGGTGTGATTCGGGTTCCGAGTCGCAGTAAGTCAAACAAGGTGCGTTCAGCAGTTTTGAGGCTTTTGGATCAGGGTTTGGTCAGCGAGCAGTTTGAAGTGAAAGGAGGGGGCAGGCGTGATCCCCTTAACCAGTTTCTGTTGTGTGCCCGAGCATTATTACGCCGATCTGGGTTGCCAAGTCGTTAGCGTTTGAGCCCTTCGGCTTCAAACTTTCGCCAGGGGGTTTCTTTATTGGAAATCTCCCACTCGACTCTAAGCCACATACGCTCGATACGACGGTGGATATAGCGTTTCGCGAAGTAGCTGGAAACTTTAGGCAAGGGTAGAAAAGAGGCGCAGCCCAACCCATCAATTAGATAGGTCTGCAGTTCACCATTTTCCTTTCGCAAGACCAGATTGTGGGCGATCAGGTTTTTGGTGAGTACTTCATATTCAAGCAGCCACTCGGAAAAACGCTGCAAAGATGCGCGCACCTCGGCATTAAGGCCATATTTATTCAGGTATTGGCGCAGAGTGGATGCTGGGTTGCCATCTCGATCAAGAATCATGTCGGTAACTGCTGCGGGCCCCAGGTTGGTCTCCTGTATCCCATACCACCTTGGTAAATGCTGCCAAAGCTCATCTCGATTATCGGCAAGCGCCCGTTGGCTGTAGCCTTCCAGCTCGCGAAGATTGTCGTCGAAATATGACTCTCCACGCCAAGTTTTATACCAGGGCGCCCGTCCCAGTAGTTCAGCCGTTCGCCCTGGTCGCATCACCTTGACACAGATTTCAGGCCGCTCCGGGTGTCGGTAGCAAAAGCGATTGCCTCCACTGGCAAACGGCTCGCTTTGGCTCAAATTAATCACTCGGGTTCGCTCCGGTACGCTCTGTGAGTAAGCTTTTGTAGATTTCAATGGTGTGTTCGGCCTGTCTTCCCAAAGTGAAATCGGTAGATAGGTGAGGCCTCTGTTCAGGGCTGTCGAGCAGCTCTTGAGTACGCGCGAATAAAGCTTTTGAATCATTGATATCAACTAGCCCTTGAGGGAAACAGGCATTAAGTGACTCTGCCGGGCCCCCAATGTTATAACCGATAATAGGTGTGCCAATCGCAGCGGACTCTATAACGGTTCTGCCAAATGGCTCGGGTCGACGTGATAGGTTATACACCAAACTGGACGCACTATACCAGTGGCGTATATCACTACGGTGACCAACCAGGGTAAGGTGGTTCTGAAGCTTCATGGAGTGAATTTTTTGTTCCAATTCATCGGCGTAGTGCTGTTTATTCTTCTCTGCTCCGCCGAGAATGATGCCGTGGATATCAGAACGGTTTTGGACTAGCTGATGGATTAGATTGATAAAGTCTTCTTGTCCCTTCCAGCGGGTCAGTCTTCCGGGTAAGAGGAGCCAGCGTTTGCCGGCAAGCTGGGGGAAATCCTGGTGTACTTTTTGGTACCAGGACTCCGTTGGCTGGACATCGGGATTGAACTCATCCGTATCTACACCCCGATAAACGATCTGTGGAGGACGCTTTAGATCGTTTGCATAGTTCTCCAGTAAGTAGCTATTCACACACTCTGATATTGCGATTACCTGTTCGGTTTTCGCCATAATCGCACTGTATCGATTTATCGAGTAAAGGCCATGGGCCGTGCTGACAAGGCGGGGGCGCTCAGCGGGGTCAAGATTTCGCCAGGCAAGATAGGCTAGCCAAGCTGGAACCCTGGAACGCACATGGATGATATCGGGCCTCTCACGAGCTATAACCTCTCGAAGTGGTCTGACCTGTAACAGGCTGAAGAGAGACTTTTTGTGGATAGGAAGTTCGATATGGACTGAGCCTTCAGCCTTCAGTTGCCCGACCATGCTCCCCCCACTGGAAACGACGATTGACTGATGACCGCCTGCTACCAGGTAGCGGGCAAGGTCAACGGTCCCCCTCTCAACCCCCCCAGAGTTCAGGGCGGGTAAAAGTTGCATAATTTTCATGGGGAGATATACCAAGACTTATAAAATTTGTTCTTTAAATCAATTTGACTAATGGGTTGCGTTTTAGCAGGGAAGGTCGGGCACAAGCATATAAAATGAAGCATAGATGCCCTGATAAAGCATTTGGCAAAAGTGGTATTATAGACAGGTCATTCTTAAGGGTATAGGCTGATTCTTTTTTAACCCAGCTCAAAAGCTTATATCTGATTTGTCCTTGGCCGTAATCTGGAGTTTACATTGCACCCCTTGTTAGTGATCTGTATTTGTACTTATCAGCGACCAGAGCGGCTTCGCAGTTCTCTGCAAAGCTTGGCCAACCTGCAGCTACCTTCAGGTTTAAATGTGGCTGCATTGGTTGTCGATAATGATTCGGACACTCAGGCTGGTAGAGAAGTTGTGGAGGAGTTGTCGGGAAGCTTTCCCTTCTCCCTCAACTGTGCCGTAGAAGAGCGGCGGGGAATCCCTTGTGCACGCAATCGCTGTATCAATGAACTGGATAACATGGGGGCTGACTATCTGGTTTTCATCGATGATGATGAGTGGGTCGAGCCCGATTGGTTAATCCAGCTATATGATTACGCGCAGAAGCTGGGGGGCAGTAGCGTGGTTTGTGGCAGTGTTGTTCGGCGTTGGCCGGATTCTGTACCTGCCTATTATTCACGTATTTTTTATCGGCAGAAACGAAAGACTGGAGAACAGCTCAACTACTGTGCGACCAGCAATGTATTAATACCGATGAGCAGTATCCGCTCGCTAGGCCTGAGGTTTAATGAGCAGGACCCTCTAGGTGCCGGTACAGATGTGATTTTTTTCACAGAGTTTAAGGCCAAGGGAGGAAAGATTGTTTACTGCCTGGAGGCGAGGGTTTACGAGGCTGTACCGGAGAGTCGCGCCAATATGCGTTGGTTGTCGCGTAGAAAATTCTCCGCTGGTATCACTCTGGCAAAGCATAAACTTGCCAAAGGTCGCGGTCATACCAGCATCTTTGTATCGGCTCTGGGGCAACTTTTGATCTCCAGCATAGGCTGTATTTTAGGATTGATTTTCGGTGGAAAGCGCTTGGGTTCTGGGCCTTGGCTCCGCGCTTGCCGTTCAGCCGGCATGGCTTGTGGTGTTTTTGGGGTGCGCTCTGAGTTTTACCGGGTGGTCGATCACTAATGGCCTGAGGCCTTCCTTACGGGGGTGTTTTACCTGGAAGAGATAACCGTCATCATTGCACTTTCTTTGGTGGCAATATTGATCTTTAGGTGATCCCTGCTTCATGCAAATATTTTATTCCTGGCTCTTCCGCCTGTTTTTACCTGTTGTCCTTCTACGTCTCTGGTGGAGAGGGCGTAGCCAGCCGGCCTATCGGTTGCGTTTAAGAGAGCGTCTGGGTCAGGTTCCAAAAAGGCACAGCCGGGCACCGTTAATCTGGGTCCATTCTGTATCTGTAGGAGAGACCCTAGCCGCCGTACCAGTGATCTCTAAATTGGCTGCGCGACATACAGACTGGCAGTGGTTGGTAACGACTACAACTCCAACCGGATCCGAGCGCGTAAAAGAAGCCTTGCAGCCAATTCTTGGTGGCCGCTTACTTCACTACTACCTTCCCTATGACCTCCCTGAATGCCTGGTGCCATTTCTCAATGCGCTTAGCCCGAGTGCATTGGTGATTATAGAGACTGAGCTTTGGCCCAACCTACTCAAGCTCTGCTCGAGCAGGAAGATCCCAATTTTATTGGCCAATGCACGGCTCAGTGAAAAATCTGCACGAGGTTACGGGCGTTTTCCCTCTTTGAGTCGAACGATGTTGAGCAACCTGGATCGTGTTGTTGCGCAATACCCTGCGGATATGCAGCGGTTTATCGATCTGGGATTACCAGCGGAGAGAGCAGTAGCCAACGGCAATATCAAGTTTGACCTCAGTATTGATATGGGACTGGCCAGTGAAGCCCAGGCGCTGGCGCACCAGTGGCGGGGGGAGTCTTCCAGGCCTATATGGCTGGCGGCTAGTACCCATGTGGGTGAGGATGAGGTGATCTTGGATGCCTTCTCTATTTTGAAGAGAGAGATTAAAGATCTTTTACTCGTGTTGGTGCCCAGGCATCCACAGCGTTTTGATGGTGTTGCCCGCCTGTGTCGGGAGCGTGGCTTTGCCCTGGTTCGAAGGAGTGAAGGCACAGCCATTAAAGCTAGTGATGAGGTTATTCTGGGAGACACCATGGGGGAGTTACTGCGTTTCTATGGAGCCAGTGATATTGCTTTTGTGGGAGGTAGCTTGGTTTCTGTTGGTGGCCACAACATGATTGAACCCGCTGCCTGGGGTGTGCCAGTTATTTCCGGTCCCCACCTGCATAACTTCGCCACTGTATCCAGTTTGTTGCAGGAGGCTGGAGCCATGGTTGTAGTCGAAGACAGTGAATCGATGGCTTCACAAGTTCAGGCTTGGCTGGAAGATGTGGGGCAAAGAAAAGCCGCCGGTCAGAGAGGGAAAAAAGTAGCTTCAGAAAATAGTGGTGCTTTGCAGCGCTTACTGGGCGAGGTGGAGCGGCTGGCTACACAGAATGAAGACCAGAGAGAGAATAAAAATCCTGCTCTCTGGTAGATGCGTATACGCAGTTACTTCGAAGGTGCTGGAAGGCTGGTACCGCCAGTTTCCTCCACGCGAGAGACGTTACTTGCAGGGTTCAGCATCATATCCAGATCCTGAAGGTCTTTAGGGGATAAGAGTCCTGCAGCTTGCTTCAAGCTCAGTGAGTTTAGAATGTAGTCGTACAGCGAGTTGGCGTAGTCAGTTTGTGAGTCAAACAGGGTCCGCTGAGCCAGGAGCACATCTACAATATTTCGGGTGCCTACTTCGTATCCTGCCTGAGTGGCATCCAATGCACTCTTGGCAGAAACGACGGCTTGCTCTCGGGCCGCTACTCTCGATACATCGGTGACAACAGCGCGGTGCAGGGTGCGCGTGGTTTGTATGGTATCTCTCTCTGCAAGGACGCTAAGGTCCTGGGCCTGGAAGGCTTGGTTTCTAGCCTGGCGACGGTTGGCACTGAGAAGGCCACCAGTAAAGATGGGCACATTTACAGTTACCCCTGCACTTGTTCCCCATTGGTCAATATCTTGCGGGTAACGTACAAATTGGCTGCCCGTTATGTCGCTGAATCGATTTTTCTCGTTACCATCTTGAGTGAGTTTATTATAAGAAAGCGAGCCAGTGACAGTGGGTAGGTGTTCACTGGCTTCTGCCCGAGCGTTATAGCGGGCGGCATCGGCGCCAAGTCGTGCAGCTTTAAGGACAAAGTTGTTGGCGAGGGCAAACTCAACCCAATCGGCGCGATCTGAAGGCACCGGCGGAGCTACCTGGAAGTCATCTACCAAAGGAGCTACTTGATCATGGTAGCCTCCAGTCAATACTGATAGGGCATCAAAGTTACTGAGGAGGTTGTCTTGAGCTGTTAAGCGCCGGGCAACGGAACTGTCATAGGCAGCCTGGGAGTCGTAGACATCAGTAATTGCTGTTAGACCGACTTCAAAGCGCTGTTGCGTCTGTTCCAGCTGTTTAGCCAGGGCTTGTTCTTCGGCAGCAGCTGCCTCGAGGACGTCATAAGCACGCAATACATCAAAGTAGGCGGTGGCGACACGAATCATCATTTCTTGCTGATTAGCACTGAATTCTGCTGTCGCCTGCTCTGTTAATCTCTTGCCCTGTTGATAATCGAACCAGGCTGGAGCGTCAAAAATAGCCTGGGTCAGGTTGGCACTATAGGTTCTTTCCTGTAAGGAATTGCTAGTTTGGCTTCTAAAATCCACTAGTTCGACATCATTGTCGTCGTCATTATCAGTCAAATCCAGTAACTGAGCAGAATTCCGGCTGCTATCAGAGTGAGTTCTAGCGGCTTCGAAAGTAGCATTAACCTGAGGAAGCAGGAATGCGCGGAACTGATATTTGGCCTCGATACCCGCGTGGTAAGCGGCGCGATCAGCTGCTAATTGAGGATCATTCTCCAGGGCCTGTGTATAGATATCCCACAGGGTGTCGGCTTGCGCCTGCATGGCGCCCAGGCCCAGCAGCGTAGCGGCGATTAGTTTTTTCAGCGGACGCAACTTGCGGCCTTGCGGCTCTGTGCGGTTACTTCTTTTCATCTGTTTCGACTTCCTGTGGAGGGTACGGTCTTCAAGCTTTTGCAAGTTATTTGGAGCTGGTGTCATGTAGTGGGGATATAGAGGGCTCCAGCTTGCGGTTATTACTAATATTGCCAGTCTCCCCAATAGCAGTCGCGAGAGTTTACCCGGGGTCAAACCGACCGTCGAGACGGCAATCGGCTTTTTGCTATATCTTCGTTAAACCGACACCTATGTGCGTTTATCGGTAATTTCTTGGCAATAACTAGGGCCCATTGAATAAGGTTGAGGGCCTATATTTCAATAGACGCGCCTCATAAGCATTTGGATGCGGCAAAAATTGTGCAGAATAAGGCAAGGACTGACTGTCCATGAATGAGGGGCGCAACGCAGTGCTGACCAATTGGCAGAGGGTCTGTCACGAATGCGATCTACTTTTAACCGGCGGCTTGGCGCCTCCGGGACAAAAGCTAATTTGCCCACGATGTCGCTGTACTTTGCATCGCAATGGCAATCATAGTATTTACTACACACTGGCTCTCAGTCTAACCGGCCTATTACTGTTTATTCCCTCTGTCAGCTTGCCATTGCTCGACTTCTCCCTGTTCTCATTTGGTGCAGAAAGTACATTGCTAAATGGCGTTTACTCTCTTTTCAAGGCGGGGTTTATTTGGCTCTCGGCGCTGGTGCTTTTCTGTAGCGTTCTGGCTCCGGTAGGTAAATTTGCCCTGTTGTTATTTATTTGTTGGGGCAGTGCTTGGGCCTGGCTTGACCGGCCGGTATCCAATGCTGTTCGTTTTTACCAGCACTTGAAAGAGTGGGGCATGCTCGATGTCTATATGCTCGGAATTTTGGTGGCCCTGATTAAATTAAGGGATTTGGGCAAGATGGAGGTAGAACCGGGGCTGTACTGTTTTGGTGCCATGATGCTACTGGCAAATCTCTCTTCCTTGAGTTTTGACCAAACAGAAATTTGGCACCGCTTGGCACAGCGTCGTGCGCTTAAGGGACAAGCTTGTGAATAGCGTACCAAATAAAGGTTTAAAAAAAGGCTTAACCAGCTGCCTGTGCTGTCATCAATTAATTATTCTTCCCCAAAATGGTCGTTGCCGATGTCCGCGCTGTGGAGCGAGAGTACACAGCAGAATCGAAGGAAGCTTGATGTTAACTTGGGCTCTGACGATTACTGGCACTTTATTGCTTTTACCTGCCAATGTGTTACCGATAATGACGGTTGTTTATTTAGGTGCCGGTGATCCCAGCACTATCATTAGCGGGGTCATGCAACTCTATAACTCGGGAATGTGGGGAATAGCTTTAATTGTCTTTGTTGCCAGTATTGCAGTTCCTGTGATGAAGCTACTGGGATTGGGAGTGCTCCTGATTCAAATTCAGTTGCGTCTGTCCTTCGACCCCATTCAGTCCATGAAAATATATCGAGTAGTTTCCGGCATCGGGCGTTGGTCACTCTTAGACTTATTTATGATTTCAATTTTGGTGTCGCTAGTGGATATGGGATTTATTTCTCAGGTAACCGCTGGAGCTGGTGCGACTGCTTTTGCCTCTGTGGTAGTGGTAACCATGTTGGCGGCACGAACTTTCGATTCCCGTTTAATTTGGGATGCCTATGACGGAGATTTATATGAGTCTGCAGTAGAGCCAGAAACGGCTCATAGGAGCGCCGCAGAAAATGGCTGATGAGCTGCCCCCGCAGGATACGAGTGATGCGTCTCGCTTGGATGGAGGAGCTCAGCGGGGAGTAGTGCGCGCAAGCAGGGGGTTACCCCTAGTGTGGATTTTACCTTTGATCGCGGGGCTGATTGCTCTCTGGTTGCTCTATCAGGATTTGTCAGAGGGAGACGTTAAAGCCACTATTTTATTTCATTCTGGCGACGGCCTGGTAAAAGGAAAAACGGTGGTCAAATATTCCGGGGTCGATATTGGTATGGTCCAGGATGTGCGCCTTGTACCTAATGCGAAAGAGCTGAATGGAGCCGATGGCGTTCTGGCCGAAGTTAGTTTAAATCGCAGTGCAGAATATTTATTGGTAGAGGGCACTGAGTTTTGGGTAGTAAAACCCGAGTTATCTATTACCGGTATTAGCGGCTTGGAAACTCTACTTTCAGGCAATTACATTGCCGTTGAATCAGGTAGTGGAAAGCGCAAGCGCAACTTTGTTGCCCTGGATCAGCCTCCTGCATTTATCCGTGGGGATGGTTTGCGTGTTGTTTTGCAGTCCCGTCGCTTGGGCTCTTTAAGTCGAGGATCGCCAGTATATTATCGTCAGTTGCGAGTCGGTCAGGTAGCGGATTACCGTTTGGATCGAAACGGAACTGAAGTCAGTATCGAATTATTCATTCGCCGGGAATATGCCTACCTGGTTCATCGGGGCAGCCGCTTTTGGAATAGTTCAGGGATCTCTATCGAAGGCGGTATTAGCGGTATCAGTGTCAATTTAGAATCCCTGGCAGCACTTTTTGCCGGAGGCGTAAGTTTTTATACCCCGGAAAATCAACGTCAGTCTCCACTCGCTGTAAATGGTAGTGAGTTTGAGTTATATAAAAATTTTGCCGCAGCAGATGCGGGAATTCCTGTGACATTAAATTTCGATCAGGGGGTGAATGTTACTCCGGATTCTACGAAGGTTTACTATCAGGGCATCCAGGTAGGGGAAGTCAGTGGGACCAAGGCAAACCGCCGTTTGAATGGTATGGAAGTCAAAGTTCTGATGGATCCGACAACGGATGAATTGCTCACCGAAAATACCCGTTTTTGGCTAGCCCCCCGAGCTTCGATTTTACTGGCGGACTAAACGATTTAATCCAAGGTAATCGCATAGAAGTAGATTTGCGCAAAGGACAGCGCTCCCAGCGCAATTTCACTGCGCGAACCTCTGCGCCACCGATGGACCCCCGTGTGCCGGGGCTGCATTTACGCCTCACTTCACGCAATCCCGGGTCTTTGCAGCGGGGCGCGCCGGTTTATTTTCGCCGTATAGAGGTAGGAAAAGTGCAGGGAATGGAATTGCGTAGGGATGGCGAGGGGGTAGAGGTTTATGTGGTGATAGAGCCCCGCTATGCCCACTTTGTGCAGGAAGGCGTTCGGTTCTGGAATGTGAGCGGATTGCGGGCTACAGCAAGCTTGACCGAGGGGGTGGAAGTGGAGGCAGATTCGCTGATGTCACTTCTGCGTGGCGGTATCGCCTTTGGCATACGCCGGGAAGACCTTGGAAAAGGCGGGCAGGCAAAAAATGGAGACCAGTTCCCTCTTTTCAGCAGTCGGGAAGCGGCTATGGAGGGGGAATACAAATTCAAGTCAGCCTTGTCAGTGCCGAGGGGCTGAGAGTTGGAGCACCGCTGCGCTACCGCGGGGTACAAGTTGGAGAGATTACTCGCCTGAGACTCGATCGCTCTTTGGGCGAGGTGTGGGCCAGGGCCAAGCTTTATCATCGCGGAGAGCAGTTTGCTCGGGAGGGCACACGTATATGGGTGGTTTCCCCGCAAATTAGCATCGATAAGATTGCCCATTTGGATACCCTGATTACAGGGCGCTACCTGGCGCTTGAGCCTGGCTTAGGAGATCCACAGACAAAGTTTTACGCTTTGGAACAGGCACCGGAAGAGGATCTTGCAGAAACTTTTACTCGCCCTGGACTGGGAATTATCCTGGATGCTGCGAGGCGAGGATCTCTGGTAGCAGGGAGTCCGGTTTATTATCGCCAGGTAAAAGTGGGAGAGGTTACAGGTTTTTCCTTGGGGGAGTATGCTGATCGAGTGTATATCTATGTTCATATCGAACCCCAATACCAGCCCCTGGTGCGAGAGTACACGGTGTTTTGGAATGCCAGTGGCGTCGATGTGAATTTCGGTCTGAAAAGTGGGCTTAATATCAACACAGAATCGGCTCAGGCCCTGTTGCAGGGGGGATCGCATTTGCCACGCCAGAAGCCCCTTTTATGGGATTTGAAGTGGAGTCGGGCAGCCATTTCCCTCTCTACCCGAAAGCTGAACCCAAGTGGTATACCTGGAGTCCTAAGATAGAACTTTACGGCACGGTCGAACCAGTAAAATAAGTACGGGAATGTAGGAGTTTTTATGCGCTATTTATTAACAGGCTTGCTGAGTATCTTGGTATTGGCGGGTTGCCAGGAGATACAGGTTGAAAAAGCCGCTACCGGGGAGCCACCGGTTGCCTTTGCCACGTATAAATGGGGGGTAGCGCCGTTGAGTGGCTCAGAAGATGCCTCTGCCCAGCTGGTGGAGTTGGATGAAGAAATGCGGGATACCGTTGCCGCAGAGTTACAGCAACGAGGATATCGCCAAGTCTCCCAGGACCAGGATGCGGATATGGTGGTGGATTACCAGGTTGCGGTAGTCGATGAGTTTTTCTCCGGTGATACCCGGGATCCCAGCTGGGACAAACAGTTTGATAGCAATGCGCCACAGGATGTGGTGGAACTACCGCCCCTGACAGATGCCCCCTTGGTGATTATGAGTGTGGGTATTGGGCGCCCGGGCGGGGCTGTGATTTGGGGGGAGAGCCAGCGAATTGTTAACACGCCCCGATAGTATTGAGCAGCGTCAACGACTGATCGCCAATGGGGTTAGCGCTCTTTTGCGGGATTTGCCCCCGGCCTATCAATAAGTACGATTTGGCACGAAACGAAAAATACGATTTAGCAGCCACCGGGTATTCGGTGGCTGCCATTCACCGCTAGCGCCCTTTCTTCATCAGGTTTTCGTATAGATCGATATAGGAGTCGACGATAACCTGTTTCGCATAAGTCGTTGCGTACTCCTCGGCCGCATTTTCGATCAGGCTTTGGCGCAATTCCGGCGACTCGATAACGGACTTCATGGCTTTGGCCAGTTCATCGGCATTATCGATAGGGGTAATCAGACCGGTTTTGCCATTGGTAATCACTTCTCCAGGGCCCTGAGAGTCTGTCGCTACTATAGGGCAGCGATGGGCCCAGGACTCCATCACAATAGAGCCCAGGCCCTCATGTCGAGAAGGGCACACGAACATATCCGCAGTGCGCATCAGGGTGGTGACATCATTGCGCCAACCGAGGAAGCGAACCCGCTCTTCCAGGCCGAGTCGGTGGCACAGGGATTTCAACTTGCTCTCCTCAGGGCCACTACCTGCAAGCCACAGAGTGGCGTTGGGTACCTGGGTGAGTGAATGCAGGAGGGTGTCGAACCCTTTATTGATATGTAGGCGGCCTGCAGCCAGTATCAGGGGCCGGTCTTCCGAAGTATTGAAGCTATTTCTAGGCAGCGGATTAACTGGTGTCTCATCGGCAAAATTGGGGATATGGAAAATCTTATCCTTGGGGATGCCTCCGTCCTTTAAATGCTGGCAGATACCTTTGCTGATGCCGATCCAATAATCTGCGTGACGGTAATACTTCAGGTTGTAATAGTGCCCTAGGCGGCTTACCAATCGGTATTTTTCAGAGTTGGGGGTGATTGAAGTGGCACGTCCCATCCAAGTCATCACGATATCCGGTTGCCATTGGTTCAGGGCATCTCGGTATTTTTTTCGGCCGAGAAAATCCAGCTTGCCACCAAATTTAAAACCTTCGGTTTCAACACTGTTGCTACGCAGTGCCTGTACCCGGTGATCGTGGTTGCGAATAAACGCTTTTTCTGTAATTTCGCTGCGGGGATTTAATCCACTGACGAGACGCACAAAGAAATTCTCAGCACCACCGTGCTCAGCACCGGCGAGTATCTGTGCGACTCGAATTGGGTTATTACTCATAATCTATTGCATCTGATCGAATAGAGTGGGCGTAACACTACCTGAGTGTGCCATCCAGATTGATATCTTGAGCCCAAGCATAGTCGTGGCTAAAAGGCTGTAAGCTTGTGGCTTCGACAATGTACTGAGCGTAGAGCTTCGAGTTCATTTCATTGTGGAAAAACTCCCTGGCCCGTGCGGCCCAGGCGCGTCGCTTGGCATCGTCACCGTTAAATTCGCGGATTTTTTCTAATAGGTCCTGCTCATCGGAGAAATAAACGACGCTCTCAGCAGGCAACAAGTCGTCAAAATGTAATTTATCACTGGTGAACTGCAAAATACCGTTGCCCGCCAACTGCGCCATGCGTGCTGAGGAGTACCAGTAATGGGTATCTTGGCGATTGAAATTCAGTCCCATTTTGGTTTGAGATAGAGCGTGGTCGTAGTCGCGGCCCCAAACGGGAGCCTCGCCGAAGCTGCCATAGGTTTTAAAGTTCAGCGAATCCCCCAAGGCATCTTTCAGGTTTTTAACCATTTGCAGACGCTTGGTGAAATTATTGCTGTTACTGCAGAAAAGCAGGTCGATGGCTAAATCCGTGCGTTCAGCGTTATTGAGGTTTTCAATCGAGGGTTCAACCGGGTTCGGCATGTGATAAACACGAGCACCAAAGCCCTCAAATATTTTCAGTTCTCTTCGCCCGGTGGATACAAAAACTGCATCGGCGACTTCCGCGCGGTATTTGATTCGCTCGACATTGCTGGGAACAAAGAGGGGATCATTATTGCAGTGAGCGATAAAGCAATTGGGCAGGCGTTGCTTAATGGCCTTCAGAGTGTCGTTAGTGATCATATCGCAGTGGCCTGCGATGATCAGGTCTGGCTCAAAGGCCTCGACAGTTTCCATCAAGCGTCGGTTCGCCTTTTTTACACCCAGGTCGCGAATACCAAAGGGTGCCTCAAATGCGGCGATATCGCGGTCGCTGAACACTTGGGTGTAGTGGTCATTTTTAATCAGGCCGAAGGTGAGCTTTTGTGCCCAGCTAACCCTTGTCTTGCCATAGCGCCGTAGCTGCTGATAGGCGATATTCAGCACTCTCATGTTGTGTACTCTCGAAATTCAACACGGAAACCCGGATAGCCTCTGCAGTCAGCGGCTGGTACGGTGGGCGCAGAGTATAACAGCTGGTACCCCGGTCTTGTCGCGGAAGCAGCGCAGCAAAACCGAAACCTAGGGAAAGACGAACCATGCCACAAGATAACAGTCGAACTGATTTAAACCCGGAGTTCACCGCTGATTCGGTAGACATAATTTCCAGGGAAACCGTGTTTAAGGGATTTTTCACTATGGTGCGCCTGCGATTGCGCCACCGCTTGTTTCGCGGGGGTTGGAGCAATGAAATAGAGCGGGAACTGTTTCAGCGCGGAGAGGCCGTTGGAGTCTTACTTTACGATCCTGTCAGGGACCTGTTGGCACTTACCGAGCAATTCCGCACTGGTGCCCTGGGGCGCCCAGCAGGGCCTTGGTGTCTTGAAGTGGTAGCCGGTATGGTGGAGAAAGGGGAGAGTCTGGAGGATGTAGCGCACAGAGAGGTATTGGAAGAGTCTGGATGTACTGTGGACGATCTGCATTTTATCCACAGTTATATCCCCAGCCCAGGGGGCAGCTCGGAGCGGATACATCTGTATTGTGCCCTGGTAGATTTGGAGCAGGCCGAGGGCGTATTCGGCTTGGCTGAGGAAAATGAGGATATCCGTTTGCGGGTATTCCCGAGGCAGAACGTCGTAGATGCGATGCGGGGGGATTACGCCCCGGGAGAAAACCCGATAGACAATGCCACCACACTGATTTCGGTGCAGTGGCTAGAGTTAAATCGGAAGCGGTTTACTCATATGACGCCACTAGCCTGAGCGGTCACAGCTCTTTGCGCTACTTTACCTGCACAAAAGGTAAACTGAGATGTAAGTCACGGCGGCAATTGAATTGGAGTGTTGATAATGGCTCTAGTGCGTGAGGTAGGTGCGCGTCAGCGCAGGCAGATGAAAATGTCGCCAAATGGCAACGGTAAAGCAGTATATCGCGTCGATTTACCGTCTTATCATGCCGACTGCGACGCTAACTACCTACGTCTACTGAGGCTGCTACCTGAGCTTTCAGAGAGAGAGCAATGGTGCTATCAAATCCCTGGTGGCAGCTTAAAGCTGAGAGTGGTAGCGAGATCCAGGTACACGACAGAAGTGTCACTGGACGCAGAGGTAAATCTCAGTGAAAGCCACTGGCTGGCATCTCCTAACCTGACCGCTCGTCTCTATCACGATGCGCGGATGGCAGAGGTGATAACAGTTAATGGCTGTGGGCCGGTAGGTGGTAAAGGAGTGGATATCGCTTACCCAAATCCCCGTATGCAGCGCGCAGATGAGAGGCCTCAGGCCAACCGTTTTCTCGGTGAGTGGCTTGAGTACTGTCTTGCAAATGGTCGCGCAGAATTTCAATTAGTGCTGGATGGCCGAAAAATTTAATTCTGCGGTAGAACACATGGATGTGATTACAAGGTGAGCAAGTGATTCGCGAGCACAATGAGCCTAGCAGGTCCGATAAGACCAATTCATATCGTCTGATCCAAATAACAGACCCACACATCGGCAGCCGGCCGGATTATCAATTACTGGGTTTGGACACCGGTCATACTTTGGATGAGGTACTGTCCGCAATCGTTTCCAGGCAGCAGGCAGCGCAATTGCTGGTGGCGACAGGAGATATTAGCGCGAATGGGGCCGAGGCCTCTTACCGCCGGTTTCTTCAGAAAATGCGCAGGGTGCAGAAACCTTGGTACTGGCTACCGGGGAATCACGACTTAAGCTCTCGTATGAAACAGCTGGCCCCACAACGCTGTACAGAAGTGGTTGCCCTAGGAAGTTGGCGCCTCTTGCTTCTGGATACCAGTGTTGAAAACCAGATATGTGGCGGTCTCAGCGAAGCTCAGCTTGAGCGTTTGCAGCTGCTGCTTTGGGAAACCCGGGAACACCCGGTAATGATCATGATGCACCACCAGCCGGTACAGGTGGGTAGTAAGTGGATTGATGGCCATATGCTGCGCGATGGACGCGAGCAACTCTTGCAAATGGTATCCAAAGCGCCCCAAGTCAAAGCGCTCGTGTGGGGCCATGTTCATCAGCAGTTTGATAACCATGAGGGCCGGATCGGCTTACATGCGACACCTTCCACTTCTGTACAATTTACTCCGGGTAGTGGGCCTTTTGCCGTAGACGACGAGATGCCGGGATATCGTTGGTTCGATTTATATGATGACGGTAGCTATAAAACCGGTGTCGAACGGGTTGAGGTTTCAAAATACTCTGTTGACTTTGCGTCTTCCGGTTACTGAGTCACCTCTCCTTGAGATGTGCCTGCTTTTTTGAAGTCCCACTTTGTGGGATTTCTATCGTGTTATTTAAGAGTTTCTAGCTCGCCTTTATTTGTAAAGCCTCCCTTTACGAACTTACCATTATCTTTTTTGTTTTCTCACCGTACAATGAAATTTCCCCAGACTTATGATCATTGATGATATTTGTTTAATGGGGCATACCAGAATCAATAGTAGTATTTGACAGTTGATAAAATACGCTAATAGGCACTGGGGTTTTATTTGTGCTACTGCCCCTCATTTCATGCGTATTTTGCAGCTACTCCGTCTGCTAAGTGGATAACATCGGGAAGTGAGGAATAATAATGAACAGAATATTTGTTTTACCGCTCATTGGCTTGGCGTTATTAGTCGGTGCCTGTGCTCATGATCCCAGTAAGGTGGGGGACTTAAAGTTGGCTGAACAGGAAGATAGCCAAGGTTTGGTTCCCAGATCTAGCTCGTTGGATGAAGTTGCCGCGGCCTTTGCTTTTGATATGAGCGGCTCCAAAGTGTTTATTGCCCCTGTACAAATTGATTACACCAAGCGCTTTTCTTCGGTGCCGCGCACCCGCTACAGAGAGAAAGATTACGAGCTGGATGATAGGGACCTACAGCAGATGAATGCACTGTTGGTCAAAACGTTTGCCGAGAAGTTTCTCGAACCGCGTAACAGCGTGGTAGCAAAGGAGCAGGAAGAGGCAGATTACACATTGTCCTTATCCCTGGAGAAATTTTCGGTAGCTGCGCCACTGGACCCCTCTCCCTGGACCTGGCGCGTCTACACCGAGCAGAGTGCCTATGGGGTACTGGTTGGAACTCTTTATGATCGAGAGGGCAATGCAGTGATGCGCTTCCGGGATCGCCGCGATATCGGTGAGAACTTTGGTGCCTATGGCCCGGGTGGGCGCATGGAGCGCTTTACCAGTGTTACTTTCTGGTCTGATATGCGTGTAGATATGGGGCGGGCCTTTGCCAGTTTGAATCGCACATTGCTGTGATTCCCACACGGTTTGAGGCTTCTGGTTACATAGCGCCCCCGATTGACGATATGGGCGCTATAATCACCGCCTATGCAAACTAATGATCTTCAGGGAAGGCCGGTGCTGATATATCTGCACGGCTTCCTTTCATCACCACAGTCCTTCAAATGCCAGTTGATGCGAGAACGGCTCCAGGCCCAATACCCGCATGTTACCTTCTGTGCACCGCAGATTCCTCCCTATACAGAGGAGGCGCAGAAATCTTTGGTGGCTCTTGTGGAGGATCTCCTTCGGCAGTCCGATAGGGGGCCCATTGGACTGGTAGGGAGTTCTATGGGGGGATTTTGGTGCACTTACCTTGGTGAGCGCTTCCGATTGCCCGCTGTACTGATAAATCCCGCAGTGCGCCCCGCGCGCTTTATTCCAGCCTATGTGGGGAAGGTTTTAAAACCCTATAGCGGTGAAGAAGAGGAATTCCGTCTTACCCAGGTTGATGTAGATGCCATGCAGCGGGTACAGGCTGAATTGGAGAAGCCGTTACAGAGTCGCTACTGGTTACTCGCCCAGCGCGGGGATGAAGTTCTGGATTATCGCGATGCGCAGGATTTCTACCAAGGGCAACGCCAGACCATTGAAGACGGTGGCGATCATAGTTTTCAGGAGTTCGCACGCTATTGCGACCCTATCACCGAATTTCTATTTAACGAGCAGTAATCAATAAGAATTATGGCTAATTATTCCGCCGAAGATATTGAGGTACTCACGGGACTAGATCCGGTGCGTAAGCGCCCCGGGATGTATACCGATACCGCACGCCCAAATCACCTGGCTCAGGAGGTAATCGACAACAGTGTCGACGAAGCCCTGGCCGGACATGCCAAGAAAATTGAAGTGGTGTTACACAAGGACCACTCGCTTTCTGTCAGCGACAACGGCCGCGGTATGCCTGTCGATATTCACCCTGAGCAGGGACGGCCTGGTGTAGAGGTTATCCTCTCCACTTTGCACGCCGGCGGTAAGTTTTCCAATGATAATTACCAATTCTCCGGTGGCCTTCACGGCGTCGGTGTTTCGGTGGTTAACGCCCTCTCAAAAGTTCTGGAGGTTACTATCCAGCGAGATGGCAAGGTTCATCGCATTGGCTTTAAGGATGGTGAAAAGGCCTCAGATCTGGAAGTAGTAGGTGAGTGCGGCAAGCGCACAACAGGCACCAGTGTT